>JBCCVV010000013.1:0-50743 GCA_039194925.1 Bacteroidota bacterium
GATGGATTAAATGCATTGAACGATATCAGTGCTTTGTCAAATTTAGATTATGCAAATTATGTTTATCTGGAGAGTTGCAATAACTTAACAAATCTGAATGGTTTGGATAGCCTAAAGACGATAGGTAACACTTTGACTATCAGGTTTAACAATCTACTTACAGATATATCATCTCTGGAATATGTTGATATAAAGAATATGAATAATCTTGAAATAATTGAAAATCCTGGACTCACGATCTGCAATTATTTAAGTATTTGTCAATACTTCAGCGATGACGGAAATTCGAATATTTATAACAACGATATAGGTTGCAATGGAATATTAGAAATCCAATATGATTGCCAGGGTTTATTAAGCATTTTTGAAATTATCCCTACTTCCAGCATAACAGGCAACTCTTCTGATAGTTACTGGCACAATCCAGATAATTGGAAGAACAATATGGTTCCAGTTGATAGTAGTTATGTCATTATTCCTCCGGGCAACATTACAATTGTAGAGCAAGATTCAATAGCAAGTTGTCAGATCTTGAATGTCCTTGATGATGCTACTTTGACCATAGAATCAGGAGCAACGCTTAACGTGGTGGACATAGAATAGATTCATTCTTAAAGCTTTTTAAAAAAGTTTAGTCTCAAATTGGTCCATTTCTTGCGGTTGATAACCTTAATCCTATACCCTGAATTCATATCGCATGAAAAATTCAATCTTTCTCGCCTTTTGCCTTATGGCTTTCCTGCCTTTATCGGAAGGCCAAATCGTAAATATGGAAAGCAAAAGGATAGCGACGGATACCACAGGATTTTCAGGCAAAATGGGTATTTCTCTCGCTGCAGCCAGGTTTACACAATCGTTTGTGGCTGCCGATATCTCCGGACAAGTTCAATACAAAACAGATAAAAACCTCTATCTTCTCGTTGGAGATTTTCAAATTGTAAATGCTGGGGGAGAAAGTTTCAACAATAGCGGTTTTGGTCATTTCAGATTCAATCGTAAGTTGAGTAAAGTAATAAGAGGTGAACTTTTCACGCAAATCCAATACAATTCGGTAACGAAAATCGAACGAAGGGTACTAAATGGCATAGGCTTACGATTCAAACTCTCACAATTCGAAACGGCAAAAATCTATTGGGGTATCGCCTACATGTACGAATACGAAGAGGTAAATGATCCTGACGAGCTCAATAAAGACAATCGGCTGAGTAGCTATTTCACCTTTACCCTGGCACCCGTCAAAACCATTACATTTCGAAACACGACCTATGCACAACCTAAATTGGCCGAGTTCAAAGACTATCGAATCGCCAACAATACCGTATTGAATTTTGGAATTACCAAAAATCTAAAGTTTACTACAGTCTTTAGTTTTTTGTATGATTCTCGTCCGCCTGTAGATATCCCCACGATCAACTATCAAATAAAGAACGGCTTACATTACAAATTTTAAGGCATCTGATTAGTAGCCGAGATATATTGTCGTACTATTGACCCGAGGATAGATTTCCCTAATTCAGCACACCAACCCAAACTGCATGCAAAACGAAAGGCGATCGTATATCGAACTCCACATTGCTGTACTTTTATACGGGCTCACCGCAATCCTGGGTGACTTGATTCAATTGCCTGCGGTTATTCTGGTATGGTGGAGAGTGCTCATTACGAGTGCTTCGTTGCTCTTTTTTATTCGATTCGGGAAAGATCTTATTTCCTTAAAAAAGTCCATTGCTATTCCCCTTATCGGAATTGGGTGTTTAGTAGCAATCCACTGGATATGTTTTTATGGGTCGATTAAACTGGCCAACGCCTCCATTGCATTGATCGCCATGGCTACAACCTCTGTATTTACCTCATTATTGGAGCCCTGGATCATGAAACGAAAAATCGATCCTTTAGAAATTATTTTGGGACTCCTCATTATCCCAGGAATGATTTTGGTGGCACGAAGTATCGATTTCTCAATGATCACGGGATTGATAGTAGGATTTGCCGCAGCATTTTTCGCAGCATTATTTGGCACCTTGAATAAAAAATATGTGGACGATAGCAATCCATACATTATCACATTTGTAGAATTGGGTAGCGCCTGGATTTTTATTTCAATTCTTTTTGGTGTTGGGTATTCATTTATTGATTTGAGCCATTTTATTCCATCTCGATGGCAGGATTGGATGTACATTATCATTCTTTCACTGCTGTGCACCACCCTGGCCTACATACTATCCTTACGAGCTCTTAAGCATCTTACCGCATTCGCTACAAATCTAGTCATCAATTTGGAACCATTATATGGCATTTTATTGGCTGCCGCTATCTTAAAAGAGTACGAACAGCTAACGACCAATTTCTATATCGGTGGAGGCATTATTCTTGCAATAGTAATGTCGTATCCGTATTTGAAAAAAAGATTTAGAGCAACGGTATGATAGACGAAAATATCTTAAGAGCAATATATGCATATTGCGAAAAAGTTTCTGAAGATCAAGGTGAGATATTGTATAATCTATATCGCGAGACACACATCAAAACCATGGCTCCTCGTATGGCATCGGGCCCTATTCAAGGTCGGTTTCTAAGCCTTTTGAGTCAATTACTCGCTCCAAAACAAATCTTGGAAATTGGGACATTTACAGGGTATGCAACGATCTGTATGGCAGAAGGTCTTGCAAAAAACGGACACATCACAACTATTGAAGTCAATCCAGAATTGAACTACCTTTCTGACAAGTATTTTAAATTGGCTGGCATCAGAGAGAAAGTAACATCCTTGATCGGTGATGCAAAAGAGATCATTCCAAAACTGGATCAAACCTATGATTTGGTCTTTATTGATGCCAAGAAAAAAGACTATGCCTTTTATTATGATCAGGTGATCGAACAAGTAAATGAAGGAGGGATCATTCTGGCTGATAATGTCTTATGGGATGGGAAGGTGATCGATGGAAGTAAGGATGCCACGTCTGAATCGCTGCGGTTATTTAATAATAAAGTTAAGGATGATAATAGAGTATCAACGCTATTGTTGCCTTTGCGGGATGGATTGATGATTATGAGGAAGGGGTGAGGGCACGGAGGTTGTTACGCGGAGAAGCATGGAGAAGGCGCTGGAGAACACAGAGAATTGGGATGCAGAGATTTACTACACCGAGTTTTTCGGAGAAGGTACCAAGAGAATTATCCCTTCAAGCGCAGCCGAAAAAAGCACCAATATTTTTTATAGAATCGAGAATGATCTTTTAATCTTCATCAAAAAAATCGGCCAATTCTCCTTTTTTCATCAACATGATAAAGCTTCTGGCGGCAGCGATCACATCAGCTCGAGCATTATTGGCAGGCGTGTATCGCTGATGGAAGAGAATCGTGTACAACTCCTGTAAAGTAGGCCATTTGTATCCTCCTCCTTTTCCCGGCAATTTGCAGTACCAGGTAGCTTCTTGCATTAGACACAATCGATCTTTGACAAAAAGCGGTGGATGCATATTCTTCCGCATATATTCTGCAGCGATTACATTTTCATTCACATTCATATTGTGCGCAATCAGATAATCGGCTTCTTCCACACTTTTGGTAAACTGATTGAAAATATCTTCCAGTTTCTCCCCTTTCTGCGCAATTTCTTCCTGATCAAGACGCGCATATTTTTCGATGTGGTGATCGATCGCAAATCCTTCCGGTTTTACAACACAGTCGTAATCCGCAATAGGTTTGAATTCATCGTTCAACATTATCCATGACAGGTGAATTAATCTTGGCCAGCTAAATGTATCTGTGAACGGAGCCTTATAATCTTTTGGCTTGCCTATGGCTGATGCATCGAAAACTAAGTACTTCATGTTTTAAAATTACCTTCGTTATTGATTAAATTGAGATTGCAGATTGTTATAGATCTCTTCGGCTAAACCGGCATATGTACTTTGAGAGATTTTACAACGTCTCACTGGTCTGTCCATACCCTCTGCCATGGCCGCCCAGGTATGATAATTACCCTTTTGGTCTCTTTCGCAATATACGCCCAAAGGCAAGTGGCACCCTCCATCCATCATCTGAAGAACTTTCCGTTCTACATTAGTGCAATAAGCGACTTCACGATTTCCGATATGACCAATAATTTTACGCATCTCCATATCATCAGTTCGTGTCTGATAAGCCAGAACGCCTTGAGCAGGTGCAGGTACAAATTCCCGTGGATGCAACGGCACCACATGTAAATCTGAAACATCCAATTGAAGCCTGTTCAATCCTGCCGTAGCAAGCACAATAGCACCAAATTGACCCTCTCTTAATTTTTGAATTCTTGTAGGTACATTTCCTCTAATATCCTCCGTCTTTATAGACGAATTGAAATCGATCAATTGAGCTTTTCGCCGCGCCGATGACGTACCAATGATCGTTCCTTCTTTTACTTTAAGGATGGCTTTTGAATCAAAAGAATCGTCCTGAATCAATAGCGTATCCGAAGGATCTTCACGATAAGATGTGGCCGCAATCCTCAAACCTACAGGACTTGTTGTAGGTAAATCTTTCATAGAATGTACTGCAACATCAACACTCCCATCCAACAATTGATCTTCAATTTCTTTGGTAAAAAATCCTTTACCTTCAATTTTATCGAAGCTTAAATGTTGGATTTTATCTCCTTTGGTTTTTATGATTTTGATCTCACTTTCATGCCCATGGGCTTTCAATTGATCCTGCAGATAATGCGCTTGCCAAAGTGCCAGATCACTTCCTCGACTGCCGATTATTATCGTCTTTTGCTCCATGGTGCAAATATAATGTGCCAATCGAAAGCGTCTAATTTTATTTTCAATTATGTCAAAGAACCAAATGTAAAATAACATCCAAATGACTTCTCATCAACTAAATCATGCCAATAACCCAAAAAATCAACATATTAGAATTATTTATATAAGAATTTGTTCTATATATCTTTTATTGTTTTTACTTTCGCCTAGAGAATAGAACGTACTAGCAAAACCCATCGACATATCAAAAAGGAATTTTACGCTCACGGGAAGTTATTAATTGCAGGCGAGTATGCTGTCCTTGATGGCGCACATGCATTGGCGTTACCTACCCGTTTTGGCCAAAAAATGCTAGTCAAAAATTCTCGTGGATCAGATCTAATTTGGGAATGCCTGGACAAAGATGGCAATTCATGGTTCAACAGTCATATTTCTCTTTATGACTTTTCTGCTGTAAATACCACCAATCAGGATGTAAGTGACAAATTGCAAAAAGTACTAAAAAATGCAGTACGCCTCAATTCCGAATTTCTTTCCAAATGGAATGGTTTTAAAGTTGAGACGCAATTAGAGTTTCCTATCGAATGGGGATTGGGCTCCAGTTCTACATTGTTTGCATTGATGGGGCAATGGGCCGATATCAATTCGTTAATGTTGTATTTCAAGGTTGATCATGGATCTGGCTATGATGTAGCGTGTTCAAGTGCAGGACAGCCCATTATGTATTATGCCAACGATGAAGAAGTCAGTTATACACCCGTTGATTTTAATCCTTCATTCGCAAAAAATTTGTACTTCGTTTACCTGAATAAAAAACAGGATTCGGACTTGGGCATTAAATCTTACCTCAAGGCCGTCAAAAATCGAAAAACCTTAGTTAGCACAATTACGGATATCTCTAAAGAAATGTCCACCGCCAGAGACCTCAAAACATTCTCCAGTCTAATGGAGAAACACGAAGAAGTAATCTCGCATCACACAGGCTTCCAAAAAGTGAAAGATCTTCACTTCAGCGACTATTGGGGCGCTATCAAATCTTTAGGTGCCTGGGGTGGTGATTTTGTTTTGGCGGCTTCCAACAAAACTTCTGTTGAGACCAGAGCTTATTTTGAAGAAAAAGGATTTTCAACTGTTCTTTCTTTTGATGAAATGATCCTGGCGCAAGTGGAAGAGTCTATTGCATAAGCGATGTAAAGTAGCAAAAGTATAAAAAGAGTCTTGAAGTCTGCCCAACGTCTAATTTTTTCAAATCCAACAACTAGTTCGCACTTTTCCATTAGCTTTGCACGTTTTAAATTTTGAACTAACAATCGTTGATGTCTAATCGGAGTTATCTCATTCTTTTTTCAATTCTTTTCGCAATCATTTTCAATGCATGTCAAAAGGATACGACGTTCGAAGGGACAAACCCTGCCATTACCACTTCTCTGGATACATTGACTTTCGACACCGTTTTTACTACCATTGGTTCAGCCACTCGATTTTTCAAAATTTATAACAACGAACTTGAAGATATTACAGTAGATGTAAGGCTGTTAAATGGTCAAGGATCAAAATTCAGGATGAATGTAGATGGAGTTTCGGGACACGAGGTCAAAGACGTATTCATCAAGGGGAATGACAGTATTTATGTCTTTGTAGATGTAACCGTAGATCCCGACCAGCCGTTAAGCATTAGCCCGTTTATTTTCGAAGAGATGCTTGCAATTTCCTCTAATGGTTCTGAAAAAGATATTCTTTTGGAGGCATGGGGGCAAAATGCCAATTATATTCCAGGTAGAAAAAGAAAAGGAATCTTAAGCCTGTTGACTTGTGATTTTCAAACGGAGACCTGGGACGATCCCAAACCATATGTGATCTATGGTGTACTCTTCATTGACAGTTGCGAACTTATTTTGCCCCCAGGTACGGATATCTATGTCCATGGAGGAGTAGTTCGTCAGGATACACTGATTTACAATGATGGATTTTTAGTAGTATTGGAAAATGGTAAAATAACCGCCAACGGAACGGTATCCGAACCTGTGACTTTTCAGGGCTCACGGCTGGAACAATCATTTGATGACATTCCGGGTCAGTGGGTTGGAATTCTCTTCACTTCTGGCAGTGTTGGCAATCGAATGGAACATGTAAATCTAAAAAACTCTACAGTTGGAATGCGTGTTGATAGCGCAGCTCAATTGTCACTGGAATCTTGCTCCATCTCCAACACAACTTCAGCGGGACTCATTGGTGTGCTAGGTACGATTGATGCCACCAATACATTAATCTACGAAAACGGTCAAAATTGTGCCTTATTGACTTACGGCGGAAATTACAATTTCAATCATTGCACCTTTGCAAGCTACGGCAATCAAAGTTCTGCCGTAAGATTTGATAATTTCAGATGTACTGATCCTCCGTTTTGTCAAGAAGAAGTATTTGTAGCCCCATTAAATGTCAATTTTGCCAACTGTATTTTTGCCGGCAATGAATCCGATGAAATTTTTCCGATTGATTGGACTGACGGTACTGAACCCGATTTGTTTAATTACAACTTCCAAAATTGCGCGGTGACTGTAGAAGATATTTTGGAACCAGATCAATTCCCCAATTTCTTTGACAATTGTGAAAACTGCTTTAATCTTTCGTTTAACGATACGCTTTTCTTAGATCTTCAAAATAATGATTACAGCCTGGACACCATGTCCATTGCTATCGATAAGGGATTTTTTGATGGTTTGGTATTGGAAGACATTTTGGATAATAGTAGGGATAATATGCCGGATCTTGGGTGTTTTGAATTTCAACAATAACTTTCTTGGGGACATTTACCAAATGTGTCTCGTTTAGTATTTATTAGAAAGGCATTTTTTATGTCAAAAAAAATATTGCTAAATCAAAGACAACGATTTTTGAAAAAAACTGGACATATAGTCATAATTCTACTAATTGCAATTATTGGACCCTCTAAGACACTTCATTGTCAAGTTGATTCATTGAATTTCAAGTTAAACCGAAATGCCGTCTACGGGAATGTTGGCTATGTTGGATTTGCTGCATCTGCCGCAGGTTATTATGAACGAATTTTAACTCAACGACTAAAGTCTGAAAAACTCTTAGCCCGATATATCAAAGTAGGTTATGGAACACAAGGTACGTCCGGTAGCTCAACATATTTTATATCAGCACAATATGGTATTTTGGTTGGAAAAGGAGGGAGTTACCTGGAATTGGGAGTTGGCCCCAGCTATTATACTGATGATGGTTTAAATGATTTTCCACTTAATGCTACCCTTGGATGGAGGGTGCAGTACCCTAAAAAGGGGGCCGTTATAAGAATGGGCGTTGCCTGGCCAGAAATCCTATATATTGGTTTTGGTGTTTCTTTTTAATTATAAGTTTTAAAAATTGATCGTTTGGGAATACCACGATCATTGAATATGCTTTCCGAAGATTATAGCTCTCGCCTTCCTTCGTTTTCCACGAATCCCTATCGCTAGTTCATCGTACATATTCGATGCCTATTGCATTGCAGCTGTTCGGCAGACTTAAACCGGGCTTGCATAGCGACTCGCTGTCGCGCTTTGCAACTACAGGGGTTGGCTCCCCCACCCTTAACAGGCGGCTCCTCAGAGCGGCACTGATAGATTGTCTACTGTATGCAAGAGATTTGCGGCCTCCAACATCCCATATTTTTCAATGGGTTTAGGCAACTACTAGCTGCTGCAATGTCCAAAGTCTTTTGCTTTAATATTACAATTATTGTGAAAAAATAACATAATGGTTTATGGATAGAAGAAGGGCTTTGGAAATGGCTCCGTAGATTTTAGCCTACAGAATACCAACCTTCTCCTTGCAGGTCTCCCGACCTACCGTTGTGCAAGACCATCGATTTGTTTCCAAACGGATGGCTTTCCAACTGCAAAGCGCACTAAAACAGAGGATAGCTGTTGTTATTACCCTTTACTACGACTTTCTTTATTGATGTCTCCACCTCAAACCTTTTTATTCAGTTACATAATCTTCCCATTCTCGGCGGTCGCCCCTGAAAAGGAATACTCTGCATTAGTCGCTTGCTTACATGTACTAATCCTCTTTCGAGAATAAGTCTCCTCCAGAGTCCATTTTCTGAAAGATTTATCCTTGTTACCAAGTTTATCTATGGACGATAAGCCGCCCCGCCTTCTCATCGAAAAGACGATTTTATTTTGATCACATGTCATTTCTGATCATGTGCACTTTTCAAAGAACTTTTATTTCATCATACCCTTTGTATGAATTGATAACACAAAGGTGAGAATGATGTGCGCAATTATTTTGCGTAGATTTAAAAAATATTTATTTAATAATTGAAAGTGAAAAATTGAAAATTGAAAGTGTGAAAACTTAGCATTAAGCTTTTTCTGTGGCGATTTTCAAGTTTTCTTTGCTTGTTTTGACAATTTTTGCCATAATTCTTAAAATTTCTAAGCAATCTTGGTGAATAGGAATAAATTTCTCCTCTTCTATTAAGCTTGAATCTTTCAATAAATTTAACCAATAGTTGGTCTCATTTATTTCCTTCAACCCTATTGACATCTTATGGATAAAATCCTTTTTAGATTGGGCATGCTCTGCTTCACGAACTAAAGCTCCGGGGGCTGTTCCACTCCTTAATAACTGTTTGGACAAGACAAACTCTTTCTTTTCTTTTTGCAGAAAATTTACGAGATAAATAATTTTTAATGCAAAACGATAAGTCTTGTCATGAATGAGATTTGGCATGATTGTTTAAATTGAGTTGTATAATTGGCATTTGAAAATTAAAGAATTTAAAATAAAAACTCAAGTTAATTTTCAATTTTGAATCTTCAATTTTCAATTTTCAATTTTTAGAATTTCATTCTCTAAATTTTATAACTTTACTCAGAGTTAAAAAAATGATATGTACGATAAAATGTTGTCCCCGTTGGATTTGGGATTTACGACGCTGAAGAATCGAGTTTTAATGGGATCCATGCACACCAACCTGGAAGAAATCCCCGGTGGATTTGATCGCGCTGCGGTATATTATGCCGAACGCGCCAGAGGACAAGTGGGACTCATCGTTACGGGTGGTATAGCACCAAATCTGGAAGGGTCCGTAGGAATGGGAGCGGCCAAATTGACTACCGAAGAAGAAGCGGAGCAACACAAAAAAATTACTGAAGCTGTACATAAAGAAGGAGGAAAGATATGTATGCAGATCCTTCATTCCGGAAGATATGCCTACCATCCAAAAGGGGTAGGACCATCTGCCATCCAATCTCCGATCACACCATTCAAGCCCCGGGCACTGGAATCGGAAGAAGTATGGCAGACGATTACAGATTATAAAAATTGCGCATTACTGGCTCAATCTGCAGGATATGATGGTGTCGAGATAATGGGTTCAGAAGGATACCTGATCAACCAATTCATCGTAAAACGAACCAATCACAGAGAAGACGAATGGGGAGGTTCATATGAAAACCGCATCAAATTACCGGTAGAAATTGTCAAACAAACCAGAGAAGCAGTCGGTGAGAATTTCATCATAATTTATCGCCTTTCGATGCTCGATCTGGTAGAAGGGGGAAGTACATGGGAGGAAGTAGTACAACTGGCCAAAGAAATCGAAAAAGCAGGAGCGACGATTATCAATACGGGTATAGGATGGCACGAAGCACGCATTCCTACCATTGGTACGGTGGTGCCAAAGGGTGGATTTGCCTGGGTAACAAAACGGCTAATGGGAGATGTGAATATCCCGCTCATCACTACGAATAGAATTAATATGCCAGATATTGCCGAACAAGTATTACAGGACGGATGTGCCGATATGGTTTCCATGGCTCGTCCCTTCCTTGCAGATGCTGATCTTGTACTAAAAGCAATGGAAAATCGAGCAGATGAGATCAACACATGTATCGCATGCAATCAAGCTTGTTTGGACCATACCTTTAACATGATGTTGAGTTCTTGTATTGTCAATCCGAGAGCTTGCCATGAAACCTTGCTTAATTTTCAATCAACAGAAAACAAGAAAAAAATAGCCGTGGTAGGGGCAGGACCCGCTGGCTTAGCCGCTTCAACGATTGCAGCAGAACGCGGTCATGATGTTACATTATATGAAGCCGCACCGGAAATAGGGGGTCAATTCAATATGGCTAAAGTTATCCCCGGAAAGGAGGAATATGCACATACCATACGATACTACAACACAATGATCAAAAAACATGGTGTTGATTTACAATTAAATAAAAAAGTAACCGCTGCAGAACTCATCGATCAATCTTTTGATGAAATCATATTGGCGACTGGGGTATCTCCAAGACGAGTCGACTTTGAAGGAGCCGACCATCCAAATGTGTTGAGTTATGCCGATGTATTGTACCATAATAAGCCAGTGGGCAAAAGTGTAGCAATCGTAGGGGCAGGTGGAATTGGATATGATACTGCAGAATTCTTAACTCATAGTAAAGATCACAAGGCTCCAAGTATGGATATCGAGGCCTACATGAAAGAATGGGGCGTCGATATGACTTATGCCAAAGGAGGTTCTCTGGCGGATGGCCCACAACCAATACCTTCTCCACGTGAAGTGTATCTTCTTAAACGATCCGGCGGAAAACATGGGAAAGGTTTGGGTAGAACCACGGGTTGGATTCACCGAGCTAGTTTGATCATGAAAGGTGTAAAACATCTGGCCAACGTCACCTACAAAAAATTTGATCAGGACGGTTTTCATATTTCCATCAATGATGAAGATCAAATTCTTCCCGTAGAACATGTAGTGATCTGTGCGGGCCAGGAACCATTGAGAGATTTATACGATACTCTTGTAGCAGAAGGTCAGACCGTACATTTAATTGGTGGTGCGGACGAAGCTGCTCAACTGGATGCAAAGCGCGCGATCAAGCAGGCAAGTGAATTGGTTGCGGAGATTTAAAAACCGGTTTTCTAAAATTGGATCTGTTCAACATAAATATTCCAAGCCCAATTGAAAAAGTAGATCATTCTTTTTTGGTTGAAAATGAAATTAATCTATTCGTAAAGAGAGAGGACCTTATTCATCCTCATGTATCTGGCAATAAGTGGCGAAAATTGAAGTACAATCTCATCGAAGCCAAAAAAATGGGTCGTGACACCATAATTACATTTGGAGGTGCCTTTTCGAATCATATACATGCAACAGCTGCCGCTTGTCGTACATTGAATTTGAAGTCCGTAGGCATAATTCGAGGAGAATATGATGAGCAGAATCCCACACTCCAATTTGCTCAGTCTTGTGGAATGCAATTGAAATTTATTGATCGCCAAAGTTATCGAGAAAAAGAAAATAGTGATGCGGTTAGATCTATTATAGCGGATTATATCAATTATTACCTTGTACCAGAAGGTGGCTCCAATCCAAAAGCTTATAAAGGACTCCAAGAATTGGCGGATGAAATAAATAAATTGAATGTTGATGTTGTAATGGTGTCTTCCGGCACAGGAGGAACGGCTACCGGAATACTGAAACATTTGAATCCTGGAATGGAATTATGGGTATTCTCCAGTTTAAAAAGTGACTATCTACGCGATGAAATCTTATCGAAAACAGATTCTTCGAAACATAAACGATTGAAGTTCCGGGCCAACTATCATTTGGGGGGTTATGGAAAAACACCTAAACGTCTTATAGACTTCATCAATCGCTTTTTAAAAGAATCAAAAATCCTTGTTGATCCTATTTATAATGGTAAATTATTATTCGGGTTTTACGATATGGTACACAATGGTCTAATTGATTCCTCCAAATCTTATTTATGGATACATACCGGTGGACTGCAAGGAATAAACGCTTACAATTATATGGCTGAAAAGAAAGGGAAAACGAAAATTCGAATATCCTAAGCTACCTTAAAGCTGCTATATCTCCGTCAAATTGTACTCATTTAGAATAACTCTCCATTCCAGACTTTCTGTAATCTCCAGGATCTTATGAGAAATTTGTTGTTCCAATTCAGGTCGATTTTTACGAATTCCAAACGCATAAAACTGAAGATCGAACTTTAGCGGTAAAAGTCTCAGATGATGAAAAGAATCGTCTTTTTTTAGGCGATACCTAAGGATAGGTTCGTCATAGAGAAATGCCTCGATTTTCTTCTTGTTCAAATCATTTAGCCCTGAAATGACATTTTCATATTCTACAATATTTTTAAAAAATCGCTCTTCCAAAAATTCATAGGTACTGGAATTCTTTATACAACCAATGGGATGTTCTTTGTACTCATTAAATCCTTCGGGGTTTGTTTTTAGTTGATCGATGGTAAGCATGGAAGCCACACTTGCCGTGAGACCAGATATGAATAGCAGCCCGCTAAACATCCACACCAAGGCAATAATCTTACCAGCCCTGCTTTTTGGTGTTTTGTCTCCATAGCCAACGGTTGTCATGGTGACTACAGACCACCACAAACCGTCCCATACCCCTTTCCATCCAGGGCGAAATTGATCTGGATTCTTACGATTCTCAAACATCCAAATAGCCAAACCAAATAGGATTATGATAAATAATAGAGCGCAAAATCCTTTGATAAAATTGACATTAAAAAAAGACCGAAAAAATTGAAGCAATTGCTGAAGGGAAGAGGCTTCGTAAACCACTACGGTAGAATTCGAAGCGTAATAGGAATGGGTAAAATCCATTTTTTTACTGCGTTCGCTGGTTATGGTCAATGGATTTATACTTACATCAATGGTTCCATCATTCAAGGCTTGAAGCATTTCCGAAAAATTCATTGGTTTCAGTTCGAATGGAATGTCAAGATCTGTAGCAATCTGTTCCCAAAGCCATATATTGATCCCCTCCAAAGATTCTTCATTGACAATAATAAAAGGGGGTGCAGAAGTATAAGCGACTTTTAGTGTATCCGTGTAAAGCTGAGATTGAAGTGAATTTTGAAAAAGAATTAGAATTGCAAATAGAAAAAATTTCCTCATTGTCATTCATTTATAAATTAGAAGAACAGTGAAAAATATCTATAATTCGCGAGAAGCTCTGTATTGCGCTCTAAATTCTTTCTTTAACGAACCGAACCATGCCAGGATAAGACCGATTCTATATATAAACTCAACTTAATGCTTGTAAATACAATGCATGCATACCAATTCCCAAGTCCATAGATTTTGGTTTCCAGTTTGTATTTGTCTTGGTTTCAATCTTCTTTCCGGTATTTAAATAAGAGTAGTTCGAAGTTTTATTATTCTCATCCGTAACCTGCCATAGAATCTCTTTAGCATTAATGATCTTAAAATACGTTTCGGAAATATGAATTACCTTTGGCATTCGAATTTTAAGCAAATACTTTCCACCCATTTCTATGGAAAGAATTGATCCTTTATCTTCGTATTCTATGGTATCAATCCTATGTTGTTTATCCAACTTTCTGCCGTAACGATCTCCCCATATGGCTATGGTATATTTTCGTAATTTCAACTTATTCAAGAGCTCAGATTCGTAAAGTTCTTTGGGTGTCACCTGTAAAACACCATGGCCAAGAGTAGGCTTTAAATCATCGGCATCATAGGAAGCATTATTGCCCGAAAGCATTTCTAGAATTCCTCTTCTTCGCATATTCTTATAACTAAACCATCCCAGATAAACTCCTATAAGCATCCAGGCACCTCCAACAACACTATTATATGGTTGACCTAATTCGGAATAAAAAACCAGACCTATGATTGCAGAAACGACAAAAATCATAAAAGACAAAAAGGCCGTAAATAAGATTTTAACAATACGCATAGGAATCAACATTGGTTACTTGAGTTTAAGATCGATACACAACTACCATTGTAGCAATTTTATTCGACCAATTTGATGGTAGAATTAGAAAAAGCACTACTAAGGAATAATCCATATATGAAACCACCAGTATTAATTTTGCCATCATTTTTGAACAAAATGCAACCAAAATAGGGCTTTTATAAGATTTCATATGCAAGCCATATACCATGTACCCTAAACCATAAACCTTCACACATATCGATTCCTAAAATCCCGTGGATTTTCATTGGCCACCTTTTTAAAAATGCGATTGAAGTACGATAAACTTTCAAACCCCGTCTCATAACAAGCAGCACTTACACTTTTTCCAGACATCAATATTCGTTTGGCCTGACTTATTCGGTACCGATTCAAAAATTCTACAAACGAATAATTACTCACCTTTTTAAAATACCTACAGAACGCCTCTTTGGTGAGATTACTGATTTTGGCCACCTCATCCAATGTAATTTTCTGATGATAATTTTTGTCAACATAATTGTAAATTATCTTCAATCTTCCTTGTTCGCGTTCGCTGACTTTGTTCTGATAGGGTCGATCATGCAACAATTCCACTTCTTCTATTTCACTTAGATTTCGCAACAACTCCACCAATTCCAAATATTGCTCGAATGCAGATTTGTGTTCCAATTCAAACAATTTAGCTCCTATCTCTTGTTTCATTAAGCTGTTAAAGGCCAATCCATAATTTGATCTTTGAAACAAATTTTGAATAGACGCCAATTCTGGAATATCCAAAAAGTGAGACTCTACAAACTCTTTTTTCAAATGGACCACCACTTTACGATATTCTGTTTTAACGCCGTAGTCAAAATTCAAATGTGGAATGTTCGATCCGATCAAAACCAGATCGCTCTCGGTATAGGTGGAATGATGACTCCCTACATATCTGGGTCCAGACTCGCATTCAATGTATACCAATTCATACTCAGGATGAAAATGCCAGTAGAACAAATCCGCCAATCGAGGATTAAAGATCATGCTGAAGGATCGGTCCGGACTGATAATAGTTTCGAGTTGAATTTTCATTTAAACAATCTAAAATTGATAAATACTATAGCTTTAAACATAAAAATAATCAATATTGTACAAGTATAGGCTAAGTATCTGAAAATCTATTTCTAAAATAACCATGAACTTTGGAGTATTATTTCATCTAAATATATGTCTACAATGAAAGAAATGAATCCAACCATGGTGCCGACGATGGTTCCAGACAATCAGCATAAAGAAATTCCTGGCAATCCTTCTACCGCCAAAAGCAGCAAGGTTAATCTTCGTACAGAAGCTACTGAGGACGCTTTACGGGTATTAACTATTGAGCAATGGAATTTTTGGAAGGAGAATGGATATGTGGTCATTAAAAATGCCGTCCCCAGGGAACAAGCTGCCAAGACTGCCGAATTCTTGTGGGAATTTGAAGATAAAGATCCAAATGATAAAAGTACTTGGTATACGGCTGCCCGTGCAGAAATACAAATGAAAGAGCTGGCAGGAACCGGAATGGTTGAGGTATACAACAATCAACATCTATGGGATAATAGACAAACTCAACGGGTATACGATGCCTTTGTTGACATCTGGGGTACTGAAAAATTGTGGGTAACTATTGATCGCGCCAATTTAAATTTTCCTATCCAGCCAGGATTTGAGTACAAAGGCTTCATTCATTGGGATTACGATCCAGAAACCAAGCCACAAAATGTACAAGGTGTACTGGCACTTGCCGACCAAACCGATGAAAATATGGGTGGTTTTCAATGCATCCCCTGGTTGTTTAAAAACTACGATACCTGGAAATTGACCCAACCCGAAGATAGAGATCACTTCAAGCCAGACGTAACCGGACTGGAAGACAAAATCGTTAAAGTCCCCATGGAAGCAGGCGACCTTCTTATTTTCAATAGTTCAGAACCTCATGGCATTCGACCTAATCATTCTGAAAACGGGGTTCGTATAGCACAATATATTTCAATGATGCCCGCTCAGGAAGACAATTCTGCACTCAAAGAATGGAGAGTAAATTCCTGGAAAGATCGAGTTGCACCGGAAGGATATGCATTTCCCGGTGACCCAAGAAACTGGGAGCAAACTAAATATGAAAGAGCTGAATTATCCGAGCTTGGAGAGAAATTATTGGGTTTGAGACAATGGTAATTTAGAATGGATTTACAATTAAAAGGGAAGTCGGTTTTCATAAGCGGATCGACTGCAGGAATTGGATTTGGTGTCGCTAAAACATTCTTACAAGAAGGGGCTTCTGTAATAATCAACGGAAGATCTGAAAAGTCGGTGGATAATGCGATTGAACGACTCAAACAATTATTTCCATCCACAACAATAGAAGGTCTGGCATGTGACTTTGCAATTGCGGATCAAGTAGAGCAACTCATTGAAAAACTTACCAATATTGACATTCTCATCAACAATGTGGGAATCTATTCCAGCCAATCGTTTTTTGATACTTCTGACCAGGACTGGAAAGATCAGCTTGAGGTTAATATTATGAGTGGAGTCCGACTCTCTAAAGCATTATTACCAAAAATGATAGAAAAAGACTGGGGGCGGGTGCTATTTATATCCAGTGAATGCGCAACCCTTGTGCCAGCGGACCTTATTGCCTACAGCACAACGAAGACGGCACTTCTAGGGATATCTCGTGGTCTTGCACAATTGACCAGAGGCACGGGAGTAACTGTCAATACCATCCTTCCGGGATCCACAATGACCGAGGGAGCTGAGCAATTTTTAAAGAATCTTGCTGAAAAAGATAATAAATCGGTTGCTCAGGCTGAAACGGACTTTTTTAAAGACATTCGTACCTCATCATTATTACAGAGATTCATAAGTGTCGAAGAAATCGCCAACACCATTGTCTATTTTTCGAGTCCGCTTTCGGCTGCTACAAATGGTTCAGCCATTAAAGTGGATGGAGGGAGTATGGGAGGAATTTTATGGTGAGGACAAAATTTAGCAAACCACTAAGAATGAAGGGATTATACATCTCTAGCATTGGGTTAAACTTAATGTTAGAGATTCACCTCAACCTAGAATTTAGCGGCATTTTTGGTAAAAATGGTGACAATTTTGTTCAAGGCGATAAATTGTTTTTTAAAGCTTTAATCCCCATATTTATTTTATTTAAAACCTACAAATGATCATACACTCACTATATTGCTTGAACAATATTTAATAATTAATTTCTTACTTTAATGCCACATCAAAAACAACTCGTCCCGTTAGTCCTATTTTTTATCAGTCTGTTTTTTCTGTCTTGTCAGGAAAAGAAGGCACCAACAAAAAATACGAATGAATCCAACAAAACAACTATGGAAAAACTTTTAACAAAAGAAAAAGTACTGAGACACGTAGTAATTTTCAAATTCAACGAAACCTCCAGTGATGAGGATGTGAATCGACTTAATGATGCGTTCAATGCTTTGCCGGAAGCCATACCCGTAATCAAAGATTTTGAATGGGGGCTAAACGATAGTCCTGAGGATTTTCACCAGGGATTTACCCATTGTTATTTGTTGACGTTTGACTCTGAAGAAGATCGGGATTCAATTTATACACCTCATCCTGCGCATCAGGCATTTGTTGCCAGTCTGCAACCGCATATTGAAAAAGTATTTGTTGTAGATTATTGGACTAATCCCTAAAACTTTATACTATCTCACATGAATTTTCTTGATTTTACTATTGTTGCTATTTATTTTGGAATTATTCTCTGGATTGCCAAGTGGGCTTCAGAAAAGAAGGAAGGAGGAGATTTTTCTTCCGTAGATTTTTTCCTGGCCGGAAAGAATCAGGGCTGGCTCGTTATTGGGGCTTCCCTTTTTGCCTCTAATATTGGTTCGGAGATTATTTTAGGAGTTTCCGGAGCTGGTGCCCGTGCTGATATGCCCATGGCCAATTTCGAAATTTTAGCCGCTCTTGTCTTGATTTTATTTGGTTGGGTATTCGTTCCCTTTTATTTGAGAGCTGGAGTTTATACCATGCCTGAATTTCTTGAAAAAAGATATTCCAGAGCCTGCCGAAATTACTTATCCGTAGTTTCTGTACTGGCTTATATCATTACCAAGATCTCATTGATCATATTTGCGGGAGCGCTGGTTTTTGAAGTATTGGGAATTCCATTTTGGACGGGTGCGATCATCACGGTAATCGCGACAGGGTTCTATACTGTTCTGGGTGGTTTGAAAGCCGTGATATATACAGACATGGTGCAGGCATTTATCTTATTGATTGGTACAGCAGTCATTTCTATATTTGGCTTGTACCAGCTCGGCGGGTGGAACGAAATGATGAATACTATTTCTATGGCGTCACAGACAGATGGTGGCCCCACCGTAGATCGATTCTTCAGCCTTTGGAGACCAATGGAAGATACTCAATACCCATGGACAGGAATGCTTTTCGGTGCTCCGATTCTTGGGGTATGGTACTGGTGTACAGACCAGTATATTGTGCAAAGAGCATTATCTGCAAAAGACGTGAGCAATGCCCGAAAAGGAGCCTTATTTGCGGGTTATCTTAAATTGTTGCCGGTATTTCTATTTTTTATACCAGGTGTGATTGCATATGCAATGCTGCAAAAAGGAATGATCAGTTTTTCTATGGACAATGCGGACCAGGCACTTCCTACGCTGATCACAGAAGTACTACCACATGGGTTAAAAGGATTGGCAATTGCAGGGTTACTGGCAGCATTGATGAGTTCGCTCTCCTCTGCATTCAATTCCAGTTCTACCCTATTGACAATAGATTTTTATCAAAAATACAATCCGGATGCCTCAGAGAAATCACTGGTTCGTTTCGGACGAATTTCTACCATTGTATTAGTCGTCGTTAGTCTGGGATGGATACCTTTTATGGAAGCCTTAATGGGTGGAGGGATATTCCATTACTTACAAAGTGTGCAGGCATACATTTCCCCACCGATCGCAGCGGTCTTTTTGTTGGGTTTATTTTACAAATGGATCAATGCAAGAGGGGCCATAGTAGCACTTTGGACAGGATTCGCCATTGGTCTATTCAGACTCGTAGCAGAATTCATGGCCAATAACGGTTCCATATCCGTTGCAGAAAACGGTGTCTTAGCTTACTTCTTGAGCATCAATTTCTTGCATTTTGCCTTGTTCTTATTCCTTTTCTGTGCTGCTATTTTGATGATCGTGAGCAAAATGAGTGAGGTGAAGGCCAATGAATACCTGGACCAGCTCACATTCCAAAAGGGTGCAGCTACATTTAAATGGACCACAGATGTAAAATTAACCGTGGTATTGATTATTTTGGTCTTGATTCTTTGGACAATTTTCAGTCCTATAGGCTTAGGCTAAAAATTTGACTGACGACAACTAACAAAAATACACTTGGGTTTCACAAAGAAGGACCAACCATAAACCTTTCTTTGTGAAACCTTTGTGCATCTTTGTGTTCCTCTTGGGTTCCTCATAGTTAAAAGAATATGGGCTCCAGGAAACAATTAAACAAAAGTAAAGCACTTGAATTCGCTAAGACTAATATTATCCCAGAAATCCTATTTTGCTCCGTCATGGGTATTTGCGTCTCTCAACATTATGACCGGCACTTGGGTACTTTACCTGCCGCACATAAAAACGAAATTCAACCTCAACGATTCTGAAGTAGGATTGGCATTATTTTCCTTAGCATTAGGTTTATTGGTATCCATACCATTTGTTCCGTTTGTAAATCGAAAAATCGGTGTTGGACAATCGACCCAATATGGGATTCTCTTGTTTGCCCTTGCTTACATCATACCCTTACTTGCGCCTAGCTACTGGATGCTCTGCAGCAGTCTGCTTTTGGTGGGTATATTTTCCGGATTCACTGACATCTCAATGAATGCTCTGGTTTCTACCATTGAAAAAAATAATGATCAGCACATTATGTCTGCGGCTCATGGTTTTTTTAGTGTGGGCGGATTTATAGGTGCGGGCATTGGCAGTTTGATTATGGCCCTGATTGCAAGTCCAATAATGCATATGACAACAGCCGCTCTATTTATTATCTTCTCCAATTTGCTCCTGGCCAAATATTACAGTACAATCCAGGAAGAAGAATTGGAAGAAAGCAAACAAGAAAAAGGGAAATTTAAATATATCCGTCCTTTGCTCGGTTTAGCCATTGTCGCTTTTGTAATTATGTTTAGCGAAGGTGCAGTTGAGCATTGGAGCAACTTATTTCTTTATGATGTCGTTCACTTAAGCGAAAATCGAGCGGGTTTGGGTTTTATTGCCTTTTCATTGTGCATGACGATTGGTCGATTCCTTGGGGATGGAATTAGCAAAAATATTGGTCCAGTAAAAATTATTGCCGGAGGTTGCGTGATCGCTTTTTTTGGATATTTATCCATCATTACCTCCAACCTGATTCTATCGATAGCTGGATTTGGCATCTTAGGTCTCGGGCTATCCGTTATTGTTCCCGAATTATTTCGGCTGGCGGGAAAAACCAAAGGAGTCCAGGCATCTGTAGGCATATCCATTGTCTCCGGTTCGGGTTTCGCTGGTTTTCTTCTCGGACCTGTGATTCTGGGCTTGATTTCTAACTGGGCTAACCTGGTGTGGAGTTTTGGCTTTTTGGCTTTTCTTGTATTACTTGCACTAGGTCTTACAACATTGAGGCTAAACAAGACATATAAAGAACGCTGATAATTTCAAAACTCTGGATTTGTCAAAAACTCTTTCAATATTTACTTAAAAATCTCCAAATTTCTTCACTCGCGTTTAACCAATGATCATCTGTACCTTGTGGCCATTCATGTCCATAATCTGTAATCTTGTACAACCATACCTCTTTATCATCACTACAATCTTGAAATTTCATAATCTCGATTCTTTGAAAATCTCCAGAATCAGGTCCAAACAATGTATCTCGGCTAACCGTCTTACATCCATTTCGGGTTTTCCAAAAATCTACGGTTTCTTCAATAGGTGGATAACGACCCCAACCCGTTTCATTATTTATATCTCCTTTGTATAATGTAATTTCGTCGTCTTCTCCTCTTATTTCAAGAATTGGAATGGGAACCGTAAATTCACAATCCAGCTTAAAATCCTCTAACATTAATCCTCCTACAGAAACGAAACCTTTAAAAATATCGGGTCTTTGACAAGCCAGCATATAGCTCAAATCACCTCCATTCGAAAAACCCGCTGTAAATGTTCTTTCCGAATTAATTTTATAGGTCTTTTGTAAATATAATGTCAGCTCCGTTAAAAAACCAACGTCATCTACCGTCTCAGTTTGATGGAAGAAATAACCCATATTAAAAAATCGTTCGCCTTCCTTATCTTTAATACCACGTGGATAAGCAACGATAAAGCCATTTAGATCTGCAACTCTGTTAAGTTCGGTATAATCTCGATGTTGAATGGCATCATCTGTATACCCATGCATGGATAACAGCAAAGGAGCATTCTCCGTGACCGTTTCTGGAATATGTAAAGCATATTGCCGTTCTATTCCATTATGCTCAAAAGAAAGGTAGCCAGTTGATATATCACCATAAACCGGATGATTAAAAAAGGAACTCCCACAAGAAGAAAATAGCACTATCAAAATTACAATACCAAAAATTAGTTGAATTCTAATGGTATCTAGTTTAAATCTTATGCCGGCAAAAATTTTGCTTTTTTTCTCTATCATGTTTGTACCGTCTCTTTTTTAGCAATGATACATATTCCATTATGTAAATGCTTATCGAATAGGTACGATAAGATGAAATTGACAGTACTCGCACCAATTTATGATCAAGCTATCGTGTTCTAAGGAGTTCAAATCAAACAATTCGGGACTATTCTCCAATAATTCACATAAAAGTTATTTGGTCAATTCAAAAATAGAGAAATAAGGTCTCATGGATAGAAAGTGTGCCCCTGGTGATCTCAACATTGAAATGAAAGGATAAATACAAATTTGAACCCTCATCAACCACTGCGTTACCTCTCGAAATGGGCATCGAATTTAACAAAAAAACTGCCAAAGGAATCAGGTATTTCCAAACTTCCCTGCACCATCCATGAACCATCAGCTTGCCCCTCTCCTTGCATACACCCCATAGAAACTTCAATAAAATCAATACTGGCGCAAAAACAAATGGTCTGATAATGAACCTTCATACGTTTGAGTAAGCTACCTTCTGCATCAAAGCTTTTCTGATTTGAGTCTAATTCAAAAATCAAATTTTTAGTCACTTGGTCGTCGGCAATTCCATCTACTCCTGGTGTACTGGAGTTTAACTTAAATACTGTCTTATCTCCTCGTTTTACTCCTCCAGCTTCTTCTATATCAACATTGGAATCGGGAATCACATTGAAATTACATTCCCAGTTTTCTCTACAGTCATTTGTGATAATATGCTCATCATCCATTTCATCGATGCAGGTAAATTGACAATTCTCACAAGGGGGAATGTCTTCACTACAAGAAGATAAAAATCCCAGGAATAACACCCAAAGCAATATTTTTTTCATCGCAATATCAATTTATCCAGAAAGACTTGAATAATATTACAAATGGTTGGTAAATACAGCTTCTATAAGAATTTTTACTCCAAAAAAACATAATAACCACAACTTACCTTACGCATGGAGTGATATAGATAGTTATTAAACCCCAACAGGAATTATCGTACTGGACGTTCCGGTGTTCTTCCTCCCTTTACACAGATGTAATAATCGTCGTGATAATGGGCTAGATTAGGTAAAGGAAATAATTCACGACTGGAAGGCTGTCCATATAAATCCCCAAGTATGGGATACAACGTAATGTACTCGCTTAAATCCAGACGTTGCCCTTCCGCTTTCATCCATTGAACCTCACCAAAAGGGGGAACTTCAAATTGTCGAATTTCTGCCAGATACGGAAAAGCGTCTGTTGCATCCTGCTCCATTAATCGAATCAGCGGCCCTACTTCGGGCTTTAAAGGGTCAATTGTAAGACTGCATTTTGCACCAGTTGGGCAAAAGTTGCCAGCAAACCAAGAAGTTGTCATAGGGTATATTTTTTTTCAAATTTAGACCATTCAGAACGAGTATTTATAGGTAGAAACACCTGATTCTAAAAATTTTGTGCTTTTTAAGTCTAATAAGCTCAACAGAAGATTCATATAACTAGATATTTCTTCACCTGTCATCCACAATAAACATTGAATTAGTTGAGTAACCCATTGACATTGGCGATCGCTATCTATTGTTCTCCCAAAAATCAAGGATGAGGCCATTAGTACCATACTAATTAAAAAATCAATGCAACATCCAAACGCTGCAACTCTAATGCATTATAATTACTGAAAGTGCCTCAGACGTCATTCCCATGCGAAAACCAGCATCTAGATGAGATCATAACTTCTTATTTACTAGATTGGAGAAAGCGTAATCAAAACTACTCTCCATGAAATCAATTTCGACTTTTCTTCTTTCCATTCTTTTCATAATCATTTCAATAATTCAAACGCGTGCCCAAATCCAACTAGGCGATGACTTCAATGGAGAAGCCTCAGAACAGCTATTGGGTCATGATATGGCGCTGTCTAGAGATGGTTCACGTCTAGCGATTGCCTCACCTGGTTTTGACGATGAACTTGGCAAGGTTCAGGTCTATCAATGGGAAGAAGACCAATGGGTGCAATTAGGATCAAATATTATACCGCCACAAAATGGTTATTTTTTTGGGGAATCGATCACACTTTCAGGAGATGGAAATCGACTGGTCATAGCTGCATTGAGTGACCTTAGTTATTTGGACATGCAACTGGTTAAATTTGTAGAACTTGGACAGGTGGTTGAATATGAATGGAATGAAGAAGAATGGGTCCTTACCAATCCTGTATTTGAAATGATAGATTACAGTTTTGACATTCACGATTTTATAGATATTTCCTTGTCGGAAGATGGGAAAAATCTAATTGTCACTACGAAGTGGACTGAGCCATTTGAACAACGGGGAACAGTTACAGTATATCAGCGTTCTGTAGATTCCTGGGTACAAAAAGGAGATGCTTTGTACGGAGGTGGCGAATTCAATGACTGGGGAGCCTCTACCGAACTTTCTGCAGATGGAAATCGACTGCTCATTGGAGACCCTCTCGAGACCATAGGAACAGTGGATGATTTAGGAGCAATCCGCACATTTGAATGGCGCGATTCCAGTTGGAATTTCATGAATTTTGCTATTCGGGGAGCATTTCCGGAAAGTGGAATCGGAACACATGCCGCACTCTCACCCGACGGGGAATATTTATTATATAGCGATCGAATTTTAGAGCTATTCAATAATATGTTCCTGGTCAAACCTATGAAATGGGATGGCGAATCCTGGATAACTTATGGCAACGAATTTATACCCTTCTCCAAATCACAAAGTCTCATTGGAAATCACTTAAGAGTAGATATTTCAGAAAATGGTAACGTGATTGCCATAGCAGATCCACAGTTTAACACGGCCGATCCTCAACTGGGCAGAATCGCTATTTATCAAAAATCCGGTGACAATTGGATTCAAGCGGGAGAAGTACTAACCGGAAGCACAGATGGCGATCGATTAGGAACTCAACTGGTTTTATCCAACGATGGAAAAACGCTGGCCGTCGGAAGCTCATCCGTAGGTGAAAACGGTGAAAATAGCGGACAGGTAAAAGTCTATTCTCTCCAACCTATAACTTCAACGGAGAATACAGTAATACCCAAATTTCAACTGCATCCTAATCCCACTACTGGCATAGTAACCTGGAACACTGCCGACATCAACAAAATCAATATCCTGAATAACCTCGGTCAAACCGTTAGAATAGTAAATAATCCAGGTCAAAATCTGGACATCTCAGAATTAAGAAATGGCATCTACTATTTACAAATCCATCATTCCAAAGAGGTACAAACCACCAAACTCATAAAACAGTAACCGCCAACAACCAAACTACTCTGCCACTAATCTACTTTGCCACTAAACAATTTGAGCTACTCTGCCACTGAGTTACTCTGCCACTGAGCCACTGAACAACTTTGCCACTGAGCCACTAATCTACCCACCATCTAATTTCATACCATTCACTCAGGTCAACGCTCTTCAATTCCCCACTTAAACACAGAAGGACAATTTTCAATCCTTTGACTCCAATAAGAAAAACACTCTCCAATCTCTCTAATCTCCACCTTCATAAGCCGCCAATATCTCATTCAAATCCTCCAATGTATTTATTTCTTCCTTTGGCTTATCCTTCCTCCAGCGTTTAATCCTCGGAAATCGAAGTGCAACACCTGATTTATGTCTGGTCGACTTCGCAATTCCTTCAAACGCTACTTCAAATACCAACTCCGGATTTACACTGCTTACAGGCCCAAACCGTTCTCTGGTATTCTTTTTTACCCATTGTGTAATCTCTTTGAATTCTACATCTGTAAGCCCTGAATAGGCTTTGGTAAAAGGAACCAATGCATCTCCATTCTTAACCGCAAATGTGAAATCTGTAAACAGATTTGCACGTCGTCCATGGCCTCGTTGTGCATAGATCATCACTGCATCAATGGTCAACGGATCAATTTTCCATTTCCACCAGTCTCCTCGTTTTCGACCCGATTGATAGGGCGAATCTTTTTTCTTCAGCATAATCCCTTCAGATAAATAGCTTCTTGACTTTTCTCGTTCTACTGCCAATTCTTCCCAAGTATCAAACCGTACGATTTCGGAAAATATTAATCGTTCTGAAGCGATCTCATCAATAACATATTTTAACAGCTCTCTTCGTTCAGATAAAGAGCGTTCGCGAATGTCTTTCCCTTCGTATTCCAATAAGTCATAGGCCATGATTATAATCGGTGCCTCGGTCAGATGTTTTTTAGTTACATTCTTTCTACCGATACGAGTTTGCAGGGTATTGAAGTTTAGAATCTTTCCATCTTTGAACGGTAGTATCTCCCCATCGATCACTACATTTTTATTGATCCTTCCTTTTAATACTGCCAGTTCAGGAAATTTCTCGCTAACCAGATCTTCACCTCGTGACCAGAGATAAAATTCGCCATTTCGCAAAATTAATTGACCACGAATCCCATCCCACTTGCGTTCTGCCGACCATTCCGAAGGGTTTCCCAATTGATCAAACTCTACATCCAAGGCATACGCCAAATAAAACGGGTATGGCCTGGAGAGATCTTCTGTAGGATTTGATTTCAGTACCAAATCCTCAAAGGAAATCGTCACTGGGTCCCAATTCCCCATCAAGCGATGCGTTATCTTGTTCTCTTCAATTCCAGAATATTTGGCCAACGCATTAATGACAGTTTTTTGAGAAACCCCAATCCGAAACCCGCCCGTGATTAATTTATTAAATAAAAATCGTTCGTCCTGATCCAGTGATTGCCAGGCATGTTGAATGGCATCTTTTTTTGTACGTTCCTCCTGATCCTTTAAATCCATTATCACCTTGATCCAATCGCTTAAGGTACGATCCGACGACATCGTCGGTTTTGGAGTGATCAGCGCAATCGTTTCCGCCAAATCTCCAACGATGTGGTAGCTTTCCTCAAATAACCAAAGGGGCAATCCGCCTGCTTCGGCCGACCATTCTCTTAATAATGTAGTAGTGACTGTCCGTTTGGGTCGACGGTGCGAAAATAGGGCTATGGCCCAAACCTTGTCGGAGTCTTCAGCATAGTTGAAATAGTCTACCAGCGCTTTGATTTTGGCATTCGTCTTGGTCGTTTGATCCAGGGCACGGTACAATTGGGCAAAATCTTTCATTTGACCATTTCTTTGTTTTCTTCTCCCGCTGTTTCCAAGTCTTCACCCGTATATTCCGTATTCACCACGGCAGAATAATAACCTATGCTATTGAGATATCGGGAAAATATATCAGTGTATCCATGGGTCACAAATACTTTCTCCGCCTCAGAAGCTTTAATGGCCGATAACAGACCTTCCCAATCGGCATGATCACTCAACACAAATCCACGATCCGCTGATCTCCTTCTTCGAGTACCTCGCATGGCCATCCAGCCCGATGCCACTCCTGAAGAGAATCCTTTAAATCGCTGTGACCAGGCAGAATCTACCGCACTAGGTGGGGCAATGACCAGACTTCCTTCATAAATTGAAGGTTTTTGACCCTGTACTACCCGAGTAGTTTCTTTAAGTGAAACACCTTGCCTGCGAATCACTTCATTAACATTTTCTACAGCTCCATGTGTGAATACCTTTCCAATAGCGTGATCAACATTATTAATGATCCGTTGGGCCTTCCCTAAAGAATAGGCGGCAAGAATACTAACCCTATCTTCTTCTTTATTTGCTTTCCACCAGGAATTGATTTCATCGATAATCTTGGATTGTGGCTTCCATTTGAATACGGGCAAGCCAAAAGTCGACTCGGTGATGAACGCATGACATTTTACCGACTCGAAGTTTTCGGATACACCATCGTGTTCTACCTTATAATCGCCCGAAGCAACCCAAACCTCTCCTTTGTATTCCACCCTAATTTGTGCCGATCCTATAATATGTCCCGCAGGATGAAAACTGAATTTAACCCCATTCACACGAATTTCTTCTCCAAAATCCACACCTCTTGCATTGATATGGCTTCCCAATCGATGTTTGATAACCGGAAGTGCAGAATGAGTAGCTATATAGGACTTTGAACCATATCGGGCATGATCGGAATGCCCATGAGTGATGAGTGCCTTCTTGACTGGTTTCCATGGATCAATGTAAACATCCGCTGCCGGAACATACAGCCCTTTCTCTCTAAATTCAATCAATTGCATATGAATACAACTTTAAATAAATGATATAGTTTGAAGTTTAAGTATAATGCCATTCTCTACCTTTGTCGGTGATTATAAAGAAAAACTACAATTTAAGATTTACTAGCACGTTTGTATAAATGAAGTTTTTGAGAATTTCGACGTAAAACGAGCCAAAAAGATTGTATTTATTGACGAAACTAATTGAATAAAGAAAGTTGCCACCAATAGACACAATGCTTGTGGTTAAAGATGCAGGGCAGGTCTTTAAAAAACTTCATGATTAACAAAATGAATTCATAAACTTTTAAATCAAAATCCTATGAAAAAATCAATACATACTTGGGGGGTATTTTTATTGATGTTATCGATTATCTACGGCTGTGGGGACAAAGTGATAATCACACATTTCGAAACTGGGGAAAAACAAGAGGAGTATCAATACACTGGAGATTCTTTGAAGCATGGCGAATACAAACGATACTCACAAGGGGGAATATTATTGGAACAAGCCAATTATGTTGAAGGAAAATTGAATGGCGAAAGAATTATATACAACGCCAAAGGAGAGAAGGAAGTGAGTGAAATTTATGAAAACAATGAGCTTAATGGTCCGTTTAAGGAGTTTCATCCTAATGGGAAATTGAAATTTTTGGGAACCTATACAAAAAATGTACTGGCTGGTAAGGTAAATGTATTTTACCCATCAGGAAAAATAAAGGAAGAAGTTCAATTTGCAGATAATGTTGAAGACGGGCCATTTAAAGAATTTCATGAAAATGGGAATTTAAAATGGGAAGGAACGTATAGAAACGGTGATAATGAATTTGGACTTTTAAAGGAATATAATGAAAAAGGAGAACTTATTCGTAAAATGATGTGTGACGAAAGAGCGATATGTACGACCACATGGACACATGATGGATCACATCTCAAGAATACAGACTCTTAATCTTTAAACTATACAACCAATTGAAATGAAAAAACTATTATTCTTTAGTTTACTTCTTGTTACTTTTAGTAATTGCAAAGACAAAACAAACCAATTGAAATATTCTTTCTACGATTCAGGAGAAAAACACGAGGAATATCAATATATAGCAGATTCAATTAAAGAAGGTATTTATAGAAGATACTCGAAAAAAGGTTTTCTTTTAGAAACCGCTCATTATAAAAACGGAAAATTAGAAGGGGAAAGAGTGATCTACCATCAGGAGACAGGAGTAAAGGAAATCAGTGAAATTTATCAAGACGATTTGCTGAATGGTCGGTATATATTATTTCATCCAAATGGCGAAATGAACATGTCGGGCGTTTATAAAAATAACGTATTATCCGGAACAGTTAGCTTTTATGACACTTCTGGAACATTGGAAAAAGAGGCTCAGTTTGCAAATAATTTTGAACTCTTCCCTTTTCAAGAATTTCATGAAAATGGAAATATAAAAGCAGAAGGCAACTACAGATATTCACATCTTACAGACATGAGAATTGAATTCGGATTACTAAAAGAATTTGATACAAATGGAGAGCTCATACGAAAAAGAATGTGTGATGAAAATACAATCTGCAAAACAATCTGGTCTAGAGATAATTTGAACTAAGAGCAAGCTTTCTGTTAAGTAATAATCGAAAATGCAAAGAACTATTAAATCCCTAATTTTTACCCTGATCATCATCAATTCTGCCAGTCTGCTTGGACAAATTGGAGGTAGATATACGTATGAATTTCTAGGCAATCCACAATCCGCCCGACTTACTGCCTTGGGAGGTAGCTTAATTACAATTGCCGATGAAGACATTTCTCTGGCAGCAGCCAATCCGGCTTTGTTAAGCGATACATCACACAATCAGATATCCATCAATCACAATTTCGCTTTTGCGGATGGTAGCAATGGTTATCTGGGATACGCGCGCCATATCGACAAATGGGACATCACTACACATGTGGGCATTAGTTATGTCAGCTTTGGAGATTTTGTAGCTGCCGACGAACTTGGAAACAACGTAGGTACTTTTACGGGTGGAGAAACAGCAGTTGCAATTGGTGCGAGCAAAAAATTGAATGAAAGAATTACTGTGGGCGCAAATATTAAAGGTGTATTTGGTAGTTTGGAAACCTATAGTTCCACTGGCTTCGGTGCTGATTTGGGGCTGCTTTATACTCGACCCAATTCAAATCTTACTATTGCCTTTGTAGCAAAAAATATAGGTACAGAACTCTCTTCGTATGGCGACGAGCGAGCTTCACTACCGTTGGATATACAAATCGGAGTTTCTCAGAAATTACAACATTTGCCGTTTCGATTTACCATTATAGCGCATCAATTGCAACGATGGGGTATTCGATACGACGACCCCAACGCGGTCGAAACAGAAACCTTATTTGGGGAACCCGCGCCAGAATCATCCGCATTTAGTAATGAACTGGACAATTTCTTTCGACATTTTATATTCAATGGCGAGTTCTTGTTAGGAAAAACTCAGGGACTTAAATTAAGAATAGGTTACAACCACCTAAGGAGAAAAGAGTTGTCTTTGTCCAATTTCAGAAGTCTTGCTGGATTTTCTGCAGGTTTCGGATTACGAATAAAGGGCATCAATATTGATTATGGACTAGGTTATTTCCATCTGGCAGGAACGGCAAATCATCTTTCCATCCGAACCAATATGAGTAGATTTTTCAGAAAATTTTAGAAAATTTTTCCAATTTCTTGCGATGATACACTCAGATGTCAAGTACATGCATTACTGAAATAAACGAATCCACATATCCTAAATAACGCTTACCACTGGTAATAATCATTTTTTGATCACTATTAAAAATACGTATCGAGGTTCATTTCTACATTTTTCACATCACTTAAAACTTAATTGTAATGAAGAAAGTACTTCTTATTTTAATGACTATCAGCGTTTTATTCATAATATCCTGCAGTGACCCTGAGATATACAATTCCATTGACGACCTTGATAGTAAAACACAAAAATCCTTAACTCAAACTTTTGAGCTTGATCTAAATGACTCTAATACGAGTTATGTTTTTGTAACAGAAGCGGGATGCACCGTACGATTTCCCTCCGGTAAGTTTTCTCAAAATGGCAATGAAGTAGTTGGTAAAATAAACATTGATGTCATAGAAATCTTTGACAAAGGGAATATGGCTTTGACGGGTATGACTACAACATCATACTTCGAAACTCTAATATCAGGAGGTGAGTTCTTTATAAGAGCATATCAGGATGATAATGAGTTGGACTATGATGATTTTTATGCCATTAAAGTACCTACATCCTTAACTGGTGGACCATCAAATGAAATGATGCTTTTTTCCCGTACTTTTACCGATCTTGATTTAGGCCAAACCTGGTCTATAGCTCAAGATATTCCTGAATCAATGGCGATCACACTTTCTGAAAATCAAGAAAATTACTCAATTACGCTAAGAGGTTTCGGCTGGTTCAATTGCGATCGATTTCGGAATGATCCCGGAAAAAGGATCACCCTTGACATCCTAACTCCTGCCGAATTCAACGAAAAGAATTCAGTTGTCTACTTTGCAATCAAGAATGAAACTAGCAGTCTTAGTAATGCATTTAATTTTCCTATGCCCAAAGGTTTGGAAATACATTTGATCTTTATCGCAAGTTCTAACGAAGAACTTCTTTATGAAATCATAAGTACGACAGCATCAGATGATCTGGTATACGTATTCCGACAAAGTAAAATGCAAAAAGCATCTGCCGATGAGCTTAGAGATATCATAAATGGTTTACAATAACTGTAACTGCTCTCGTAGTCATTTATTGTATTAAAAATAAGTCTGAAAGGCTTCAAAATTGAGAATCAACGACTAATAAAAGTGATTTTTTTGAAGACGATAATCCTGTCAGGATCCTAGCCCTGGATTGCAATCCAGGGCTAGAACGTGTATAAAATCTGATTTTGGTTTTTTTTTGACCAAAAATGATGACAAAATTAGTCTTGGCTGTTTCATTAATTGATTATCTGAGTAGTTCATTAAAATCAAACTCATAGCAAAATAGAAAGTTGTATTTTAATTCTATCTGGGGACAGATTAAACGTAACTATTTGAATATCAATCGGACAGTCACAATAGTAAGTTTTAAAATTTTTACCGAACCATTAAATTAAGAAAGTCCACCCTCTGCTATTCTCTTATTAAAAAGTTGTACTGCATATGTATACAATTCAATATCCAAGTTGCAAATCTTTTCTATATGTTCTAATAATGTTGCATTAGGAGAATCAATTTTAGGGGCTACATTGTAATTGACAGACTTCCCCATATTCCATCCAAATGTTTTATTTGCTAAAGCTAAGGACAAATCAAAGTGTTCGGAAAGTCCAATGAAGTCTATATTTTCTAAATTCACTTTGGCTTGAGTTAATAATTTTGTTGAACTTAATTCTTTTGTTTTTTTGAAATCATTACAAAGCCATCTCGTTTGTAAATTTGCAAGTTCACTTTTTCTCTTTTCTAATATTTCTAAAAGGCTCATCTTCCTATCAATATAATGTTCTCTCTGAAGATGGTGCAAATGAGAAACAACACGACTGACAGGTTCTCTCAAAAAAACTAAATATCGCAGCGGTAGCGGTTCTTTAAATATTTTACGACCGATGGCATATGGATAGTGGCCTAAAAATAATTCGATCCTTTTACTAAAGTCATCCAAATTTAATGCACTTAATTCTTTCAATCGAGGATACTTGTTTTCTCTATTGAATAGATCAACCATATTTGGAAAAATATGCTCCTGTTTAAATTGTTGAAAAAGCATAAATCGGAATGAAGTTCCAGATGTTTTTGGTATGTGAATGAAAAAATAATGCTCATTGATCTCTTGTCCAACCCTACTTTTAATTCCGAGTTTTGATCTTAATAGGCTTAATAAAAGCGCCTTCCTATATTTGAACGATTGATTCAATGACATGAAAACCATATATTTCTACAATAATAGAGATTTGATTTCTTAAATGATAAGAAACGACTTCTACATCTAAATCAAATTATGAAGTGATTTAAAAGCGTATGTTATGAAGATTTGTAACTAGATTGATTGTCAAATTGAAGTGATTTTTGAGAAGCATCCTGCTGAGGCGGGACGTACCAAAAAAATGCGATAAGTTGGTATTCAAGATATTGCAAAGGGCTTAACAATATGTTGTAACAACACAGCCATATGTTTAATGATAACTACAAGATTAATTTTGTCATCATTTTTAACCAAAAATGCCGCCAAAATGGATTTTACCCCAATTACTAGTCCAGGGTTACAATCCTAGGCTGGTAATATGAAAACCCTACAGTTTTTTTAACCGTAACGATTTATAGATTATGTAGTTAAATCGCCCCAAGAAAGTATAATAACAATCAAATCCAAAAAAGTAATATTGATGATGTCGCTCTACTTAACTCACAGTTCAACTCCCAAAATCCACAAAATCACAAAATCCAATCGCTAACTATTCATACTTCGCCCAACACTCTCCAATCGCTAGCCACTGCCAACAATTAAGACTTATATTGGTATTTGCAGCTTCCTTCTTTGGGCCATGACGGCTCACCTGGAGCACACTACTTCTGCGAATACACATATACAGCCCCAAAGTCAAATCCCGTCGAAGAATACGCACCTGAAAAAATCGTATTCCCTGAAACGGCAACGGACCAACCCGCTCGATCATCCGTAACGCCATCGCTTGCCTTCAAAGTGAATGTTCCCAAGCTATTGTTCCACGTACCATCCCTTTTCTGAATTAGGTATGCAGATCCTTGGTCAACGTTTGGGTTATCCATATAAGGTGCACCTACTACTGCTACTCCATTAGAAATGGCAACACTATAGCCAAATCGATCTGTTCCAAGACTCACTTCGGATTCTACCTTTGTTGCATCAGAAGTGGTAGTCCAGTTTGCCCCGGATTTTGTAAATATATATGCCGACCCCGCCTCACTGTTGTCACCGTATGCCCCAACAATGGCATCATCCCCGTTAATGGCTACAGCATAACCAAACCAATCATTGTCCGAACGATCCGAAGCCGTCAACTTGGCATCTTCGGTAGCGCTTGCCCATCCTTCCATAGGTTCTTCAAAAATATAAGCGGCTCCCGCATCGGTTTCCCCAGAATCATGAAAATAAGCACCCACCAGTATTGTTGTATTAGAGATCGATACTGAAAATCCAAATAGGTCACTTCCATTTCCGTCACTTGGGGTCAACTTTGCGGTTTCGGTCATTGTGCCCCAGCCACCCATAGGCTTTTCAAAGACGTAGGCCGCACCAGAATTGGTACCATTGTCATCATCTTCGGAGGCACCACACACGATTACGTCTCCCGAAATAGAAACCGACAGTCCTAATTTATCACCGCCTGTTCCATCCGAAGCGGTTAATTTTCCAGTCTCCGTCATATTAATCCAGCCACCCATAGGTCTTTCATAAACATACGCTGCTCCTTGATCTCCACCATCTCGATACGCACCAGCCACTATGACATCTCCCGAAATAGCCACAGCATATCCAAGCCATTGATTATTTGCTGCATCAGAAGCCGTTAGCTTAGCAGTTTGAGTCCATATTCCACCTATCAATTCAAATACGTATGCACAGCCCGCATCCGTACCTGCATCATCGTCAAGGTGAGCACCAATCACAGCAATACTTCCTGAGATTGAAACCGAATATCCAAAATAGTCACTTGAACTTGGAAAAGGAGCTGTTAATTTATCGTCTTCCAAACTACATATTATAGGCTGCCCCCATACCGGAGAATCCGAAGTATTGAGTTGCGTAAAAGAACGCCATTCCTGACCATCGAAACCTTCGAAATCTGTTCCATTAAATCGAATGGCCCCCGCTTGACTGGCGTTGCTGGATTGACCAATTTGAATTTCTTTATCTATAACGACCGTCTGAGCACTACTTCCCAAAGAAATAATGAACATTAAAACAAATATTACTATCCTTTTCATGGTATTTTTGATTAGGTTGATTTTAAATTCTAATTCCAAAAAGAATTGGGACTGTCGACTATAACATGTTTACATTTATTGTCCAGCAAACACATTGTAAGGGAAGCATACATCTTCCATCTGAATTTGCTCTGAGTTCAATTACTGCAATTTTAGTGCCCTTTTGATCAGCTTATTTTCTGTGTATACAATAATTGCAAAGGGTTAAAATATATCTATCCTTCTACATATATTCGTCACTTTATTAAAACTCTAACCAAATCAAATGAGAAACGTAAAATGGATAGGTGTATATCCAGCCGTAACTACTAAATTTCATGAAAATGGAGCACTTGATGTGCCTAACTTCATTCACAATCTGGAAGCCCAGGTAGATGCCGGAGTAGACGGAATAATAATTGGTGGATCGTTGGGAGAAAGTTCGACCATCACCCACGATGAGCGAATTGAACTTTGTAAAGCCGCATTGGAAAGTGTAGGAGATCGCGCGGATGTTATCGTAAATATTGCTGAAGGGTCTACTCGTGCTGCAATCGCTTTGGCCAAAAGAGCGGAAGAAAATGGCGCGCATGGTCTTATGGTCCTGCCTCCAATGATGTACAAGCCTACGGAACAAGAAGTAGCAGATTTTTTTATTGCCATAGCAAAAAGTACTTCTTTACCGATCTTGTTGTACAATAATCCAGTAGATTACAAGATTGAGATCACCATGAATATTTTCGATCAACTGCTTCCGTATAAAAATATAACGGCTGTAAAAGAAAGTACTCGTGACATTTCGAATGTGACCCGAATGAAAAATCGATACGGTGATCGATATCGTGTTCTTTGTGGAGTCGATACCCTGGCAATGGAAGAATTGGTAATGGGAGCCGACGGCTGGGTAGCAGGATTGGTAGACGCATTTCCGGCGGAGACTGTGGCAATCTATAGACTTGTCAAAGCGGGAAGGATTGAAGAAGCCAGAGAAATCTATCGTTGGTTTTTACCCATTTTAGAATTGGATATCAATCCTCAATTGGTACAAAATATAAAACTGGCTGAGGTAATGACAGGAATCGGTACAGAATATGTAAGAGCTCCAAGACATATTCTTGTGGGAGCAGAAAGAGATAGAGTGATCGGAATCTTGGAAGAAGGGCTTGCTAATCGCCCTGCGTTACCAGATTATTTGAATCTATAATTTTAATGTTCTAAATCCTTCAACGTTCCAATCATATGAAGACTTCAAATATTATTGCAGGTAAAGAAGTAAAAGGCAGTGGAAAGACATTTAATGCCTATAACCCAGCGACTCAATCCGAATTAGAGGGCGATTTCGAAGTGGCGACAATTGAAAATGTCAACCACGCCACTCAAAAAGCTGTCGAAGCATTCAAAATATATAAAAACACAAGTGGAAAAATAAAAGCTGAATTTCTACGGACTATTGCCAATGAAATTGAAGCTCTGGGTGATGCATTAATCCAACGTGCTTCGATGGAAAGTGGATTACCAGAAGGTAGATTTAAAGGAGAGCGGGGTAGGACTTGTGGACAGCTTCGTTTGTTTGCAGATCTCGTTGAAGAAGGTTCATGGGTTGAGGCCAGAATAGACGAAGCTTTACCGGATCGCAAACCCATGCCAAGAGCAGACATCAGAAACATGCTTCAGCCACTAGGACCGGTCGTGATTTTCGGCGCAAGTAATTTTCCATTAGCATTTTCAACAGCCGGTGGAGATACCGTCTCAGCATTGGCTGCAGGGTGTCCGGTGATTGTCAAAGCTCATCCCTCACATCCCGGTACAAATGCAATGGTTTCGGAAGCAATTGCAAATGCGCTGGAAAAATGTAATCTTCCGGCAGGAATTTATTCTACGCTCTACGATACAGGACATAGCATAGGTGCAGCATTGGTCCAGCATTCAGAAATAACTGCCGTAGGATTCACAGGATCAGAAAGAGGTGGAAAGGCATTGATGGATTTAGCTGCCCAAAGAGAACACCCCATTCCTGTCTATGCAGAAATGGGCAGTACCAATCCAGTATTTATCTTATCGCAAAAACTGGAAAACGAACTCGAAACATTGCCTGGACAAATCGCAGGATCTGTCAATATGGGAGTGGGGCAATTTTGTACCAATCCAGGATTACTCTTTGTTAAAGAAGATGAAAATCTGGAACTGTTTACCGCAAATCTTGCAAGGGCATTCGAGGGTTTAAAAGCCTTTACGATGTTAAATAAAGGCATCCACAAAAACTATATTTCCAAACGAAATGAAGCACTGGAGACCATAGGAGTGTCACCGCTTTACGCAGATGACAAAACAGCTGGCACCCTATCCGCACCACCTACCGTTATCAAAATAAGCTATGATGAATTCAACAAAAATCCTAACCTTCACGAAGAGATCTTTGGACCATTCACTGCGCTTGTAGTGTACAAAGACCCTACTCAGATGAAAGAAATGATCCAAAATCTGAAAGGACAGCTGACCGCTACATTTCTGGGTACGGAGTCCGATCTTGAGGCCAATGCCGACTTGATCGATGCAGTTCGTGACAAGGTGGGTAGAATCGTTTTCAATGGTGTGCCTACCGGTGTAGAAGTTGGACATGCCATGCATCATGGAGGTCCGTTTCCAGCTGCATCAAATGGAAGATATACTTCGGTAGGTACCGGTGCGATCAAGCGATTTGCAAGACCTATAGCTTGGCAAAATTGCCCCGAGTCCCTACTCCCGGATGCTTTGAAAAACGGAAACCCACTTGGAATTTGGCGGATGCTCAACGGTGAAATGTCTAAGGCATGAGAAAAACGTTTTTTTGTGTAGATGGTCATACATGTGGCAATCCAGTTCGCCTGGTCACCTCCGGAGGTCCATTACTTGAAGGTAAAAACATGATGGAAAAACGCCTTCATTTCTTAAAGGAATACGACTGGATTCGCAAAGGTCTAATGTTTGAGCCTCGGGGTCATGATATGATGTCGGGAAGTATACTGTATCCACCAATTAATCCCGAGAATGACATAGGCGTACTTTTCATAGAAACAAGTGGATGCTTGCCAATGTGCGGACACGGTACAATAGGCACGGTGACCATGGCCATACAGGAAAGATTTATCATACCAAAAGTAACTGGAAAACTCAGGCTCGAAACTCCGGCCGGATTGGTAGAAGTAGAATACAAAGAACACAACGGAAAGGTAGAATCCGTAAAACTTAAAAATGTACCTTCTTTTGTTTACAAACAAAATCTTGAAGTTGAATGCCCAGACTTAGGGAAGATTGTAGTTGATGTGGCCTATGGGGGAAATTTTTATGCAATTATTGATCCGCAAAAGAATTTTCGAGGCATCCAGAATTATACGGCGGGTGACCTGATCCGTTGGAGTCCTGTAGTACGGAAAAGACTAAACGAGCTATACAAGTTTCAACATCCCGTCCATACAGAAATCAAGGGATTAAGTCACATCCTATGGACTGGAGATACGCTCTCTGCGGAGGCAGATGGGAGAAATGCTGTATTCTATGGGGACAAAGCAATAGATCGATCGCCATGCGGCACCGGTACTTCTGCAAGAATGGCTCAATTGGCCTACAAGGGAGAATTGGAACCTGGGGATTTATACATTCATGAGAGTTTTATAGGTTCTAAGTTTACCGGAAGAGTTGAAGAAAGATTGAGTTATGGTGGATTTCCAGCAATTGTTCCGAGCATAGAAGGTTGGGCAAAAACTACCGGATACAATCAAATTATAATTGACGATGAAGATGATCCATACGCGCATGGATTTCAAGTTATCTAGCCATAATTATTCGAAATGTCAAAAAAGCAAATTCATATCATCGGCGGAGGTATCATTGGACTTTGTTCGGCCTATTATTTGAATAAAGAAGGCGTTGAAGTAACTATTGTGGATAAAAGTGATCTTACAGATGGCACTTCCCATGGAAACTCCGGAATGATTGTACCCAGTCATTTTGTGCCATTGGCCAGCCCTGGAGTGATTGCCCAAGGCATAAAATGGATGTTCAACAGTAAATCTCCTTTTTACATTAAACCCAGACTAAGTTTAGAATTGGCTCAATGGATCTGGAAGTTTTATCGATCTTGTAATCGACAAAATGTGAATCGAGCAATCCCGGTATTATTTGAATTCAATCAGCTCAGCAAGCAATTGTATAAAGAATTTGCTGAATTACCGGATTTTTCATTTTGCTTTGAAGAAAAGGGATTGTTGATGCTGTACAAGTCGGCTCATCAGGAAAAAGATGAACGAGAAATGGCCGAAAGAGCAAATGACCTTGGCATCGAAGCCAAAATAGTACCACCGAATGAATTAAGATCAATAGAACCAAGCATACAATTAGATGTTCGAGGCGGTTTGTATTTCCCGGGAGATGCTCATCTATATCCTAATAAGTTCGTTCGCCAATTGATCACTTATCTACAACGTAAAGGTGTCCACTTCTTAACAGGAAAAAGTGTTGATGATTTTGATCTTAGTAAGGGTAAAATAAAAAGCGTTCGATTCGAAAATGGAGATCACCTAGATGTAAAAAATGTTCTTTTCAGCGGTGGGAGTTGGACAGGTAGACTATTTCAAAAGCTTGGAATCAAATTACCTCTACAAGATGGAAAGGGATACTCTATCACATTGAATGAACCTAAATTAAAGCCTGAAATTCCCACAATATTGACTGAAGCAAAGGTTGCCATTACTCCCATGGGAAAGGATTTAAGAATTGGTGGCACACTCGAAATCAGTAATTTTTCTAAAAGTATTAATACTAAACGACTGGAGGGAATAATAGAAAGTATCCCTAAGTATTATCCCGAATTAGCAATCGATATGCCGCGAAAAGAAAATGTCTGGTATGGTTATCGGCCCTGTACACCTGATGGAATGCCCTATATCGATCAATCCCAATTAATTAAAAATGCATTTGTGGCTACCGGTCATGGCATGATGGGCATGAGTCTCGGACCTGCTACAGGTAAAATGGTAAGTGAATTATTCCTGGCAAAGAAAACTTCTATACCTCTTGATTTGATGCGCATACGGTAATTGAGCTTAACCTCGCCTTGATTTTAAATCAAATAGAACAATAAGCGAAGCATTTAAAAAGAAAAAAGGACCAACCTTATCTACTTCGATCAGATCATTAATGATGAGTAAGGCACATATCACAACTGTACTTAAGATAGCAGCCATAACGTAGTTTTTTTCATCTCGATCTGCAAGTGAATGATAGAGTCGCTCACCAAAGAGAATTATTGCAATAATCAGCCCCATAAAAAGGATCAAACCTAAAGCACCCTGTTCTACCAATGTCATTAGATAATAATTGTGGATTCCGGACTTCTCAGGATTATCGCTTACATACGTCTCAAAACCATTGACTGTGTATTTTTCATAATGAAAATAAAAGCTTCCGGGACCATAGCCCAAAACCGGTCGCTTCTGAACCATTTGTATCGCCGCTACCCATCGATAGACTCGCTCCATGGTGGAAATGTCTTCCATTTTGTATGTAGCCTCTATTAAGTTGTCAAATTTGGTATGCGCTACTGTACGTTCAAAATCCGGAGTAAAATCCAGGTATTTATTGTCATTGATAAGATAGACCGAACCCACAATGGCAATAATCAAAGAAGAAGCGAGGGCTATTTTAGCCAGTTTATATTTAAAGACGACATATGCACCGAGGGCTATGAATAGACAAAGCTGTGCCGCTCTGGTGTAAGAGAAATACGTCCCAATAACAAAAATGGCAAGAACGACTATTAAAATCTTATTTAGGTTTTTATTTTTATTATTTCTGTAAAATGCCCAAATGTAGGGAAGAAAGATGACCAAAATGGCGGAATAATTTACATGGTTTCGGAAGAATGGACGAACCACATCATGAGAGGTATCAAATGTAAATCCTGCCAGCGCATGCCGGGTAAGCACGATTAGTACCGCAATACCAAGGAAGATGATTAGAAGCTTTGTTACTTTTTCAATTTCAATTTTACTCTTAATAAAATGAAACGTCAGAAAGAAAAATGGGATTACGTACCATAGCTTAGCCGCAAAAAATTTGTAGGACACAATGGGCGATTGTGAAAACATACTCGTGAATAACAACCATACCAAATGAAAGACCAACAATATACTAATAGGGTGATAAAGATACCGTGTGGAAATGGATTTGAAGTTTTGCAGAAATAGAACAAAACCAATAAAGGTCAACGCCAACATAATCGGTTCGGTGGGTAAATCTGTTCCAAAACTGCCTACATAGAATTCTATTGAAAACGGGAGCATTACCCAAAAACCATAATATAAAAGCCGATAATCTTTAATAATAAGCACCAATGCCAAAAGCCCAAATGGAACAAGAGCCAACAGATAGAGCTCTTTGATCATTGCCAAACAAACCACCAACACCACCAATGCGGTGAAGCCATAAAACATTTTCACTTTTGGATCTGATAAATATGGAGTGCTAGTTGCCGGCATAAATTTCGCGCCAATTAATATCCTTTGTCCCTTCGATCAACAATACCCCCAAACTACTCAAAACAAACGCCAACATGGTAAAACCAATCACAATTAAGGAACGTCGAGGTCTGGATTTTTCATTCGGAATGCTTTCTCGCTCTAAAATATGAACAGCAGCAAAAGACTTATTGTAGCTTGCCAAAAGTTTTTTAAGTCTTTCTTTTTCCAGGGATACTTCTTCTACCCCTTTATTTTGTTCGACTTCCATTAGTCTAACCGATAACACCCCTTCATTAAATGATTTGATTATGCTATCGGTTTTTGCAGTTTTACTCTTTAATCCCTCAATTTTAGCCATCACTTTTCTAATGGTGTCTCTAGGGAATTTAAACTTTTGCATAGCGGCTACCTGAGATTCCAAACCCGCTAAATTGGTCTCATTAGAGGTGGTCATTTCTGCAAATGCTTTGGCCTGGGCATAACTATCGTAAATCTGGTATTTATCTTTTAAAACCGTCAAAGAGTCCCCATTAACCCTTAAGAACTTCTCTTGACTCTCAATACTTCCCCTGAGTGATTCCACCAGCATGTATTGACTTTCTTTAATAATAACTTGTGCTATTTCTTCGATTTTCTCCCTGGCGGCAGCAACCATATCCCGCGCTTTGACTGGATCTGTGTCCTCAATACTCAACTCTAAACCATCATATTTGGTTTTGATTGTTTCGTACAGTTTATTGAATTTGGCTAGCAATTTGGCTTTTCCTTTGGCCGTACTGGTATCGATTTCGTAGTGCCCAGCCAAATCAAATTTATTGATTAGAAACCCTTTTACTTCACCACTATTGGCAATTGAAAATAATCGATCCAGATCTTCTCCAGTACCATAGATATAATACAATTTCTCTCCCCCACCGATTGGGTCCGGATTGGCTAGCGTGGGACTGGCGGCATACATAATAGCCGTAGATTTATAATAATCAGGCTTAAGCAAAGATCCAATCACACTGATGAGAGCCACTGTTCCGGTAGCAATAAATATATGTTTTTTCCATCGCGCCAATGTTTTTAGCACCTGGATCAGACTGTAATCATTATTCATTTAAAAGATCTGATTTTCAAGTTGGGTTTTTTCTTGTGACTAAGCTGGTAATGTTCTTCAAATCTACCAGTTTCAATAATAACGCAAGAAGCAAGGCAAAACTTATGCTTAACAGTGCTCTGTATACCCATCCAAACGAAAAGTATGCATAAATATTGCCAAATATGAGAGCGCAAAACAAACCAAAAACTGCGATACTTAAGAGTAATCTCAGACTTATTTTCACTTTTATCAACCGGTAAGCCAAAAATATTTGTCCAGCCGTCATGAGAGTCTGTGTGATTAAAGTAGCTTTTGCTGCACCCAATGCCTGTTCATTAGGGATCAAATACATATTCAGACAAAAATTTATAATTACACCAGAAAAAAGTAAAATATTCAGGTTCTTTAATCGATTGCTGGCCGTTACCAGGGTGCCAAAAATGTAAGCAATAGAAACCGCAATAAAACTCAGCATTAAATAGACCATAATCTCTCCGTAATAGGGAGTAGCCTTACTATGAGACCAATCCATAATCTCATTTCTATAGGTAATAGCTGCCGCAGCTCCAATAAAAGTAACCAATACCATAAGCCGTAATCCAATATCTATCAACTCATTTATGGTCTTGTTGTTCTTCAAATTGGAAGCATACATGGGCAGTAACAATGCAGCAAATAAGTACCCCACCATATTAAATGCATCTAAAAATCGATACCCATATTCATAAATTCCCGATTCCATTCCTCCATCGTTTAGTATTCGCTCAAGCATTATAGAATCCATTCGTGTGTAGGCAGACATGGACAATAAAATCAATGCGTAGGGAAGGCTCCATCGAATCAACTTTTTAGTATAATCCCAGGAAAAACGGATCGAAAGCGTACCCAAATGATTGTATAAAATCAGCAATGCAACAGTACAAGAAATAAAAAAAGCAGCAAACTGACCATAGGCTAACCAGATAATCTCAAAATTCTCTTTGAATGGAGAAAGCCATGATAGCACACCTAAAATAATCAACATCAAAAGCTTATCCATCGATGATAACAAACTGTCAATCCTGTACTTCCCGATGCTGGCAATATTGGTGCGTAAGTACAAAAAAAGCGTACTCAAAAACAGATTCACTGTAATCACAATCATCAAAGGCAACAAAGAATGATCGTAGGGATTGAGCAAAAAATAGCATAGTGCCAATACAAAATACACTACTCCTAGTAACACCTTCAATCCAAGAATTCTTGGCAAATGAAAACCTAATTGCTCGGGATTCTTAGCAATATTTTGTGAATTGTAAGACTGAATTCCAGGTTCGTGCACAAATTGAAGAAGAAAGGCAATATTAAATAGCACCTTGTACATCCCATATGTATCTGTACCTACCAAATTTTGAATATGCAGATCCACTCCAAACAAATAGAACGGCTTGATCAAAAAGTTGATCGCCAGAAGAAAGATGATATTTAGAATGAATTCCTTTCTCAAATAAGCTTAATTATTTCCGACAAAACTATGTAGGAATTCAATTCTACTCTAGCATGTCAGATACTGAGCTAAGCAAGATGTTGACGTTTAAAACCACAAAGAGCACAACGAACACAACGACTTCACAAAGGATGCTAAAATTGACTTTATTATTGCGTTTAGCATGCTAACTTTATGGGATAAACATCATCCATCCTTAAATCTCAATAATTCTTAGTGAAACAACAAATCCATTACCTAATAAAAGCCACGTATTACTTTCACTTTAAGAATTTGCTAATTGCACTTCTATATTCACATCTTCCCCATCAAATAACTCTACACGTTCTCCCTTGTCCAATCCTTCCTCTGAAGCAATAGAATCCGCAAGAACCTCATTGCATATATATTTACTAAACTGCGTGAGAGCCTGATCCACTTTTTCTACAGATGTCACTCGTACGTTGATCCGATCTGTAACATTGAAATCGTTCGCCTTTCGGATGTTTTGAATTCGATTGACTAATTCTCTTGCAGTGCCTTCTGCCAGCAACGACTCATCGAGTTGAATATCCAGGGCAACGGTTACATCTCGGTCCGTAGCTACCTGCCAACCTGGGATATCTTCCGAAAGAATCTCTACATCTTCCAAGGTGATCTCAAATTGCGTTCCATTCAACTCTAATGTATAGGCATTTGTTTTTTCAATCTGCGCAATTGTCTCTTGATCAAAATTACTGATTACCGCAACACCTGCCTTCATATTTGGCCCCAATCTTCTACCCAGTGTTTTGAAGTTGGGTTTTGCCTTTTTCTTTATGATTCCAGTTGTATCCGTTATGTATTCTATTTCTTTTACATTCACTTCTGCAAGGATCAAATCCTTAACCGCATCCACCTGTTCCTGGAACGAAGGATCAAGGATTGGCAACAATATCTTTTTCAATGGCTGACGAACCCGAAGATTATCTTTCTTTCGTAAGGATAGTACCAAAGACGAAATGCGCTGTGCATAATCCATTCGCTGTTCCAATTTTTTGTCAATGGTCGATTCATCCGATTCAGGGAACATCGCCAAGTGGACGGATTCATGATCCTCTTGCCCGGTGGTATTATTCAGATTTTGATACAACCAATCGGCAAAAAATGGAGCTACTGGAGCCATCATCTTCGCTATCGTAACCATGCATTCGTACAAGGTTTGGTACGCAGCAACTTTATCCTGCTCATACTCCCCTTTCCAGAATCGTCTTCTACACAATCGCACATACCAGTTGGACAAGTGCTGATCAACAAAGTTTTGAATCTTTCTAGTAGCCAAGGTGGGTTCATAGCTGGCATAGTCTTCTCCCACTTCCTTCTTTAATGTATTCAGCAATGAGATGATCCATCGATCGATTTCCGGGCGATCGCTTAACGCCACTCGCTCTTGCTCAAATGCAAATCCGTCAATGTTGGCATACAAAGCAAAAAAGGAATAGGTATTGTACAATGTACCAAAGAACTTACGTTGCACTTCACCGATACCTTCCACATCAAATTTAAGATTATCCCATGGTGACGCATTGGAGATCATATACCAGCGGGTAGCATCTGCACCATATTTATCAATCGTCTCAAATGGATCCACCGTGTTTTTTAATCGTTTAGACATTTTCATGCCATCCTTAGCCAGGACCAAACCATTGGATACAACATTCTTATAGGCAACACTATCAAAAACCATCGATGCTATGGCATGTAGCGTAAAAAACCATCCGCGCGTCTGATCCACTCCTTCGGCAATAAAATCTGCGGGGTAATTCTTCTCAAAATGTTCCTTATTCTCAAATGGATAATGCAATTGAGCATATGGCATACTTCCTGAATCAAACCAAACATCGATAAGATCCAACTCTCTTTTCATTTCTCTTCCATCATCAGTAGCTAAAACTACATTGTCAATATACGGTCTGTGCAAATCTTCTGGTACTTCTTGATTCAATCCAAGAACCTGATTCGCATGAGCTATTGCTGATGTCAATTCTTCTATCGATCCTATAAATTTTTCCTCATTTCCTTCCTCCGTTCTCCAAACGGGTAACGGTATCCCCCAATATCTGGATCGAGACAAATTCCAATCCTGAAGATTTTCGAGCCAGTTGCCAAATCGCTTTTCACCGGTGTGACTTGGCTTCCAATTGATGGTATTGTTGAGCTCTATCATTCGCTCTTTGGCCGCTGTCGTTTTTATAAACCAACTGTCCAAAGGATAATACAATACCGGCTTATCTGTCCTCCAGCAATGCGGATAGTTGTGTACATACTTCTCCACCTTAAACGCCTTATTCTGCTCCTTTAATTTGATGGCAATTTCTACGTCTACGGATTTATCTGGTGCGCTACCATTATGGTAATATTCATTTTTTACATACTTCCCTCCAATTTCGGGAAGTTCTGACCGAAACTCTCCTTTGAGATTCACTAAAGGTGCAGGAAAACCACTTTCATCCAGCACCAACATAGGTGGAACCTCTGGCGTGGCTGCTTTTGCCACACGGGCATCATCTGCACCAAATGTAGGAGCGGTATGCACTACTCCGGTACCATCTTCAGTAGTCACAAAATCACCTGGGATTACACGAAAAGCGTTCTCCGCGTTTTCATAAGGTGTGGCATAATCCAACAATTGATGATAGCGGATACCCAACAAATCTTCCCCTTTGAATTCTTGCATTATGAGATAGGGAACTTTCTTATCGCCTGCATTGTAGCCATCGAGCTCTTCTTCATTTTCCACCTGGAAGAATTTTCCGCTGAATTGCTTTCCTACCAAATTCTTCGCCAGGATAACTTGATTTGGCTCAAACGTATATTGATTGAAAGACTTCACTAGCACGTAATCTATTTTTGGCCCAACGGTCAACGCAGTATTCGAAGGCAAGGTCCATGGAGTTGTTGTCCAAGCCAATATATCTATTCTGCCTTTTCCTTTTAAAAATTCTGGTAAAGACGCTTCGATGGTCTCAAATTGAGCAGTAACCGTAGTATCCGTTACATCCCGATAGCAACCTGGCTGATTCAATTCGTGAGAACTCAAACCTGTGCCCGCAGCCGGCGAATAGGGTTGTATGGAATAACCTTTATACAACAATCCTTTATCATATAATTGCTTAAGCAACCACCAACCCGACTCGATATAGTTATTTTCAAAAGTGATGTATGGATCATTTAGGTCTACCCAATACCCCATTTTTACCGTGATGTTATCCCAAACATCTTTGTATCGCATTACTGTCTCCCGGCATTTTTTATTGTATTCCTCTATCGTGATGGACTTCCCGATGTCCTCTTTGGTGATTCCCAATTCTTTTTCGACAGACAATTCAATAGGCAATCCATGAGTATCCCATCCACCTTTTCGTTCCACTCTCTTCCCTTTCATGGTTTGAAAACGGCAGAACAAATCCTTAACCGTTCGTCCCATTACGTGATGAATTCCGGGCTTCCCGTTAGCTGAAGGCGGGCCCTCATAAAATACGAAGGTATTATCCTTTGATCGTTCGGAAACACTCTTCTCAAAGATCCCTTTTTCTTGCCAATAATGTTGTATGGTCTTATCTATCTCAGGGAGGTTGAGTCCTTTAAATTCTTGATACTTTGCCATTTGTTTTTTCTTTCGGTTCGCCTTCGTTTAAAAAAAGGTGTAAAAATAAAAAAAGCTCTGATGTACTTACGATCCATCAGAGCTTTCTAAAATATCTTCCTTACTCTTCACAGATCGTCTGCAGAGCTAATAATAATCGTTTCTATGTTATATGTGTTCAACATGGGTGCAAAGTTAAGTCATTTTTTTGATATTTGGAATTCACTATGTGTATGACAAAATGCACATTTTATAAAATAATACACTGCGCCAAGGCTTTTCTATAATTTTGTTCCTTGAATAAATCTGTCATTTTTTTGGTCAAAAATGCCGCCAAATTTGAAGTCGTGTCACATTCCTAGCACTGGTTTGCACCCGTAACGGCTTATGTTTACGCTTTCCAGGCTTTGTACATTTGCGCGTTTTGTCCCACACACGAAATCTCCTACTATCAATCTATCTTATTTTTCCGCGGTTCTTTTACAATAAAATATTTAACTGTACCTTTATCTTTCCAGATAGAATAAAGATATCTGGTTCACATGGATACAGACATTAGATAATCAAAATGCCATATGCCTTGAAAAAGCTAATTACACTCATCGCATTTATTTTTTTATTTTCAACTTTATCTGGTCAGGGAAACTGTTTAAACTTTACCGCCTCTGAAGATAGAGTTACGCTTACTTCTGAAATTTTTGGAAGTAGTGATTTCACCCTGGAAATTTGGTTTAAATCAGATAACACTACCATAAATGGGACTATGCCGAGGGTTTTCACTTGGTGGGGAGCACCCAATTCAAGACTGGAGGGAGGTGATATTGATGGAGATTTTATACTATTCACCAAAACGGTGTCTGGTACGACTGAATTCATTGATACTAATGTTTTCATACGAGATGGAGAATGGCATCACTTCGCAATAACTAGACAAGGAAACGACTATATTATTTATATCGATGGAAATCTTACCAACGCCTTTAACAAGAGTATCGATCTCTATAATTACTTTAGAATAGGCAATTGGAATGGTACCTTGATTCTGAATAGTCAATGGATTGGTGATTTGGATGAGTTAAGGTTGTGGAACCAAGCCAGATCACAATCAGATATTCAATCTACGATGAACTGTGAGTTGATAGGAAATGAAGCCTGCCTTGTTGGATATTGGAATTTTAACCAGGGAACACCAGCAGGAGACAATACCGGTCTGACAACACTGACTGACCTAACATCCAATGGTAATGATGGTACTTTATATGATTTCAGCTTAATGGGCAGTACATCCAATTGGATAACTTCAGGGGCGGATATTTCTGGAGTATGTTCAAATGTAACGTGCTCAATTCTGCCAGTAGAACTCATCGATTTTAAAGGATCAGCCCATAAAAATAATATACAACTTGAATGGATAACCGCAAGTGAAGTAAATAACCTAGGTTTTGAAATTCAAAAATCAACTGACCTGAAAAATTGGGATGTTTTAGGTTTCGTTGAAGGTAAAAAGAATTCAAATAAATTAAATAACTATGCTTTCACAGATCAAAAGCCTATACCTGGAGTCAATTATTATCGCCTTCGGCAAATAGATTTGGATGAAGCATTTGAGTTTTCAGACATTGTCCCTGTCAAATTCAATGATAAAATAGAAAATATTAACGTGTTTCCTAACCCATCTAATGGATCTGTTAATTTAGAATTGAATCGTCCATTGAATGAATCTGTACTCATAAAAATCTACAACAGTAATGGAATGCAGGTATATCACAATACACTTCATGGCCAAGAAATTTTAACTATTGAAGAGCAAATTTTTGAAAGAGATGGTATCTACCTCATTTCTATAAATCATGGTTCAAAAGTATATCATAAGAAACTTGTAATAAGTGGTCGTCGTTAAATTCTGAATGTCCAAAAGGAATATTAGCAAGCCAAGATCGATTCAATCTTAAAATAATACCATTTTTCATTACGTTGCATCTACTTTAGGCATCTATTTGATGCATTCAGAACACCAACCTTATCACCTTACTTTTCCAGATGTTCTTATAATATTAAAATACTTAGTCTTACCTTTGATTTTATTAGAAATGACCTTATCCAGTTCATATAAATTCATACGTTTAAAATCAAAATACTTATAGCCATGAAAAAGCTAATTACCCTCTTCACATTTATGCACTTATTTATGACCCTGTCTGCTCAAGGCAATTGTCTGAACTTTACGGCCTCTTTAGATCGGGCCACTCTTCCATCTGAAATTTCTGGAGATAGTGATTTCACCCTGGAGGTTTGGTTTAGATCAGATAACACTACCTTGAACGGTCATATGCCCAGGGTATTCACGTGGTGGGGAGACCCCAATTCAAGACTGGAGGGAGGTGATATTGATGGAGAGTTTGTAATTTATACCAAATCTGTAACTGGCGTGAATGAATTCTTTAATACCAATATTTTTATTCGGGATGGTCAATGGCATCATGTCGCAGTTTCAAGGCAAGGGAATAATTACGATGTTTATATAGACGGAAATCTTACCAATACGTTTGAAAAAAGCATCGATCTCTATAACAATTTTAGTATTGGCAATTGGAATGGAACTTCGATTCAAAATAGTCAATGGATTGGTGATTTAGATGAGATAAGGTTGTGGGATGTGGTCAGATCTCAATCAGATATTCAGGCTACGATGAATTGTGAGTTAACAGGAAATGAAACCTGCCTTGCCGGATACTGGAATTTTAATCAGGGCACTCCAGCA
>JBCCVV010000014.1:0-48660 GCA_039194925.1 Bacteroidota bacterium
TTGGAAAACAAAATTAAAAACCTCTCCAAAGATCGAATTCTTAAGTTTATAGAAAAATATGGGTAGAGATTGTAGCCCAGCTCTGACGAAGCGATGCTTGTCAGAATTCCGTCAAGCTCCGCTTCGACGGAACCCCGCTACTAGAAAGCCTCTAACATACTGATTGTTAGGGGCTTATTTTTTTTAAGGTGTTGTTTTGGTTGCCGCGAATCTAAATCTCCAATTACTCATATTTTCTTATTCTGGTTCATTTGGAAGATTCCAATATTCGATTAGATAGGTATTATCACCTACATCCGACCTCCATTCCACAAAGCCGCTGCGCCAGCCGAAGCTCTTATCTACTCTAGTTTTGGGTGTTTGGTCATCAAATCTTCCGGCTTGAACGACTGTAATCTTCCCTCCCAATTCTGTAACAAAATCGATAACAAAGGCTTCAGAACCATTGTTTAACCAAGCTATGGTGGCTCCAACATCCTCCATAACGACATATGTTCTTTTGTCACAATCTTCGAATATTTTTACTCCATTCTCTGAGTAAGAAAAACATCCTTCATCTTCTGAGGGTCCACAACTGAAAGAAATGGCTATAATAAATAGCAGTAATAGATTTTTCATAATATGCTTTTATAGTTTGAAGTGATCTAAAGCTTCTTAACTCAATCAAAATTAGAGCATTTTAACGAACTCTGCTGCTAAAATTTGATTTTTAGGTTGCACGCCTAATTTTACAACTCTAACGTGATATTCAGATCAAGAGCATTGATTGTCTTTTGATCTATAAAGCCTACATTAAGGTTATTATCCCGCTGAAATTCGTAGAGTGCATCCCTCAATGCTCCTTGATATTTTCCTCTACTTTTATTCGACAGGTATCCTATTTTGATCAGCTTTTTATTCAGCTCTTTGATTACTAGATTTGAAATGTTGTAGGGGCACATGATCTTTACTTTTCCCGTTTTGCTGATGATATCTCCTTTTCTAAACTCTACTTGCACATCAAGTAAAGATTCTTGCATATTCTTGTCGAATGATGTAATGAGTTCAATGGGTTCGTAAGGAAAATCTTTATACGGCGAGCCACCTCTTTTTGGTGTTGAATCGTAGACTTCTATCTCTTGCTGACGAATGATATAGATGGTATCATAACTTTGTTTAAACATAGAAGATCTCCTATAATACGAACTTGACCGTATTTCGTAAGATGACAATATATTTTCCCGATCGTATGCGCAAAAACGGAAGCCGTCATCATCCGTTTCGAAAAAGGATAGGTTAGATTTGCAATCCACTATTTTGAGGTCAATATAATCGTCAAATTCAGGATTCTTGTGAATTAATGATTCATCCGTTTGCAAATCGTAATAATGACACCCTTGTCCGTCTTCCATAAAGGGGTATTCATAATACAAACTTGGTTGATGCATGAAGACTTGCGTCAAGACAGGAAGGGAATGAAATAGTAAACAAAAACAAATAAGAATTGGCTTATTCATGTCGAAATTGGTTTAGTTCAAATAAGGAAATTAATAGTAATTAATAGTAGTACGCTTTTCAATGACTAAGATAACAATCTTCTCAACACAGTTCATCTCTATTTCAAAAGATCCCGTAATTTCTCAACGATTCGAGTCCATGCATCCTCAGCATCTTGCCATTTTTTGATGGGTTGCACACGGTGTTCATCATTCATGGGTAGGAAGCTAAATGCACTTACGTTTGTTAGGTCATGATTTCCTTTTTGCATCTCTTTAGCTACACCTTTAGGCAAGGCCTTCCAATTTTTCCAATCGCAATTTGCAATCAGAATAGGAATAATTCTGGTTCCTTCTTTTTCTCCTACTTTTTCCAAAGCCGTTTGTAACTCTTTCTCATAGATATAATTCGAAGCAATGAAGTTTTGAGACACCAGCATAATCACCCAATCGGCCTCTTTCAATTTAGAAAGTATCTTAGCATCCCAATCTTCCCCAGGTTCTATTTGCCCATCTTGCCATATTTCGATTTTGTCTTCTCGTTCCAGATTGATCAGGTATTTCTGTAGCTCTTTTCGATAGTGTATATCATCATGCGCATAAGACACAAACACTTTCTTGGGCTGTGGAAAATCTTTGGGCATAAAGGCATTAAAGTGATGGCGTTTGAGTTGTTTGTATTTTTTCTCATCTTCATCCAGTGTCTCTGCGGTGATTACACTTTTATTTTTGCCTTCATCAAATGCCTCTTTTACGTGTTCAAGTGAAATAAAATAATCGCCATCGACACTAAGCAGTAAATCTTGAGGAGAATATATTTGTTTGTTCAAATAAAAATTTCGTTCGAAGTCTTGAAATTTTTTCCAAACGCTATTCATCCTTAGTGCTTCATAATTTCCTTCCAACGATTCTACGGGAATATCCTTGCTACGAATATCGCTTTTTGAAGCCAGCGCCAATTCTGCTCCGCTTTCCTCAAGTAGATGAATCATGGAATATGTTTTGTAATCCAAAGTAGGAATGCGGTAATACGCTGCCATCAGGATTCTATAAATGAATTCTATATGTCGATTTTTATTCTTTTTTTCCGAATGTGTAGACCAAACATCGATTCTCAATTTTACCGGATCGCATTTTATCCAGATATTGTCTTCTTTGTTCAGAGTAAAAATAATCTCATTTCTAAAAAAATACTTTCTATGTGGCTCTTTTCCAAAACCACAAATCACCCGATTCATCATTCCGTACGGCATGAAATAGTTGAATTTCAGGCTAAACATGGGTTTCATCCGGCTTATGGAGAATTCATAAAGAAGGTTGGATTTGTCTGATGGTTCCAGGAATGAGGGAATGATGTAACGTTCTTCCGGCACTTCCGATTTGCTATTGTCAAATACGATTTGTTGATTTAATGAAAGTGCTAGTAATCTTTTATCGAACCCTTGAAGTTCTTCTTCTGAAAGTTTTCCAGTAGTTACACGCCCAATTGTAGATTTTGAATTGGCTTTTTGAATGATCTCTTTTTTTATGCTCGTCAATACTTCTTCTGGATCGACAAAGATCGTTTCTTTCAGTTCCGGTACATCGTGAAAATAAAGCAAAAGGCCACGATTGTGAAGCAAACGCAGGGCGAATCGAAGTTCGGAATGCTGAAGATTAAAACCTTTCGCATTCAAATCATTCCACCAGCGCGGATGTTTGTTGTCAAAAATAGCATCAGCAAATTTTTCAAACTGGATAATATTTTCCTTTTTGATTATTGCTTCTCTTTTCTTCAGAAATGCTTGAATAATTCTTCGTTGGATTTCAGAAAACATCTCCTCTGAATTCAATTGTTGCAATTCTTCTTTCAAATATTTTATAAGCAGTGCTCTCCGCTCGGCAATGGCGCTTACTTCTTCTGATTTTTTTTCCAAAGAAATCCGAAATTGTTCCTTGCAGTTTACCATCACTGATGATTCCTTTCTTGGCGTTGTACTGGGCAAAAGATCAATTTTGTTTTCCACCAGGACAATAGATTCGGACCTGTCAACAAATAAGGAGTCTTCATTATTTTGATCATCACCTGAACCATTTTTTACTTCTTCAGAACTCAGCTCTGTTTTTAATTTTTTTATACCAGGAAGTTCTTTTGTCAAATACTCAATATTGCTGATCCAATAACTCAAATCATAATTAATGTAAGGCTGTTGTCGTTGCTTAGTTGATGCATCAACAATATGATTATAATCTGTCTTCTTGTCCCAAACCACAACATACAGAGATTTCAGACTCAAGAACATCTGATACGTACCGTGGTAAAAATCCTGCCCGCCAAAATCATATATGAAGGCAAAGTCCTTTTTATTACCAGCATAAAACCAATTTTTAATGCTCAGGACTTCCGTACTTTTTCTCTTTGCATAGGCAAATTGTTTTGAATTCAATAAATGATCAGATAAAGTTGACTTGCCAGAATTACTATTCCCAAGCAATACCATTTTTTTGGGTAGAGCTATACTATTTTTATCATCATCAGCACCATCTATACTTTTGATGGCCTGCTTTAAATCACTTACAAATATTTCGTAATGATTGGTCATTCTATTAGAACTGTAAAGCTCATTTTTTATCTTTTGACTGTTTTCTAAGAATGGGTTATGATCAATACGAAGTTTTAGTTCAGGTATCTTCTTCAGCCAACTCAATCGAGATTTTAATATAGCTTTTTCTGTAAGATAGAGGTCCTCAATTCGATTCTTCTGCAAATAAAGCCTTGTCAAACTCGTTAACTTTTCCAACGGCTGGATATCGTTAATTTGATTATTGTACAAATAAAGCCTTGTCAAACTCGTTAACTTTACCAATGGCTGGATATCATTAAGTTGATTATTGTCTAAATAAAGCGTTTTCAAACTCGTTAACTTTTCTAACGACTGGATATCGCTAAGTTTATTATTTGACAAATAAAGGGTTGTCAAACTCGTTAACTTTTCCAATGACTGGATATCATCAAGTTCATTATTTGACAAATAAAGCGATGTCAAACTGGTTAAATCACTAATTTCCTTTGGTATGGATTTTAATCTTAAAAATGATAAATCAAGTAATAAATGTTCTATGCTATTTTTCTTATGCTCATGAATTCGACGAAGTGCCTCTTGATATCCGTTATCCGTACTCATTGGTCTTAGCTTTGATCTTAAAATAATCTATTGTAGATAGCAGTGTCTACAACTGGCCTATCCCAAAAATAAGATTTGTAAAGTAGAAAACTACACCTAATTTATCAATTCAAAAAAATGTTAGTCCGCTTCTTATCTTCAAAAACAAAAAATAAAGAAAGATCCGAAGTAAAAAACCTCGAACCTTCCTTCCTTTAAATTTCTATTCTTGTCCTCTTAAAATACCTAAAAGCAGAAAAAAAAATTATCCATTATCAATTGTCAATTATCAATTAGATTTTCAATTAACCAAAACTCTCCCCCCTTCCGAATGACTCGTAAACTCGGGCGCATACATACACTGCAACGTTGCAATCCCACTGGAAAACTCCCCCTTATGCACCACCCGCAACGGATACTCAAACACATAGGTGCCCTTATTCAACCGACTAATAAAGAAGTGCGAAGCCAGATCTCGCGTACTCTCATAATAGCCCAATCCACTTTTCCATCGATAGCCACTTAATACATTCTCAGGCTCAAATCCGCTTCCACGCATATCTTTCAAATGTACATACGACATCGATCGATCCACCTTAATCTCGATGCGCACGATGACTCGATCTCCCGGCTCTAGCTGCGTCTGCTCATTAATCTCCGTCAGCTCTGGATCACGATCCGTTTTCACTTCCTTAAATAGCGTTCGCTTCATTTTCAAAGGTGTATCCCGAAAGTCCTTCACCTTATCCAGATCCTCAAAATATTGATAATAAGCTGCTCCCCAGGCAATGGTCTCATTCCTATTGTCAATGGTAATTTCAGATAGATCCCCGGTAATCTCTTCTTTGGTCCACACCTTTTGGAAGTAGCCCGTACCCAACTCTGTTTTGGATTGGTCCATCTCCAAATCCTTACCGTTGAGCTGAACGACCGGTGGGTTATCTTCGTTGATCCATGAGATCATACCCTCTTCTTCTCCTTGAATAAGTAAAGCATAGATCGCAGCCGCAGTGCCTTTGGTCGTTTTCCAGTGATTGGTCTGTTTATTTTTTAACAACCAGATCTTCATGTCTTCTACAAAACCGGAATCTTCCTTCGCTTCGGTAAAAAACTCGATCAGCATCGCATGAGATTCGATCGGTAATTCGTGCCAGTTGAATCCGGAACCGATGTTCCAGTACCTGCCCAACTCATCACTGTAAAAAGATCGCTCTTCCAGAGAGGTGACAATATTGGTATACTCCGGATTATTTGCTCTTTTTAATGTCAACCCAATCATTGCCTCCGAGTACAAGCCCTTGTTCAACCAATACTTTTCCGCTTGTCCTATGAAATAATCGTACGCTTCCCGAGCATTCGTACCTATCTGCCGATCCGGGAAAAAACTTCGGATATACAAATAATGGATCGATAAATAATCCAGGTGATCGTCTTCTTTTTTTCCTCCAAATCGATTTATATTCTCAAGAATTTTATCATAGCGCTTTTTGGATTGCTCATCCAGATAGACTAATGCTCTTTCAAGCATCTGCACATATTTGTAATCAGCAGACGAGATAATGCCCAGGTGCTGAAGATGTGCAATACCTTCAACCACCGTTTGTGTGATAAAAACATCTTCTCTTCCACCCGTAAACCATGGAAACGCACCGCTCTGCATCTGTCTTTTTTGGAGTTCATCCATTGCACTCACCAACTCAGAAGACATCTTGTTCAAATCAAAAAGGAGGGCAATTCTCTTCTTTTGTTCGGTTTCAGATTTGGCCTGACGAACCCATGGTGTCTCCTCCAGCAAGGCAGACTTAAGCGATTCATTTTTCTCCAAATTGCTAATCAAGGCATCTGAATCGTATGCTTTCCATTGATCAAAAATCGCTTTGATCCTTGGATTTTGGTTCGCAATATAACTTGCCATCGTATTGGCATACAACCGATTGAAGATCTGCTCGGTACAATTGTGTGGATATTCCATCAAATATGGCAAAGCCTGTACCGCATACCATACAGGATTACTCGTATATTCCAAGGTATACTTAAATGGTGCCGATGTATTTGATGCTGTACGACTCAATGCATCAAAGGTAAATGTCTTCTTCTCTTTCTTTTTGAGTGAGATCACCTTAGTCTCTGTGACCAATGTTTGATTGGTGACTACCGGCAATAGATTTTCCTCACCGTCCGTATGCACTCCAGCTTTGGCAGAAACCCGGTATTTTACCAGTCCTTTATAATCTTTGGGTATCACAATATCCCAATCTACTCGTTTGGATTCACCCATAGGAACAGTAATCGAAGTACGATTCGATGTGAGGCCAAATTGATCATTTAGGCTCGAATCATTGGCAGGATCGATCAATTCCAGCTCAGCACTTGCGGTGATTTCTGACTCCGATAGATTCGTTACCGTAGCTGGGAATACCAATCGATCTCCTTCTCTAAGAAATCGAGGGGCATTCGGCACAATCATCACATCTTTCTGAGTCTTCACTTCATGCGAACTCATACCAAATCTCAGTTCTTTGTCGTGGGCAAAAGTCAGCAGCTTCCAGGAAGTCAATGCTTCATTCATCGTAAAGGATAAAATCACGTTTCCATCCTCATCCGTTTTCAAATGTGGATAAAAGAAAACGGATTCATCCAAATTCTTACGAATTGATATTTCTTTAACCTTGTTTTGCGGTGGAGATACGTCTTCTTCAGTACCATTGGCCTTTTTGGCTTGTACCCCATATCCAACGGACTCAGAAAAACGGGTGTCAATAATTTCATTGTCATCATAATTAGCTGCCTCAGGAGCAGAAAGTTCAATGGCTGTTTGACTTCTGCCTCTTATCCTAACGTCACCAACGGCATTCCCTCTGAATAATCCACCAGAGGGCCTAAATCCTAAATTAAGGCCTTTTAATACCGGTACTACCGGTGCAGACATGCTTCGATAATTACTTCTGGACCATTGCGAATTTAAATTGCCCATCAACGCATTATTAAACCCATAAAATCGCCCCTGGATGTTACCAAAATGATTTAAATATGGACCAAACGAATAAGAGTGATTCACGAATTGATCCAAACTGGCATCGTACATCGTTGCCAAGAGTTCGGCGGCAATTTTATCTTTTTCTTTCCCGGAAATCTTCAACTTCCACTCTTCTCTCGATCCCGGTACCACCTTGTCCCGTTCTGTAATCAACGCTACATCCAAGTCCTTATTGTCCCATGGCAAAGCGATATTGTATCGTTCTCGCTTGCTGAAATTATGCTTTACGTAATCAACGATAACGGTATATCCTCCCCGGTCACGTTCTTTTGGAGTATATCTAATTTGCTGATGATTGCTCAGCTTCAACATACCATCTTCGATCACTTCCCAATCTCGCACAATCTGGTAAAAGACTGTCAACTCCTTGTCACTGGTACCCAACTCAATGACATGAGGTTTTCCCACTTCCGCAAGTTCATTTTCACCTTCTATATACAATAAATCAAGATTCGGATAGGTATGTGTTTTCGAATCTGATACTGCAATATATTTTGTATCTATAATCGAAAGATTGCGATATTGCTCCTCAGAAATTAACTCAATCTTATAGGCTCGACCTGCTTTAACTATTTTCGAAAAGTCATAATCCAATCCTTCTTCAGAAAACTCAACGTCGGCACGTATCAACTCTTTCTTGATGGGATAATCACTCATTGCGGATGGTGTTGGAGCAATGCGCTTTATTTTGTCTTCAAATTCTCGTTTGTCGTATTGCGGGTTGCTCGGGACATTCCAAATGCGCGGCTTCATCCATTGTTTGGGTTGTTCCAATTCCGAAATAACAAGTGTAGCCCTCGCAGCTACTTTCTTATTTTCCAAAGTAGTCGGGCTAATGTTGATGGAGTCAAGATCTTTGATGTCCATGACCTCATTCAAATTCCAGGCATAGGAGTATGGAAACACTCCGACAGAAATCGTCTTGTTCGCCGTTCTTGTTTCGCCTGCCTGATCCGTTACATCTACTTGAATGGAATAGGAATACGTTGGATTTTTTGCCGGATCCATATTTGCATCGGCAATCGCACTAAAATCAAATGAAAAATCACCTTTTTCATCGGCATTGATCTCGGCTTGTGCAATTTGAACACTTTGATTTGGAACTCTTCGATACCAACTCCACCAGCCGTGATAGGTTACTCTTGTAATGGTATACGAAACCTTACCGTTGGAAACCGGCGCACCTGATAGGGCTTTTGCGTTTCCGATTACCGTAATATCATCTCCTAACTTTATTTCTTCTTCGATATCATTCAACGTGACCTCAAATTTTGGTCGTTTATATTCTTCGACACTGAAAAATTGAGAAGTCGAATGGTCACCTTCTAAAACATGAATTGAAAATTGGCCTGTCAGTCGACCAATTGGTAATATAAAACTACCGGAAGCGCTGGCAAAATCATTTCCTTTCAACTCCATGGATTCCACATCTTCGCCATTGGCATCTCTTAATGTAATGGTCAACTTATTATTGGGATCGATGCCTGGAACACCTTCCTTATCGATCTTCATACTTAAGGTCTTAAAATGAACGGTTTGTCCCGGTCGATAAATCGCTCTATCGGTAAAGATTTCAACTCGTTTTGTGAGATAATCTCTTTTGCGCAATCTGCTGCTGTAATCGAATTGCTCAATGTCCAGAAAATCATTTTTGTTCCTGATCTTATATGAGACAGAGGTATTTTGATTAAAATCGAAATGAGCAAATCCTTCTTTATTCGTCCGTTTGCTTGCAATGAGGCTAACTTCATACGCCCGGGCAGATCGATTGTACTCTCGAATGTAGGCGTCCACCGTTGCATTTTTAATGGGCTTTCCCGTATTTCTATCCCGAACTGACACCTTCTTGCCTCCTATCACATCATACGAGGCATGAGCTATATTTGATACAAAAAAAGCGGTGAATACAAAAGCGGACTTATTCGAATCAAACTCTTCCGTATCGCTTGCAACAAGTATATACTTTCCTTGCGGAAGACCATCGACAATTTCTTCAAACGTAGAATGACCATATCCTTTTTGAATATCTTTATGCTCCCATCTTCGGAAGACAGGCAATGCCTGAATTTTCTTTTTTTGCAGTTCTCTTTTTCCCGAAAACAATTGACTAAAATCTTTTCCTTCCGCATTCAACAACTTAAAACAAACGGTATTAAGATTACGGGAAGAGACGTTCACCAGAAAATTTTCATCGATTGGAATGACCTGTTCCGACTGCACGGTAAGACTTTTTGCCTTTATGGTAGCAATCCAACTTTCGACCACACTCTTGGTGTAATCAGAGGGGCTATCGTTCAGGACGATCATAAAAAGGTCAATAGCTTCTTCGTACTTTTTCTTAGATCGAAGGTCTAATGCTATTTTAATTTGGAATGGATGCCCCAAACCATTTTTGTAGTATTGGGCTGCGTTTGTCATTGCGGCAATATAGCGTTCATCTGAATTGGCCAGAACAGCATGTTGTTTGGCAAAATTTAATCGAAGAAGGTCATATTCAGCGAGCACCTTCCGATTTCCATTCTTAAGTTGAAGTCGCAATCCATCCTGAAACAAAAGCATTGCCTGATAGACATTGGACAAGGTATCTTTGGTAGTGATCGTATACTGGACAAAATCTTCTACACTTGAGAAGTACGCATCATCATTTACCTTAAAACTGAAAGAAGGTTTAGTTCCTTGTAGATTCGAGTTCGAAAAATATTGAAGAGCCCGGTCGAGAATTAATTCATATAGCGTAGGTCGCAGGGATAGATCGGCGTTCGTAATGTTAGACACAATATCTTTGAAGTCAGAAGTCTTGTATTCCATTAATCGCTCATCTACCGAAGTCAGATACTGTCGAGCAATATAACTTCTAAAGTTATTGGGAGACCAAGTGCGGATATCCCCTGTATCAAAATTCTGAAGATTCGTACGTTGACTGATTACATAGTATTGGGATTGAAAATATTGTTGCATCAATTCTCCAGCAAGGGAATGCAGAATTTGCTTTGCCGGCTGATTGGCTTTATCCATACTTTCTTCTATCTCGGCAATAACCGTCTCTAGTCCCAATTCTTCAGTCTGTAAAATTAACTGGGTCTTGTAAGTAACTGCTTTGATTTGTTGTGAAATATTGTTGTCTTTTATCGCCTCATCATAAATCTTTTTCACTTCTTCCAAGGCAGATTTTGGACGCCCCTTTTCCATAAACGACTCCACTTTTTTCCATGCTTTATCATAATCAAATGAATCAAAAGAGGAAAAAAACATGGCTAGAACTGTTAACGACATGATGGCAATCACTTTGTTGTATTTCATAAAATTTCGCTTTAATGATCAAAAGGGTATGTATTCCCCATTTTCATTATTATTGATGACAACTACGTTTGAATTGCATATGATCTACTTATATTAACAATTCTTTAATCAACTCCTGCTTAAACAATGATTCTCAGAATATTCCAAGCCCAGGAAAACAGTCCAGGTCTTGGAATATTGAAGTCCTACAGGTTTTTTACGCTGTAACCATAGACAATCTGACTTATTACATTTTTTTAACCCTAATGAAAACAAAGCATAGCCCAAAGCACACCAAGCTAGACCTAAGCTTAAAACATTTCACCTTGTGGTCTTTGCGAAGTTTGTGGTTAAAATATCAACGTCATGATTAGCTACCATTAATCTCTTTTATAAAGCACATACTACCCATTCAAATAATCCCTAAGATATTCAAAATGTTTACCCAAGTTTCTATCCGTAGCGATTGTCGCTCGTTCCAGAATTTTGCTGTCTTTTTTACCAAGTTCATTCAACACGTTGTCAATAAACATTTCACCAAAGGCAGTTGAAGCATCTCTAGGCAATTCATTAGGCAGATTGTCAATCGTCATCATGTCTACAACGTTTTTCCCGTGTGGAATTGTTTCCTTTCCAGTCATTCTTTCAAATCCAAAAATGGGATCAGCAATGGTAGAGGCTTTTATTGTAGATGGAATACAACTAATCGGAGCAATGTCGCACGTAACATCTGCTACGACTTGTATTCCAAATTCTTCGCCCTTCATTTGGTCCAGCGTAAAAAACGGAGGTGCATCATTATCCCAATACACTCCATTTATCATAATATCCGACATCGGCAGAAAATGAGAAAAATCAGATTCATAATCTTTTGGATTCGAATAAAAATCCTGGACCGAATCAAAGGTCTTGCCATCTTTTCGCTTGGCGTAATAAAAGCTATTGACCTGAGTGTAAACGGCATGATCAAAATCTTTAGTTACATATTCCAAAGGAGATATTTTTTCGATCCCCATATCATCCAATACCATGGCCGCACCACCAGCTACCCTTCCTGTTCCGGTAAGCACGATTTTCAGTTTAGGAAAATTAGTTTTGGAATAAACTGATTTCGCTTCTTGATAATCATATAGCTCTTTCATTCTTGGCAGGACGAATTCACCGGTGCGTTTGCCATAAGTCCATAACGCATTATGCGCACCCACCATACCCGCAAATTTTCCAAATGCAATTACTCTGGCGCCGTTATCATCGGTGAGCACCTCATAATCTATAAGGGTTATATTTAAATCTACAATCTTTTTGAGCAGATCTCGATTGTAGGATTGTTCCTTTATGGTATGAGAAAAGAAGAAATACGTCTTATCCGCAATCAATTGATCCTTCGGCACCTCTTTAACTCCTAGCAACACATCTCTATCAGAAAGGTCTTCTTTTAGCGTTATGCCCTGAGATTCGTAATCACTATCTGGAAAACATCGAATTGGACTGGGTTGAACTACGATATCCACGCCCATATCGGATAAATGCTTGCATTGTTCAGGATTGAGAGGTACTCTTGAGTCCGGTGGAACTTTTCCTTCTCTGATTACACCTATTTTGATCATATATTTGTTGAGTTAGCTTTTGTTTGCAATGTAGTAGTTGAGCTAAAAAGAGTTCGACATTAGTTTTCAATCAAGGTATAATCCTTGAGTTTCTTTACTTTTACATCTTTAAAGGTCACCTTTAATTTTCGTTTTTTACGCTTTCCTGTAATTTCCAGCACCGCGTAATTATTCTCACCGAAAATAGCATCTTTTTTCAGTCGGAACGTATTTTTCTCATCAGAATGATCATACGCTCCTGATGTCATAGGACTCGATGTTATGTCAAATATCTTATCGCCATCAGGAGTAATATACTCACTTACTTCAGAATGATGCCGATCCCCGGTAAGGAAAACCACATTTTTGATATTGTAGTCGTCAATCAGATGCAATAACTTTTTTCGCTCCGCACCAAATACGGCATAATTTTCATGCTCTTTCAGATCACTTACTACCTGTCCACCAATACAGATAAATTTAAATGTGGCTTTACTGAATCGCAACGCATCAATCAACCACTCCAACTGTCGAGCTCCAAGTATTGTACCTTCTGCTGACTTAGGTGTTCGATACCATCTATTGTCCAATAGGAAGAAATCGCAATCGTTCCAGGAAAAACTTCCCGTAATGCCTTCCAATCCCATAACCCCATAATTTGGATTGGCCCAAAAATCTTCAAAAGCCTCTCTTGTTTTATCCTTATGCCCATAGGTGCGATCACTGTCATTGGGTCCATAGTCATGATCGTCCCAGATTGCATAATGATGCATTTTGGATAGCAATGGCTGAAGCTCTTTTTGGCCTCTGGCATGAGTGTAGCGATGATAGATTCCGGATCTGCTATTCCAATCTACTTCCCGCAGGTATATATTATCGCCCAACCAAACCATAAATCGAGCATCCTCTTTCGCCATGCTTTCGAATATTTTAAGGTCTTTTCCGTAAGGTTTACCAGGACGGTCATATTGGGGTTCATTAATGTAAGCACAACTTCCAGCTAAAAAACTAAATTCCGGAGGATCTTCTCTCCATTGCCACAACGACTGAGTGGTAAACGAATAAATTGGAGCTGTTGGCGATTCCAAGTCATTTACGACAACCTTATAATTATACGTTGTCCCCGGTTCAAGATTTGTCAACGCCAGAGTAGCCGTATTTGCCTTATAACTCTCCGAATAAAACGTTTCGGAAACCTGAACTTCAATGTCATTTCCTTCGGGCCAGTATTTTATGGAAACATAGCCCTGATCTTCCAATTGTACCCATATTCCCACTTCCCGCAAGTCATTATAGCCCAGCATAGGCCCGGACTTCAGGTATTGCGCATGAGGTACTGCTAAAAATGTAAACGAGAAAAGAATAAAAAGTAAATATTTCATTATGAATTCTTGTGTTTTTCAACGGATAAGCTTCGAAGACACAATGTACATTCTTTTATAAAAAAGATTTTATCTAAATTGTTTGGTTTTTAAAAACAATTCAAAACAAAACACCCAATGAAACAAGTCGTCCCAATGCTTGCATTGTATTTATGCATGTACACCCCATTAATATCTCAAGGCTATTTAGATCAATCTATCACCTCTGGAATTGGATTCGCTCACGAAGGTCAACCTGACAGTGTTGACATGCCCGTTGGAGGAGGATCAGCATGGTTTGATTATAACAATGATGGCCATCTTGATCTGTACGTTTGCAATCGCATCGGAGCCAATAAGTTTTTCGAAAACAATGGAAATGGCACATTTAATGAAATTGCCGCACAATTAGGGATTGCGGATGCATTAAACGATGGAGCGGCTGTTGTAGTTGGAGACATCAACAATGATGGGTATCAAGACCTTTACCTTGCCAATAGCAATCACAATGTTATGTTTTTAAACAATCAAGGCAATTCGTTTACAAACATCACTGCTTCTTCTGGACTATCTTCTATTGGTGAACATCGCTCGACTTCCGGCTCTTTTGGAGACTTTAATAAAGACGGTTACCTGGATTTATACGTAACGCATCACGCAGGCCTGATGAATACAGGCATTGGTGATGTGCGGGATTATCTCTTTATAAATAACGGTGATAAAACGTTTACGGATGTTTCCACGCATCTCGATACTTCTATTATCAAAGATCCGGGTTTTGCTTCCAGTTGGACAGATTTTGATAAGGATGGCGACCAGGATTTAATCGTAATCAATGATTGCCCATTTCCCAACTTCCCCAACGAAGGCACATTTTTATTCGAAAATCAAGGAGGTACCGATGGCGTGACGGATTGGCAATTTTCGGAAGTCGCAGCTGCTCTTTTGGAAGACGATTGTGCCAATGGGATGGGAATTGGGATTGGTGATTACAATCGTGATGGTTTCATGGATTTGGTATATTCTAATGTAGGTCCTGCACGATTGTTTAAAAATGACAACGGAAGTTTTGTAAGTCAGGATACGGCAGGTGTGAGCATCCATCCGTTTAATCATTTTTCATGGGGTACGAGTTTTATGGATTATAACAACGATGGTTGGATGGATATCATAATGGCAGTTGGTTCCTTGGGTCTGGCAGGTGGCGATTTAACACAAGAATGCAATTTATTCAAGAATAATGGAGATGAAACGTTCACCGACATTGCTAACACTGTCGGAATTGATGATACAGATAGAACGAGAAGCATAGTCCATGCGGATTACGATAATGACGGTGATTTGGATTTATTGATGTTGAATTATGACGGTCAAGTGAGACTCCTCAGAAATGAAGAGATTAATGGAAATGGTTATTTACGTGTAAAACTCAGGTCTAAAAAAAGTGCCCCTGACGGCATAGGTTCTTGGATTGAAGTGAAGACCAACGATGGTGTAAAACAGTATTTTGAGATGCGCACGGGCTCTAATTTAGGTGGTGGGGATGAGATCATGGCTCATTTTGGATTGGGGACTGCAACTATGATTGATTCGATCAAGGTGAATTGGATGAGTGGTGCGGAATCGATTCTTACCAACATAGGCATTAACACCACCCTTACGATAAGAGAACCAACTCCATATATCTACGTGCGAAAGGGTGCTACCGGCGATGCCGATGGATCGGACTGGGCAAATGCCTATTCAGAAGTTTCTACTGCTCTCTCTATGGCGGTTGCAGGTGACACGATCCTGGTCGCAGATGGTACGTACTACCCTACGAATGGACTATCAGAAGAAGTATCTTTTGAAATTAAAAATGGCATTCATCTCATTGGTGGCTTCCCCGCAACTGGAGGGACTTTTAAAGAACGAGATTTGACAGGATTGAACACCATATTATCAGGCTTCATTGGCCCTCATAACAGCGGTAGTACGGAGCGGTCTTTTCACGTAGTACACATTGATGAGTCCGCCTTAACAAGTAGTTTGGATGGGTTTACCATCATGGAGGGCGAAGCAGACGGACCTCTGCCCGTTGATAAACAAGGTGGTGGCATCTACTGTGAAGGGAAAACTCAGATTAACAACATAAAAATGATAAGCAATACATCCGAATCAGCGGGTTCCAGTATTTGTACAAATGGATCGGCTGCGTCTATTACCATAAATAATACTGTTATAATACCTCCCGACCATTCTGTTCCTGTTCTATCTATTGACAATAATTCCGAGGTTATTATTGAAGATTCATGTGAAATTCAGGAGTAAAAGATGGATGAGATTGTAACGTTTGGAAATAATTGAAGAGATTTATAAAATTGAATACAATCCATTAAATCTCTCCAATCTCCAAAATCTCTTCAATCTCTTTTATGGTGTCATCACTCTGTTTTTTACATGCTTTTCAAGCCATTGGTCCTGTTCCCATAGCATGTGCATAATGCTCTCCCGGGCTGCATACCCGTGACTTTCTTTAGGAAGCATGACCAATCGAACTGGTGCACCTAGTCCTTTTAGTGCATTAAAATAGCGTTCGCTTTGCATAGGATAAGTACCTGAATTATTGTCTGCCTCACCGTGAATGAGCAATAATGGCGTTTTCATTTTATCGCAATGCATAAAAGGAGACATATTATAATAAACATCCGGGGCTTCCCAGTAATTTCTTTCTTCGGATTGGAAACCAAATGGAGTCAACGTCCGATTATAAGCGCCAGATCTCGCAATACCTGCAGCAAATAGATTCGAATGTGTCAAAAGATTGGCCGTCATAAAGGCACCATAGGAATGCCCACCAACTGCAACTCTGTTACGATCGACATACCCCAAATCATCCACAGCATCTATGGCTGCTTTAGCATTTCCCACCAATTGATTTACGAAGTCATCGTTTGGCTCCTCTTCACCTTCTCCGATAATCGGGAAAGCGGCATCGTCTAGTACAACGTATCCTCGATTGACCCAATATATCGGTGACCCATAATACGGATAGGTAAATTCATTACTACTGGATGTGACTTGACTTGCACTGTTCTTATCCTTGAATTCACGTGGATATGCCCACATGATCATCGGCATTTTTTCTTTTTTCTCCTTGTCATATCCAACGGGCAGATACAATGTAGCCGACAACTCCAAACCATCTTCTCGCTTATAGGTAATTACCTCTTTGTCGACATCCTGAATTGCTTTGAAAGGGTTTTCAAAGTTTGTTACAGGTTTTAAAACCCCTGTATTAATGTTGCGGAAATAATAATTGGGATAATCGCTTTTTGATTCCAGACGGGTAAGAACAATTCCTTTTTCAGCGTCTAACATTCGGGATATTCTTTCTAATTTCTCTCCCGCTTTTGCTCTATACAATCGTTTTGTATTCTTTTCGCTAATATCATAACGATCTACAAATGGAAGCTTGCCCTCTTTGGAATATCCAGCTCCAATCAAATACAATTGATCATCGTTTACAATATCCAAGGTATATCTTCCCAATTCGTTTTTGGTAGATACAAAATTACCTGGATCGCTGTATCGATCTTGATAATTTCGTTCACTAAATAAAACAGGTTCTTTGGTATTGTCTGATGGATCAAAAAAACTAATGCGCAGGGTACGATCATTCCACCAATAATCATACATTACTGCCAGATTTTCGTTGCCCCATTCGATCCCATTGTATCGTAATTTGGATTTGACCAATAATTTTTTCTCCCCGGTAAAAGGACTGTCCAATTCATAAACCGCATCCCTGAAATCAACCTCAACAGCCGGGTCTCCCCCATCAAGTGCCTCAGCCCAAATCATTGTTGCAGGCTTATCATCTCTCCAGGATAGATTCCGCATGCCTGTACGCGCACTCATAAACCCTTTGGGCAATTCTTCAATAAGTGGAACTTTGACCATGTTTTTTATCAATTTTCCATCCAGGCCATAGACATCATACGAAGTTGGAAATCTTCCATACGTTACCAAATAAGAAAAAGGACGGCTTATCTCCTGAATCATGATGTTGTTCCCATCCGGTGAAACGGACATGTAAGAATACATTCCACTTTCCTTCCAGAGTTTTGATGTACCATCCAAGGACACCATATGCAATTCTGAATTGGCCAACACCTCAAAATTCTGCTCATCTGATGAGTTTTTCAATAAATCCTGATACGTCCTGTTTTGTGCTTTTTGTCCCGCTTCATTCACCGAAACGGTTGGTCCACTTGGTATGGCCAGTGCTGTATTGATCAATTCCGGTCTATCTTTCGGTAGTATTTTCACCAAAATAGACTTGCCATCCTCCATCCATCGCATCACTGATCCCATATTCGCATTCAATTTGGCATCGGTAAGCTTCATCGCCTTTTTACCTGCCAGTTCGAGAAACCATAACTCAACTCCATTCTCAGCAGTATTGGTAAATGCTATTTTATCTTCATCTGGAGACCAGGTCACATTGGAAATTCTGGCACTGGATGGAAGACCTTCTATTGTAGTTTCTGTCTTAGAACTAATATCATAATGCTTGATATCATAGTAATATCTTGCTCGACTCGAAATATTGGTTTTAGGATTTATTCGGAGTCCGGCAAGTCGTAATTCTTCTTCAGAAAGTTCATCTATTGATTTATACGCCTTTCGATACAATAATACCGCTTTTGTTCCATCTGAGTTCATTCGGATTAGAGGTGGTAGCGGAGCATCTGCCAAAGATAAGATGTCTTCATCTGGCATTTGGTAGTTAAGATCTAATTGAGCATGTAAAGGTATTATCGTAAAAACAAAGAAAAAGGATAGAACTACTGTTTTCATTTTGGTTTAAGATTACATTTTTTGTTACAGATGCTCAATATAATGAAAGTTTAAAATCTCTGCGTTTGATTTTACAGTATTAAGAATAGATTAGGAAATAGAGCACTATGGTTGCATTCCTTAATTAAAAATGTATCGAACACCTATTCTCATTTGCCAACGTGAAAGGATTCCTGTATCTAAAATAAACTCTTCACCCAACGTGCTGGGATCTACTCGGAATTTATTGTTTTTCATCGCCTGTATGGGTCTGAGATTAGCAGGAATTTGATAATTGCCCCAACTGCTGTTGATCAAATTTCCAAAATTCATTATATCCAGACTGAGTTGAATGGTGTTTTTCTTTTCGGATATTTTGAAATTAATGTCTTGCAATATTCTAATGTTTAGTTGTAGAAAAGATGGAATTGCTCCCCCATTCCTTTCCGCAAATTCTCCACGATTCTCGTTTAGATAGTCGGAGCCCGTGATAAATCGATCCAAGGCTGCCCATTGATCCTCTATGCTAATCGTATTCCCTCCTTTTGTATACTCCTCCAATTCTATTTGGGATTGGTTTTCAGGTATAAAAATTAAGTCATTCGAAGGAACCCCATCCTTATTTACGTCACCATTTCCAGAATACGTATAGGAAAATCTTCCCCTTTGAGCACCTTCGAGGAATAAACTAAAGGTTGTGGATGATTTCAGTTGGAAGGCCACATTTGCTATGATTCGATGTCTTTGCAAATCATCTGAATTAGTCAAAACAGGAATATTTGAATTCCCCAAAACAGGCAAATTCCTAAAACTGCTTCTTGAAGTACTTGCTGAAAAAGAATTGGCATCCAAAGAATGCGTATAGGAATAGGCCATCATTGCACTCCAATTTTCACTATACTGCTTTTTAATTTGTAATGAAAGATTGAATTGCTCGCCCTCAGAGGTATTGTCCAAAATATACGCTGCTAAAATGGGGGGATTGTTCAGCCTGGAATTGGCAAAAACAAATCTCCCATCCGCGGCAGTTCCTCCATTGATATGATCAAGATTGGCGTTGCGAACATAATCACGATTCAGCTCCTTGCTATAAATAGCATCAATCGAGAATTGAGTTTTGGGAAGAATGCCAACATAAACTCCTAATGCTGACTTCCATAATTGTGGCATTGAATAATTCTGTGCAATGGCATTCATCTCATAGCTTGAAGGTGCCGGAGCATCATCAGGAATGTAAGCGTTTGGATCGGAATTAAAAGGATACTGGTTCGCAGCGTTGTTTTGAGCCTTGATCTGTCCTTGCAGAAGTCCGTTGTTTAGATACTGATCACCGATTCTAACGATTGGAGTTCTGCCGGTAAAAATTCCGGTGCCTCCATGAAGATTAATCTTTTCCCGGACCGCCCAATCAAAACCAATTCGTGGTGAAATTAAAGGTTTAGAATCTGGAAGAAGACTGGTTTGAAAATTCTCTGTTTCTCCCATTGCATTTTGAAAATCCAGCCCGGATACATCTTCATTGTCCAGAGGGCTGGTTGGGAATGATGATAAATCCATGCGTATACCTGCCAAAATACTTATGTTTTTGAACGAAAACTCTTGTTGAGCATAGACTCCGAATTGGACTAATTCCGGATGAATTTCCTGCCTTGAATCATCACCCAATACAGGATACGTTCTGGAATAAACAGATGGCCTTCCAATGCCATTCGATAAACCGATAGGGGTAAGGGTGCCCATTGGTGTGCTATTGTAAAAATCTTCCAAACTTTGGAAGACAAAGGACCCCGAACTGGCGGGAGTAAAAATGTAATCGAATTGAAATTGTTCGTAATTAAATCCCAGCGTAAGCGTATTGGAACCGAAGTAGAGGCTGAAATCATTCTGAACATTTATCGTTTTTTGTGTAATGCTGTTATTAGAAGCAAAGATATGAGAGCCGAAGGAAATGTAGGTTTGTCCACCGTTTAAAATGTCTACCGATGGAAACAAATCTCCTCGTATTTCTCTTTCATCAGGAAAGTGAGAATATCCGACCAAGAGCTTGTTGGACATATTGGAACGTACAAAGCTTCTGAGTTCAGCAACAAATGAACGGGCATTGACTCTTCGTATTCCACCTGAATTTTCAAAAGACATTGAATTCAAATTATCAACACGATTCGGTGCTCCGAAGGATCCACTATTGGTATTCGGGAAATCCTGACTAGCCGTCAATTGATTGTATCGCAAAGAAAGCTGATGATCATTGTTTAAATTCCAATTCAACTTGAGCAACAACTTTTGATTCTCAGTTAGATGGTTGTAATTTTCGTATGCACCAGTTTCATAATCGTAGTTCGATGCTAAAAAGTCGCTGATCTCATCCAAATCCGATGCTTGCACTCTGGTCACATTATCGCCTTCCAATCCCGATCGATTCGCTAAAAAATCCGTAGCTGGATTCGTTAGAGATTCATTTTCATAATTGACAAAAAAGAAAAGTTTATTCTTAATTAAAGGTCCGCCCAAACTAAATCCAAATAGGTTTTGATCAAAATCTGAGATTTCAATCGTTTGACCGTCTATCTTATTGCCTACCAAACGTTTACTTTGAACAAATGAATAAGCCGTCGCCTTAAAATCATTGGTACCGCTCTTTGTTGTAGCGTGAATACCAGCTCCCGTAAAACCTCCCTGTCGGACATCAAAAGGAGACACATTCACCTGAACGGCTTCTATGGCATCAAGACTTATAGGTTGAGCCCCAACCACATTTCCTATAAGCGGAGAAAGAAGGCCGCCGATCCCATACGCATTATTGAACGCGGAACCATCAATGGAAATAAAATTGTCGCGTGAACCTTTTCCAGCAAACCCCACTCCATTTGAAGAAGGATTTAAAGCAGTGAAATCAAGGATACTTCTTTGAATATTTGGAAGAAACTCCATGTCTTTTTCGTCAATAGAAGTGCTAAGTCCAGACGATTGATTTATGGTGTAGGGTGTCGAAATCTCTACCTCTGCCAGCTGTTCAGAACCCTCTTGCATGCGTAGAGTAAACAAATTATTTTTACCAAGATCCAGATCAATTCGTTCTGCTTTATAGTTTTCATAGCCTACATATGAAATAGACAGTTCGTAAGGTCCACCACTTAATAAGTTGGGGAAATAGAAATGACCATTTGACCGAGTCAATGTCTGATAGGTAGTATTGGAAGGAAGATGTACTAAGCCCACTGTTGCATCTTCCAGCTTTTGTTTTTCATTATTTTCAACTATTCCAAATAGTTCTGCTGTCGTCAAACTTTGCGTAAGGACAATAAAAGGAAAAAACAGACACGTAAATAGAGTCAAGAAAGTTTTGAAATGCATTACTTTTCTATTGGTAAATTAAGCAGGTAAAAAAGAAATGCAATGATGGTCTTTCGAATTTAAAAAACCATCATTACACGTTATTTAAAAGAACTTAACAAAATTCACAAGGGCCCTCATTTTCGGGTTCCATACAGAATCAAGCCCTTCTTTTTTCTATTCTTCATAAGGCGGATATTTGGTTCCTCCGGCCACCGGATTATACACAACAGGTGGAGGAAGATCAAATTCCATCTGACTATCGGTTGATGCCCCATCATACCCTCCTAAGAGCACAAAACTAAACGAGTAGCCTTCAGATTGTGCCACACCGTGGCAGCCCATACATCCTCCCATATTTATAGCTTTGTTGTGGAATACCATATTGCGGTTGTCACGCATAAATGTAAAATTACCATTGGCGACCAGCGGTGGCATGGTAGGTGAATGATAAGGGAGAGAATCGGGAGTACTGTACCTGGCTATTGGGTAAGTAGCCGGTGGCTGTCCCTGAAAATGCTGCAATCCTTCATTGGTCTCAATCACCAAATTAGCGAGATAGAGAGGTTGACCAATACTGGTGGGGTCATTTGGATTTGCCGCTCCGCCAGGTAAGCTGTTGATATCGATTGACTTAAACTGAACACCAATCAACTGATAATTTTTCCAAACAGATCCGGATGGTAAGGAATTCCAGACTTTCTTATTAACAGATGCAGTTGTTGACAAAATTGGAAACTTTCTTTGGACTGGATACGTATCTGGATTTAGAGAGACCTTAACCTGCGGGCCTCCGAATCCACCGGTCCCTATGATGGTATCCGGTTTTGCTTTATGCGGATACCATCCTCCAACGGTTTGAGCCGACACAGGTGCCGTATCGTAGGCTTTATAATTAGAATATGTATATCCCGACTCTACCGAAGTATGCTCCCAGGTTGCGAAAATGAATGTACCTCCTATCGAGTCTTGTGAGCCGCCAATCGAGTCTGTAGTATGTATTCTTTGAATAATATGCAGTCCGATAAGACCAAAAGTCGCATATTGTTTTTTGAGCTCATTGGTAGTAGTATCGGTAACATAATATTCAGCAGTGGTGGTATGATAATCTTCCTCTTTATCACTATCCGTCAACTGTATCCAGGCCGCTTTAAGGTGAATTGAACCAATGGAGTACGGAATATTACTTGTACTAGGGTTATTATTCGCATTCTGATAAGAAGTCAATGCATTTGCAGAATCATATCCTTTTATGCTTGACGCCAATGTAGTAATGCCAGCAGCCATTTTTGCATCTTTACCCGCTTTATTTTTACCGGTTGTACTTTTTTCATGTCCCGCAGAAGTTCGATAGGGCAAAGTAATAGGGCCATTTATGCTATCGCGCGATAAAAGTTCTGCTTTGTCCTGAATAAATAATTGATTCTGATTTACATAATCGTAGAAGTCATAATTTACTTTCACTTCGTAGAGTACCGGATTCCCCTTATCAGGTGCGCCCCTCCATACTCTTGGAGATACCACCAATCCGTTGTAGGGGTCATTTTCAAGCCCTTCACTTTTCACCTGAATCGATTCATCTAATGCATTCCAAATCAATCCACTTGGAGGAGTGGAACTACCGGGAATTGTTCCGGGAACATAAGATGGGTATTTTCCACCTCGCAGTGTACCATAATTCGGAGCACTATTCCAGGATGGCAAAGTGGTAGATGTTTGTGATACATTAAATACTTCTCTTTTCTCTTTAAAAGTTTCCCATACCAGGACATCATCGTGGCTGGCATTCATAAAACTTTTATTCTTACCTAAATCAGGAATACCTCTTTGCAATACATTTGAATCTACTAAAGCAGGCCAATTGAGCGCTGCGAATGTATTCCAGGCAAAAATATTAAAGTCGACTCCAGTAGTAGTATCACCGTCTGTGTATTTAACATTGGTATTGGGTAATGCCGGACAGTCCAATTGCAACGTAGCACCATCTTTTTCGCATGTAATGGTTGCAGCCATGTCATCCGCTGTGTATCCTCCTCCATCTTCATCCTTGCATCCTGTGCTAATACATGCCAGAAAAAAAACCAATATCAGAAAAGAAATAGAGATGCAGGGGACCCTGCCAAATAGTTTAAATTGGGGATTCATTAAGCTTTAGTTTAGTTAATAATAGATTTTTTCTTTTGGGGTGTTTTGGGAAATGGTACTGTTAGAATCAATTATTAACAACAAATACAATGCTTGTGCGCACCTTTGTTTGTGGCAACAAGGTAACAAATGAATTCAATAAAATTCATAAATAATCAGGGTTAAAATTGAATATTGCCTTATTTGTACATTATCATCCTTTCCAATCATATCGCAAATAATATTTCATCACGCTGAAATTACTCTGTTTAAAATGATGCTCAAGAGATTGATAAAGTCAAGGCTTTGGGGACTAAAAGTTGATGATAAGTAGTGCACAATCCATCATGGAGAAAACAACAATATGTAATTAATAGCCTTCGATATCCAAGGTTGTATTTATCTGTGAGTTCAAAACAAAAAACGCTTTAAATGTTTATACTTGGGAATGTGCTCTGCGAAGTACCCAACTCATAAATCATTCTATTCAATGGCTCAAGTAACTTGTTTGCAAATATTCAAATACGAAGGAATCCGAAACAAGGTCTGGGCGTTTACCATGATGCAGTTTGCGCATAAACATCTTACCAAGGCGGAAGGTCTGGAGTTTTATAAGCTGATGGGCTCGGGAAAGGACTTTGGGTTTAATCCACTACCGGATTGGTCCACTTATGCCCTTCTGACAATTTGGGAAAATGAAGATAAAGCCAAGACATTTTTTAACTCATCAGAACTTTTTGAAAAATATGCGTTCCATACGGTCAATATCACTACCTACTACATGAGATGCATCAAAAGTCATGGCTATTGGTCGGGTCAGGCGCCTTTCTCTATTGTAAAATTCAGCGAAAATCCCAATCATCCCATCGGTGTTATCACTCGCGCAACAATAAAAAAAAGATATCTACTCAAATTTTGGAACTATGTGCCTCACTCGACCAAGGCGCTAAAGTCCAATGTTGATCTCCTATATACAAAAGGTATTGGAGAAGTACCCATCATCCAAATGGCGACGTTTAGCCTATGGAAGAATATGGAAGCCATAAAGGCTTTTGCCTATCAAAATGAACATCATAGAAAGGCTGTTCAGATGACGAAAAAGTTCAATTGGTATCGGGAAGAGATGTTTTCCAGATTTGAAGTGTATAGCATTACCAATCTCGGTGCTTTTATAAGTGTAATCCTATCTTTTTTGCTCTAGAAATTTCTTAGAAATCTGAAGAGTACTATTCTTTATTTTGTGCAATGACAGTCATAAACCCCAGGCTTCTAAACCTACTTAAAAAATATATGGGTCGTATCATTTTACCGACGACATATGATGTAAAATGCGATTCCATTGAGGCGGACCAATCCATTCTATTTTTCTCCATCCTACTCATCCAGTCCAATGTATACGGGTCAAGTGTACCATACGAATACTGATCGAGTACTTCCCATCCACACGACTCCAATAATAGTTTCATCGTCCTTGTTGTATACAATCCTGTATGTCGCGGAGTATGATATCCCGACCAAAATTCACCATATCTCTTTCGGCTGTATGAATCATAATTGGGTACTTCGATAATCAATTTCGTTCCGGTTTTTTGAGTTTGGCTTAATGTTTTGAGGGTTTCTTGGGGTGCGTAATCATGTTCCAGATAGTGCCACATGGTAATAATATCGGCCTCCACTCCATGAGTCAGGGTTTCAGTACCCCCAATATGAAGTTCAATGTCTTTGTACTGTTCTGGGGTGTCATTCCATCCTTTGTCGCTGAAATCAATTCCGATGCAACGAAAGTTGGAGTTCTCTTTAACCAATTTTAAGAAGGACGGTTTGCCACATCCAAAATCCAATACTATTTTTGCAGCGGAGTCTGAATATTTCATCACTGTCTTGAGGCGCTTTTGATCTATCTTTTTTTGATCACCCTCGACCAAACGGGAAAATCTGCCCCACGCGGATGGCCCTCGGTAAGGCAAGTAAGAATCCGTATAATAGGCATCTAAAGAAGAAACTGGAACCCTGGGTGATAGATAGACCATATTGCATTGATTGCATTGGCAGAATTGCCATTTCCTGTTATCTGTTGCCATCATCGTTTGAGTGGTTTCCACAATCGAGTAATCCTGTGAATTACACACCAGACACTTTTGGACTTTTTCTAAATTCATTATAGCTGTATAAGCAGATATGTCCCTAAGAAAAACACGATTTGATTAAGATACAAATGAATGGAGAATCTTCCACCTCCCTTATTGAAAAACCTAAATGACAATAGATGAAGAAAAAAAGCTGCAATATACCAGGTTACATAATTTTGGAAAGGAGCAATCCCACCAGTAAAGTGCCAATAATCGAAAACATGCGCCATTTGTTCCATGAGAAAATCTAAGCCAACCATTAAGGCGGATCCTGTAAGGGCTACAACAAAAATGTTAGAGCTGAATAATCTTGATATCTGCGAACTTACAACCGTCAATACAGCCCAATAAATACCAATCATTAAAGGGACGCCCATTACTTTGAAACCCAAATTCTCTCCATAATGATACACTCCAAATATATCGCCTCTCCAAACGCCCACAATTTCTAAAATCATTCCGAGCAAGAAAACAATAAGAAAAACGCCCTTGCTGAATTTCTTATCAAAAGGAACATTGATCAGGATAAGCAGAAAGCATAGAAGTAAATTTAAAGGAGTCTTGCTAACGAACCATTCCACATGCCCCATTCCAATGCCAATAAGTGAGGATATAGTAAATAGCCAAACTATAAAAATGGAAACGTATTCAACCTTCAAAATATAAGAAAGGTGATCGAGCCGGTGATGCAGACTTTGAGAGAATGTTTTAAGCGATTGTGACATGATTAATTTTGTTTAACCAAAAGTTAAACAAAACTTACGCAATAAGGTTGCTAACAATCTTAGCCGAATTCAAACAAAGCGGGATTCCTCCTCCCGGATGAACAGAGCCTCCACAAAAAAACAGATTGTTCAGTTGTTTGCTAAAATTTGAATGACGAAGAAAAGCAGCATATCGATTATTACTTGCCATACCGTATAAAGAGCCTTGATGAGAATTGGTTTTCTGTTCAATCAGCTTTGGATGCAAGATTTGTTCACAAACGATAAGTGGTTCGATATCAACGTTTAGCATTCGATTTATTTTTTGAATAATCGATTTTCTAGCATCGGATATCAGCACTTCCCATTCCTGTCCAAAATCGCCGGGAGTATTGATCATTACAAACCAGTTTTCCGTATTTTTCGGTGCATCTGATGCATTTTCCTTTGACGAAATATTAATATAAACCGTTGGATCATCTGTAATTATCTTTTTATCAAAGATGTACTCAAATTCTTCTTTATATCGATCACTAAAAAGTATATTATGCAAATCCAATTCTGGAAACTGCTTATTTATTCCCCAATAAAATATCAAAGCCGAACTGCTTCTTTCTTGTTTCAAAACCTTTTTAGGAGCCTTTAAATCCTTAAGCAATTTCGAATAAGCTGAAAAAACATCCATATTGGTTACTACATAATTTCCTTCGATATATTCACCGTTTGTTATGATGCCAGTCGCCGTACTCTTCTTGTGTACTACCCGTTCTACATAGTTATTGTATCGAAACTTGACTCCATGACGTTTTGCCAGATCTACCAGTGCATTGGTAATTGATTCCATCCCACCTTTCGGAAAAAAGGCACCAATATCCATTTCCAAATGTGGGATCATCGACATAATTCCAGGCGTCCGATAGGGCGATGAGCCATTGTACGTAGCAAATCGATTAAAAAGCTGAATCAACTTATCGTTGGTAAACGTTTTTTGATTGACATCATTTAAGGTAGAGAATACATCATATTTTTGAATTTCACCCAAGGCTCTGAATACGTGCTTACTCAACCATGTAGATGGCTTATGCAATGATTTTTCCAGATAAATGGGAGCTGTCCGTTCGTATTTAAGTTTGCTTTTTTCAAGATAACGTTCAATCTTAGACTTCGATTCATTAAAAGTAGCATGCAGACCTTCAATTTGTTTTTTCCGATCGGATGGCATAGAAAAACGAGTACCATCTTCCCAAAAGTAATTGCATATGGTTTTCATTTTATGGTACGCAAAATAATCTTTTGGATTTTCGTCAAATAGTTCGAACAGTTCCGTTACCAAATGAGGTAAGGTAAAAAGTGAAGGTCCCGCATCGAATCGAAACTTATCTATGGTAAAAGACGTCAACTTTCCTCCAGGATAACTATTCGCTTCAAACACTTCGACCTCATGGCCTTTTTGCCGTAAGCGAATGGCCGTTGCTATTCCTGCTATCCCCGATCCAATAATTAAAGATTTCGGCATAGATTAGAAACTGGATTTTGTGATGAAATGTTTTGGGATTTTAGATGTGTGATTTTGTGGTATCCATACAGAACACCTTTCCATGACGTCGTCATGTCCAGTACGATGCATTGGGTTGGAATATGATAGTCTTTCTGACAATTTAATAATCGTGAAATAAAAACAACAGTAGACGATAAATTTTCCACATTTCTAAATAAGGCATTGTCCTATGTCTATAATTTCGAAATGACAAAGCGGCAAGTCATTCAATTATAACAGCTTGCAAATTAAAATAAACTATGTCTTTACCATATCACAACCTTGGTCTTGACCCAAAGACACATGACCAAGTCATTCATGGAGGTGCATCCTATAGAAATGCCAACAACACACCATCATGAATAACCCTTTCTTATCTCTTACCAAGACCCTTCAAACCAAAAAGACTGCACCTCTCGGCGCAGCCCCTACAGAATCATTTTAGAAACATTAATTCGTATATGCTATGTCCTACGGCATATAAGACACTTTGCATAATTTTGGTTATTTGATTTCGGCCATTTTCAGACCGAAATCAAATAATTCAAACTTCTATTACAATACGTTAATTTTTAAAGGAGAAGTAACTAGTCATTACTTCAAAATCGGGTTGGGATGGAACCCTTTAATCGATAATCATCATTTTCTTCGTATCGATGAAATCTCCGGCTTTCAATGTATAATACAAAACGCCAGAACTTGCATTCAACGATTCGATATCCAATGTAATCGCGTTTTTACCTCTTGTAAATTCATTGGTTATTCGATACAATTCTCTTCCAGAAATATCAAATACGGCTAAAGTCGCCAATCCTGATTCTTTCAAATCAAATCCAATAGTAGTCATACCTTTGAATGGATTTGGCACGTTTTGGTGAAGAACATTACTGTTTTCCAATTCAATGGACCTAGCTTCGAAATCCAGACTTAATTTATTAGTATTCAAATCATTATCATAAACCTCCGCATCAATTACTTTAGATGATATCTGAATAGAATTGGACAATTCATCCCCTCCAAGCCCTTCTAATTCCAGGGTAAATAGCACCTCATCCGGTTGTACGGACACCGCTTCCATTGCATTCCATGAAACAGAAAGCGTATTCCCGTTTAAGCTATAATTATATTTTTCCATAGCAATTCGGTTGGAGGACAAGCCATTGAATCGAATATTCTGACCAAGCTCCATTGTAAATTGTAAGCCAACGAAATCATTTACATCATTAGCGATAACAGGTACAGAAATCAACTCGTTGCTAACAATTGTACGATCCTCTATTAAAAGTGTTTTTGGTGTGCTCCTAGTTTCTGATTTGGTTGCAGAGTTTACATTGGCTGAAGCATTACCATTAACATCTCCAGTTTTAATAGCCGTAAAATCAATATGTTCATTGCTTACATACAAGTCTCCCAAAACTACTTTTTCCGGGAATCCAAACGGATTGATTGGATCAGCAATTTCATAGGTGGTTGGGATAAACCTCCATGAAGTATTGTCACCAAAATCCGTATCTATTCCCAATATTACCTTACGGATAGTAAGTAGATCTAGAGTAGAAACTTTTTCGTCTCCATTCACATCCGCCGCAATTATCTTGTATGGACTGTCAAAAGCTTCTAATTCCAAAATATGACGTTGGATCATTACCAAGTCTAATGTCGAGACTCCATTGTTAATATCATCATTCTTATAAGGTTCGACTGCATATTCATTGTAATATTGCACATCATTGAACGCATATTCTCCCTCCTCAGCTGTCATTTCTTTTTCTGCATTTTGTGCATCCATATTCATCAATTGCACCTCGATATCTAAAACTCCCTGGCTTGAACTATTCATGATTGCACCGGCAATTTTAGCTCTATTCCCTTCAATATTATCAATACATGCATCATTGTCTTCATTATCAGAAAGAACCAATGTCACATCGCAGTATTCGGAGTTTCCATCTGTATCTATTACATACATTTTTAATGGAATCTCTACACCAATTCCGTTCGGTATGTCACTACAATCGAATTCCAAAACCTGTTGTGTACCCGCCGCGTTGAATGAGAAAATCAAGTCATCATCATCGTCACAGCTATCAAAACTTTTGATATCGAAATCACTCGCCCATACCTCTACTCTTCCATCTTCACCTAAGCTCCAACTTGTTGATCCCAGACAGATTGGGGTGGGTGGTTTGTTATCAGATATCGTTATTGTTTGTGTACAATAAGAAATATTATCACACTCGTCAATCACCGACCATCTTACTGTATGTGTGCCACTTTCGAGGGTTCTTGTAAAACTACTACCCGTTCCATTATACTCAATAAAACCGTTGCTATTTACATCAATTTCATACGAATAGTCCAATAACGCTTCAATCGTACAATCATCACTCGCTTCTACCTCTATAGTTACTTCTTCCTGGCAATCTCCATCCTCAGAGACAAACGACTGATTGTTGCAACTTTGGAATACAGGTGCTACATTATTGAATATTGCAATCTTCTGAACGTGTACAAAGTATTCAGGATCTTGTGGATCATAATTACACCAATCGATAATCTTCCAGGTTCTTAAAATCTTAATACAATAATCTGGAATATTGTAGAATATGGCGTCATCATAAGAAATAGCAATATTTGAACAATCCGTATTGCTTAAGATTGGGAAGCTGTTTAGGTCTTCGGGTGTTGTATTTTCTGTGTTACATCCGCTCACATCACGATCCGAAGGCCAATTGATGTTGTTTTCATTGAATGGATTGTTGTCTCCTACTGTAATGACTTGTAAACAAGTAGCAGTTCGCCCCTGAGGATCTGTTGCTCTCCAGGTTCGTCTTACCGTACCAATTCCACATTCATTAAGATTTACCTGATCCGTAAACGTTACGTCCACGCTACAGTTGTCATTGCCGATAGCCATCCCGGTCAAAGAAAGATCTGTATAATCTTGAGTACATTGAATGAATAGATTAGAAGGACATTCGATCGTCGGATTAATCTTATCCTGAACATTCACATTCACAATACAATCGTTATAATTCCCAGACACATCAAAAACCCTCATCACAACTTTAATATATCCTGCGTCTACATCTTCACAACAGAAATTCACTTTTTCTCCAAATGTCAGATCACTTATAAATCCACAATTCGTAGTCTCCCTTCTCACCTCAAATCGATCTATTTCGCAGTTATCATAACTGCCATCGTCAATTGAAGTAGCAAATATATCTGCCCATCCTGCATCTTCTAACCCAACCACTGTGTATCCCTCACATACAGGTGTCGGTGCTTCGGTATCTTCTACAAACACTTCTGTAAAACATTGAGTAGAGTTTCCACACGCATCTGTTACCGTATAAACAATCCAAGTTGTATCCTGAGGCAATTCATTAATGGTAAACAACCCGGTTTGCGCATTGAAAGTCACATTGTCGTATATAGGATCTTCAAATGGATTACCGTTTTCGTCTCTCAATTTATACCCCACTGTGTAGTTATAATCGCTGCACTCAAAGATAACAATCGGTGCAGGTACTTCATACGTTCCGGTGCATACTCCTTCATCTGTTGAGATCAGATTAAAGAAATCTGGGCTTGAAGTACAAACGGGTGGAGAAGTATCCAAGATCTTTATGATCTGGTTATGTGAAGCTTCCTGACCAGTACACCAATCCACTACAACCCACTGTCGTAAAATTTTGATACTGGCTCCGCAAATATCAAAAACGATATCTGTATAATAGGTTTGGATATTCGGGCATTCTGCTCCAGAAGGCATCCCTGTCACACTTGGCGCAGGAGCACCATTTGGTAATAATTCAAGATTGGTATCACATGAAAAGGAAGGTTGATCAATATCATCATAACTTGGCGGCCAAACAATACTGTCGATACTTGCCTTCATTACATTAATGGTTTGAACACACATAGCTTCATTTCCTTGCTCATCCGTAGCCGTCCACATTCTGGTGATCGTTTGCACAAAATCTGCAGCACAGGCATTGTTCGCGACCTCATCAAAATAGTCCAAACTTGCTACCGGACCACATGCGTCCACAGCAATTGGAAAAGGTACGTCTACACCTGGTGTAGGATCGTCATCACACTCCAATTCATAGTCCTCGCATAACAAGAACTGTGGTGGCAACTTATCTTCAATGGTGATATTTCCCCAGCAGGAAGAGGCGCAACCGATAAGACTTACATTTACGTCAAGATTTTGATTGACGTAGTCGTAATCTATCAATGCATTGGGAATAACATTTCCTTGTGCATCCATTACTTCTACCAGATACGCAGTATTATCATATGCCGGATCTTCTAAAATCATATCGGGTGTAATGACTACTTGACAATTTTCGTCGAGCGATACCTGAAGACCGTCATTACAAGCCATTGTAGTATTACAGTCTACTATCTGCGCAACCATCATATTTGCCATCAATAGGCAGAATACAACTCCAAGACCTCGCATCATCTGTGCAAATCTTTTGGATACTTGCGTTTGACTAATTTGTATTAATTTGTTCATTTTTAATGAATTTAAAACCTGTTTCTTAATGTTCTAATGATTATTTTCTGAATGCCAAATGGCTTGTTTTACTTGATGATTATCATTTTCTTACTAGCACTATTGCGCTCAGTATCCAATTGATAATAAACTACTCCCGAAGCGTTGAAATCACTCACGTCCAGCGTAATGGAATTGTATCCTTTCTTGTATTCTCCAGTTTGACTGATCAATACTTTTCCAGTCACATCCATTACACGCAGGACTACACTTTCATCGTTTGGAAGTACAAAACCTATCTCGGTTGTAGTGGTAAAAGGATTTGGAACATTTTGCAGTAATTCGAAGTTGCTGATCGTTTCATTGGATCGATTCAAAACCTCCAGACCAAGAGTAGATGTAGAAATTTGTCCGTTCGCTGCGGTATATAACTCATTCACAAAATCATCATTGGACAAACCGATCATCTCAGATAGATATCCTGCTTTTTTGACATCCAGGATTAGGGTCAATACGTCATCGCTGACAAATACACTGTTCCCCTCATGGATACTTACATAAAGCTTCGAATCTTTTCGATAATTACCCTCAGTTATGTTTAAAACATCAGAGGCCAAATTCACATCAGACACCAAATTGTCATTGATAATAAATGAGAATTGCATACCGTATACATCATCCATTTCTGAAAGAGATAGTGTCACATCATGTCTACCTGCCTCCAAGTAAGTATCTTGAACACTCAAAAGCTTATTCGATCTCGTAGTGGATACTTTCTTAGTCTTCAGATTTCCGGTAGCTGTATTATCTACATCACCAATCTTCACTGCTACAAAATCTGCATCCATATAATCATCCATCATTGTCTCCATTTGCACCTTCTCATCAAATGGGAATGGATCATTGACATCATTAAATTCAAAGGAAGCATCTACAAATCTCCAACTATCGTTTGATGGTAATTCTGAGTAAATGCCCAATAAGAGTTTTCTCAGTTGAAGAAGGTCTGCTGCTGAAATTGAACCAGAATTATTGATATCTGCCGCAATCACCTTGTAGGGGTTGTCAAATTGTTTGATCTCTAACAAATGTCTCTGAATCAGTACAAGGTCAAGTGTAGATACTCCATCATTGTAATTTTCGTCCAACTTTGGCTCTAGTGAATAGTTTTCTTCCATAAGAAGATTATTAAATGTATAACCTCCTTCTTCATCTGTTGATGTGACCAATGGAAATTCAGGTAAATTCGAATTCAAGGTAACATCAATGCCCATCAAACTTTCATTCTCATCGTTGAATATGTGACCTCCCAGGGCTATTCTCTCATCCGTATTTCCACTATTTCCACAGTGATTTTGATTGTCCTGAACAACCAGTGCTGTGGTACAGAAACTTTGATTTCCTGAAGGATCTGTGAAATATACTTCTAATTCAAAACTGGTGGCTTCTCCTTCCAAATCATCACACGTGAATTGCATCGACGTGTTATTCGTATTTGGAGAAAAGGAAGCAATGATTTCATCCTGATCTGCGCAATTATCAAAACTACCAAAGTCAAAATCACTTGCCCAAATGGAAACCGAACCTGATGTTTCCATCACTACCGTTACGATCTCGGGAAGACAGTATGGCGTAGGTGCTTTATCATCATCAACGCTGATCACAACTGCACATGTTTCAATATTACCGCACTCATCTTCAACCTCCCAGATCACTCTATGACTTCCGAAATCAACCACTCTGTTGAAAAGTGTTCCAGATCCGGTAAAATCAATCGAACCATTATTATCTTCATCAAATTTGTAGGTGTATTCCAACTCATCGGTTGGTGTACAATCATCTTCCGCAATTGCCGAAGCTTCAATTCTAGCCAAGCAATTTGAAAGCTGCGTGATTGTATAGTCGCTCATTTGACAACCAGAGGTGAATGTAGGTCTAGTGCTATTCTCTACTTTAATTACCTGAGTGTATTCCCAGTACCCTACATTTGAGAATGGTACATGAACACAATCATCAATTACTTTCCATGTTCTCAATATTTTTGAGCACGCTTCCTCTGTGTATTGGAAGATCACATCATCATAGGTAAAACTAATCTGACTGCAAGCTTCTCTCAATATTTCTGGCCGCTGTCTTCCTACAGGCAGATCATCGGGCAGTACACCAGTTGATGCACATCCATTGGGCAAGGTGTGATCACCAGGCCATCGGATATCATCAAACGGATCATTTGGATTGTTTGGATTGATATAAAATGGATCTAAAGACAAGACTGTTATTCTCTGCGTACAGGTCACAAAATTTCCTTGATCATCTTCCGCTCGGAAGGTTCTGTTGATAAAACCTGTTCCACATGCATTGATATTTCTAAATGCGGTTGAGGTTACTTCTACATTACAATTATCAATCGCAGTTGCTGTTCCATATTGATCCAAATTCACGGTATCATCATCACAATCAATCGTAATATCAGCTGGACAGAACGTAATTTCAGGATCATGATTGTCCTGAACTTCTGCTTCTACCATACAGAAATTACTATTTCCACTCTTGTCTACAACTCGTAATTGAACCATGACAATATCACCCACATCATCACAACAAAATTTCACCTTTTGTCCCCAGTTTACGGATTCACCACAGGCAAAATTTTCCATTCTTCGAACTTCAATGTAGTCGATCTCACAGTTGTCCCATGAACCATCGTCGAAAGCCTCAATATCTGCATACCCTACTCCATTTTCGTTCAAACCAACAAATGTATGCAAGTCACAAACAGGTATCGGCTGAACGTCATCTTCTATGGTAACTTTGGTGAAGCATGTAGATGTATTGTTACATGCATCGCTTACATAGTATAGAATCCAAAGCTCCGTTACTCCTTCAGGTATGGAAGAAATCAAGAACGATCCATCAGAGTGTTGTACTACACCCGCATTGCTTGGCTGGAAGAAAGGGTCTACTCCTGGTTCGCATTCGTTCCAAGATATGGTATACGTCGTTTCAGAACAATCGGTAATAATTGGCTCTGGCACATCGATGATAGAAGAGCAAGACGTTGGAGTTGAACCCACCGTAAAGAAATTAGGTGCTGAACACGAGGGTGCAATTCTATCCTGTATAGTTATGTTTTGAGTATAATAAAGTGGTCCTATTGTATCATGACACAAGTTATGTACACTCCATCTTCTTCTTATTTTGAATGATTCGTCACCACATTTAGGAAGTACGGTATCTTCAAATTCTACATTGACATTCAAACAAAAAATACCCTCCGGCATACCTGTAAATGAAGGATCCGGATTACCATTGGCTAGTCTAGGGAAGTTACCGCACGCTTCTAAGGAAGGGTTCGGGCCCAATACATCATCGTAATTTGGGGGGAATGTAATGTCCAATAGTGATGCCTGGTTCACATAAATTAGCTCCGTACAAGAAGCTTTATTTCCTGCTACATCCTCAACTACCCAACCTCTTTCAATAATGGAACTAAAAGGACCGTCACATAAATTGGTCGTGATAGGAGTATCTTCATAAAACAAGATAGCATCACTACACTTATCAAAGTTTTCCAATAAATATTTATCATCACCTAATGGCGTAATCGTCACATCATCTGGCACAGGAAATCCTGTAATATCCGGAGTCATGAATTCATTACAATCGATGGTATCATTCACCCCACATAAAAGAGGTGGAATCGATTTGTCCTCGAGTACCACATATCCCCAGCACGTATTTCCACTGCACTCATGTACCACTGAAACTTCCAATTGTTTATTGATGTATTCCATTCCAATCGTTGGTCCGGGAATTACAGAATCCGCTTGAATATCCGTAATGATCAAATCATAAGAATCATTGGAAAACATCATGTCTTCCAGAATCATATCTGCCGTGATATCCAAATCACAATTTCCATTCAAGGATATGTTTAAGGAGTTGTTACAAGCCATAGCAAAAGCCTCTTCGTCCATAACGCCCACACTTGACATGCCGCTAAAGTTGCACAGGTCATTCATCTGACCGTCATATGATCCGGCAGTTCCGGAAAAGGATACTTCATAATCACCAACTGCATCGCCCCAATCAACAAATATTCGGTGCGTACCTTGACCACCCACAATATTTCCACCTCCACTTAAGCTCCAGGTTATAGAACCCAGCTGTGTTTCAGGAATTTCCAGTTCATAAGACTCTATGGTGCTGATGCACGTGCCCATATCTCCTACTATGACATTGCTTGGATAAGCACATGTATTAGCTGAACCGAAAGAAAGTGATGTAACACCGTTGGTAACTTCAATTGTCCAATCGGTATTATTCAATCTTTTGGCGTCTAAAATGTATTGACCTGGCAAACCTTCCGGAATAGCAGTTCCATCAGCCAGAGCAATGGGTGCTGTAGGAGGTGCAGGACTTGTCACGTCAAACAAGCCTGATGACGTAACAACTGTCCATGTCTCACTGGATCCAGAATTTATTGTTATGGTCTCACCAAATTGTCCATTATCATCTGTCGTACTATTATTCAGACATTGACACTCAATTAGACTAAATGTCTGCGCATTCGAAACATTGAAAGCCAGAAACAAAACGACAAGGGTTAACCACCCTCGGATGCTTCTGAATCCATTGCTGACATTTTCGAGGTCGAAATGTTTTTCAAATGGTCTTTTCATTGATTGTGTATTTTGTAAAATTCTTTTTGCTCCGTATCTCTAGATTCTGAGTTTAGAGACCGATCGGCAAGTTTCTAAAATGTGTTATTAACTGTTTCTTGAAAAATGATTCTAATCTCTTTCGACCAGACACAACTTTTCCATTATGCACCTGTAAGACCAAAATCTAGACCAAATCCGATATCATATTATGGGTGATTTTAATATGAAAACACATTACATTTTTTGGTTATTTGTAAAGACCAATTTTTGAATATTTTACGCAGAAGAGCGTTTTTTGAATTTATTTGAAAAAAATATGATGATATTTTACATTTCGATCATGTATCGATCAAATGAAGACTTTTTCTAACGTATTAAAGACAAAAATTTGAACTGATGGAATGAAGTTGCATCGTGATATTCACCTACCAAAAGCAAATAAAAAGACCATCACTTTTCATATAATAGCCCTAATGGTTTCCCATGATGTATGAATTATTCTTTGTCAATAATCAATACCATGCTACAATCTTACCTTGCGCTTAGACATGTACTTTTGCCTTTTGCATGGCGCTGCGGTAGTATCGTTTATAGTTTATTACACCTTTAAATCCTGGTATCCTTAGAGAATTCTTTGTATTCATTGTGGTTAGTCGTCAACATAAGGCAAAGCAAAATTTTATTTAATGCCTAACCTCAGTATTAACTTCACTTTTCAGGTTTAAACTTACTGATTTTCTTTGGAAGCGGATAGACAACTTCCAGTTCCTTCTTTGAAATGGGGTGTTCAAATTTTAAATAGTTCGCACATAAAAGTAGCCCCGTTCCAAACGTCAATCCACTTTTATTATACAGTTGATCACCAATGAGAGGATGTCCAATTCCACTAAAATGTCTTCTAATTTGATGTGTCCTTCCCGTATGCAATTGGACAGTAACCTTGGTTGTAGGATCCTTGGTATCCAGATAGATGATATCCAGAATTTCAGTTTTGGCAGGTTTGCCATCAATCGCCTCAGTAATCCATTTAAGCGACTTCATCATTTTACCGCTGACAATCAACACATACCGTTTTTCAATTTCATGATTCGAAAGCATAACCTCCAATTCTCTTCGCGCATGAATCGATTTAGCAGCAATAATCAACCCTTCTGTTGCGCGATCCAGCCTATGCACCAAGTAAGGATATGGAAGTGAATACTTCGACAATTCTATTTCAATATTTTCTAATCTAGATTGGAGCGATCTTGTATTTCCACTACTTGCTATTCCCGCAGCTTTACGAAGAATCATTAAATATTCATCCTCATAATAAATGTCAAAATCCTCCTTTTCCAAGTTATTCCTCTTTTCAGGAATTAGACGTTCATAGCTAATTTGATCTCCTGCATGCACCCAATCTCCCGTTTGTCCAATCTCCCCATTTAACCTTATCAACTCTTTCTTAATGGCTTTCTTGACTGAATTACCCGTTTCGAGATGAGGAAAGACACCTTTTAGATATACGCGTAACCGCATGGCAATTGCCAGGTCATCTGGCACGTTATGAATATAAGACTTCCTGTTTTTCAAAAATACTAGAAGGTTTGACCAGATAATTTTTGATGATTGCTAATTTTCATCTCACACAATTTGAATTCCAACAATATTCCAATAAAAATCCAATAAAATACATGTTATTACCACAATAAAATCACAATTTTACCACACTTTTTATATAACATCTTCTTGATTGATTAAACAAACCACCATAGAAAAAATTGTTTCAACCGCTAAAGTTGAGGAGGTAATAGAAGACTTCGTCAATCTAAAGCGCCGTGGTGTAAATTTAATAGGGAATTGCCCCTTTCATGATGAAAAGACCCCATCGTTTACCGTTTCGCCTGCGAAAAACATTTATAAGTGTTTTGGATGTGGCAGAGGTGGCGACCCTGTTCGATTTATGATGGAGCACGAAGCCATGAATTACCCTGAAGCATTGAGGTACCTGGCAGCCAAATACAATATCGAAATCGAAGAGACGGAAGATACGGCAGCTCAAAAAGCCTATAAAGAACTCACGGCTTCGTATTTTATTATCAATGAATTTGCTCAAAAGTATTTTGAAGATAATCTTTTTAACACAAATGAAGGCAGATCCGTTGGTTTGGGATATTTTAAAGAAAGAGGATACAATGAGCAGATCATAAAGCGATTCCAATTGGGATATACGACCAACGATCGGGATGATTTCACCAAAACAGCCATTCAGAAACAATTCAACATCGAATTTCTTAAAAAGCTGGGATTGACTTCAAAGTCTGATTATGATTTTTTCAGAAGTCGGGTGATGTTTACCATTCACAATCTAAGTGGAAAAGTAATTGCCTTTGCGGGGAGGACCTTGTCCAAGGATAAAAAGACTCCCAAATACATCAACAGTCCGGAAACTGATATTTACATTAAGCGAAAGGTACTGTATGGCATGTACTTCGCCAAGCAAGCCATTCGGAAAGAGGATGAATGTATTATGGTGGAAGGATATACGGATGTAATTACACTTCACCAGTACGGTATTGAGAATGTCGTAGCGTCTTCAGGTACGTCGTTAACGGTAGAGCAAATTGGACTGGTCAGACGGTATACACCTAATATAAAGATTATTTATGACGGTGATAATGCCGGTGTAAAGGCCGCACTTCGAGGTTTGGACCTGGTACTGGAACAGGATATGAACGTTCGTCTTGTTTTGCTACCGGAAGGTGAAGACCCTGACTCCTATCTCAAAAAAGTGGGCATTGAAGCATTCAGAACGTACTTAAAGGAACACGAAGAAGATTTTTTATTCTTTAAGACAAATCTACTCTTAAAAGAAGCGGGAGACGACCCAATTCGTAAAAGTCAGGTTTTAAAAGACATTGTGCGTTCCATCGCTAAGATCCCGGACATGATCAAAAAATCGCTCTACCTTAAGAAGTGCAGCGACATGATGGACATTTCAGAAGAAATCCTCGTTTCCGAGACCAATAAGGTAATCCAGGCTGATCTAAAGCAAAAACGGACTCAATACGAAAAGCAGGCAAACGTACAAGATCAAGAACGATTTATAACCACTACAAAACAGCCCAAAGGAGAGCAAGTAAAGAATCTGAAGCAGGTTGTTACAGGCGATGACTATCAAGAAAGGGACCTCTTGCGCGTGTTGATGTCGATGGGCAATCAAAAGTTGAAACAAGACTCCGACGTTACGGTAGCAGGTTTTATTATTAGCAACATTGAAGATGAATTGGATAGTATCGACAATCAGTTTTTTAAACAGATCTTTTTAAAAGCCATTGAGCAATACAACGAGGCAGGTCGCATCAATGTGGAATACTTCACTTCCAGCAATGATGAAAATGTAAGAGACTTAATCATCGATCTATTGTCTTCACCCTATGTCTATGCCGGATGGGAGGAAAAAGGTTTACAGCTCCAAACACAAAAATACCCGGATCAAAACCAAGAATCAGACTCCATCAGTTCTTTGCGCAGATTTCTCTACAGAAAATACGATAAAAAGATCAAACAGATTGAGGCCAAAATCAAGGAATTGAGTAAATTATCAGGTGAAGAAGAAAATTTGATGTTGTATATGAAAGCTCATAAAAAAGCGCTTTCCTTCCGTTCCGACCTTGCCAATCAACTGGGCAGTATTTTTTTGAAATAAATTCTTTTCTCTTTCCATTTCCCATCTGTAGGTTTTACATTTAGAAATGATTTAAAAACGAATGGTATGAATTCCATTTTAGAACATTCATTTTTTTGCAAAACAAGATGTGGACATTTTACCGCAAAGAGCACAAAGATTGCTAGGATTGGGTGGTATAACAATAAAATCCTCGCACATTGCGCAGTCTTCGCGGAATTTGCGGCTAATTTAGAAATGCTTTAAAATGGAATAAATCGCTTATTTGTTTGAATTATAAATGATAATATGAGAACAGGCTTTATTTTTATTTCGGTAGTATTGATTGCCGGACTCTTCTTTTTGGGATATTCCGTTTCTCCTGTATTTTATTGGTTGCTTGGCATTGTACTCATTCCAATTGCAATTGGTTTTATGGACATTTTCCAATCAAAACATTCGATTAAAAGAAACTTCCCGCTGGTAGGGAGATCACGTTATATCGCAGAATGGTTAAGACCTAAAATGTATCAATACTTTGTAGAGCCAGACACAGACGGAAGGCCAATTCCAAGAATATTCCGTTCTATCATTTATCAACGCTCTAAAAAAGTAAACGACACTACCCCATTTGGCACCCAGCTCAACCTCTATGCTGAAGGCTACGAATGGATGAATCACAGTATTCTTCCCAAAGGTCACGATGAATTGAATTTTAACCCAAGAGTACGTGTCGGTGGTCCGGATTGCAAAAAACCATATGACCTTTCTTTGCTTAGTGTATCTGCCATGTCTTATGGATCATTAAGCGCAAATGCCATCAAAGCACTCAACGGCGGAGCAGCAATCGGTGGATTTGCGCACAACACCGGTGAAGGAGGAATCTCGTCCCATCATATGGAATTTGGAGGGGATCTTATTTATCAAATCGGAACAGGATATTTTGGATGTAGAGATGCAGATGGTGGATTTTCGGAAGAGAATTTTCTTAAGACCATAGGAAAGGCAAATGTGAAGATGATTGAGGTGAAACTTAGCCAAGGGGCCAAACCGGGCCACGGAGGAATCTTACCTGCTAAAAAAGTAACCAAAGAAATATCTGAAATCCGAAATGTTCCCATGGGCAAAGATGTGCTATCACCACCCTATCATAAAGAATTCAGCACTCCTATCGGTCTTCTTCAATTCATAAAGCGATTGCGAGATTTGTCGGATGGATTGCCCGTTGGATTCAAACTATGTGTAGGTCATCGTTCGGAATTCGTCGCCATATGCAAAGCTATGCTCAAAACGGGTATTATGCCTGATTTCATCGCCGTAGATGGTGGCGAAGGGGGCACAGGTGCTGCTCCTTTGGAATTTAGCAATAGTGTTGGGATGCCTTACCGTGAAGGATTAGCCGTGGTGTACGATGCATTGGATGGATTCAACCTGAAACAACATATCAAGATTATTGCCGCAGGAAAGATCTTTACTGGTTTTCATATGATGAGAGCAATTGCTATCGGGGCAGACGCTTGTTATTCCGCACGTGCGATGATGATGGCTCTTGGCTGTATTCAAGCCTTGGAGTGCAACCAAAACACCTGTCCGGTTGGGGTGGCTACAAATAAGCAATCTTTAATGAACGGGCTTGTAGTTTCAGATAAAAAAGAAAGAGTCGCTAATTTTCACAAAGAGACAGTAACAGCATTTGTAGAACTAATGGGTGCTGCAGGCATTAATGATCCCTCCAAAGTCAATCGATATCATATTCATAGACGAATCATTATGAACCGACATGAAACGTATGAAGATGTGTATCCGTACATAACAGAAGGATGTCTTTTAACAGAAGATACGATTCCGGAAAATTGGAAACGAGACATGGGTATGGCTTCTGCTGATAGCTTTGCTCCCCGATTTTTGTCGATATTTGCTGATGAAGATTAGAGAAATCTAAATACGAGTTAACTCAAAGCGCTCAATCGTTTCAATAGTAGAATCGGGAGTAACTTCTCTTCGTATTATTCCTTCAAAAATGATATTATCATCATCTATTCGCTCTATGTCATAGGTTCTGGTATCAATTGCGGTAAAACCTGTCTTTCTTATTGAGATTTGCTTTCCACAGTCGTTAATACTCCATTCCAATTCAAAATCAAAAATATTTATAACGGATTCCCTTCTTCCAAATCCATTCGTAGAAAATGTAAAGACTCCACTTTTGTCGTTTATTTCAAAAGTATCAAGCGAAGATTCAGGTGTAACCTCTCTTTCAAATTCCCAATCGCCTATCAATTCGTCGGTCTCAACCAAGTCATCGCAGCAGGAAATTATCAAGAATGAAAAAAATAGAAAGTATAAAATATTTTTCATGGCGAATCGTGTTTTATTCCATTCGGGTTAATATAATATTTTCAAATTGTTCCAATGTTTCGATAGAATCAATAGGCGATTCAAATTTCAAGTGAAACGTCAACCTGAATTCATCCTCATTTTCTCTCGTCAGATCAAAAATAGTATTTGATGGGAACAATGCCGTTTGATCAACGAAATATTTAGTGATAGAAATTTTGGAGTCATTCATTTGCAGATCCCATTCCAGATCAAACGATTGAAACCCATTGGAAGACTCCCAATACCCAGTCTCATCGTCATTAAAGCTCATAAAACCCTCCGTATCCGGATCATCAAACGAAGAAAAACTAATATGCGTCTCTCTTTCATAAAACCAATCACCAACCAATTCATCAGAAATCGTCTTCTCCTTCCCACACCCAAGTCCAACCAAAACCAAAAGAACAAACAACAAATAGTTTTTCATAATAGCCCATTTCATATATAAAACTCAATTCCCAAATTTCAATAAAATAACAATCCTTCGAATCTCTCAAATCTCCAAATCCCGCTCCGTTCTTCCCCGTGCCTTCTACGAGATCCTCCGTGTAATCATCTCCCTAACTCATTCTCCTCTTCACCTCAACCCTTCCTTTATAATATCATGGATATGCACCATACCCACATACTCATTATTATTTACGACAACAAGTTGTGTAATGCTGTTTGATTTCATCTTTTCCAATGCATCGATAGCTAGGGTATCCTGATCGACCATCTTTGGATTGACACTCATGATCGTGCTTGCCGTTTGAGTATAAATATCTCCGCCTTTTTGAATAAGTCTTCGAATATCTCCATCGGTGATGATTCCGGCTATCGCTTTTGAATCGTCCAAAACACAAGTCGCTCCCAATCGTTTAGAAGAAATTTCATAAATAATATCAGTTAGCTTGTCATTCGTAGACACAATCGGTTTCTGATTTTTTGCGGATAACGCGCCTACTTTTAAATTCAATCGTTTCCCCAAGAGCCCCCCTGGATGTAATTTGGCAAATTTCTCTTCGGAGAAACCATTCAAATGTTTCAGCGACAATGCAATTGCATCTCCCACCGCAATGTGTGCTATTGCACTGGCTGTAGGAGCCAAATCATCGTCGTCCGCTTCTTTTGCCACTGGAACATGGATCGCAATTTCGGAATGCCTGGCCAGGTATCCAACTTCATTACTGACCATTCCAATGATAAACGCACCAATTTCATGAGCTGGTGGAATTATTTCTTTTATTTCACGCGATTCACCACTCTTAGAAATAAGCAGCAACACATCATCTTTCTGAAGGATTCCCAAATCGCCGTGGAGTGCATCTGCGGTATGTAAGAAAATTGCTTTTGTCCCGGTACTGGTTAAGGTAGCAACCATTTTTCGCGCCACAATGGCACTTTTTCCAATACCGGATATAACAATTTTACCTGAACACGTGTATAATTTATTTACTACGGTTTCCAAAACTGTAAAATCCATTGCCAATAGGCCCAATAATGTCTGATATTCAACATTAATGGTACTTTTTATTATTTCAGTAATATTTATATTAGAATTCACAGTAATAGATTATCTTCGTCAGCCGTTTGAAATTTTAACCGAAAGTAAAATTTTTATCCCAAAAACATTTGCTTTTGGAAAAAGAAAAAATTGCTAATCAAAACCTCATTGAACTTAAACTTGTTTGATTTCAAGTAGAGCAATTTAATTATCAAAAACGTTATCGAAAAAGTCAAAAAAATACTTATATTAAAGGTATAATTAATATATAGTTTATACCGGCTAAATATATTATTGGCACAAACTGATCTAAAAAATGGTTACCACACAATATGATTTACACAAAGAACTCGAAACGTACTTTGGGTTCAAAAACTTTAAGCCAAGACAAAAAGAAATCGTAGAAAGCATACTGGATGGAAGAGACACCTTTGTAATCATGCCTACGGGAGGTGGAAAATCTTTATGCTATCAATTGCCAGCTATTCTGAGTGAAGGCACGGCCATTATCATCTCTCCTCTCATCGCATTGATGAAAAACCAGGTGGATTCAATTCGAGGATATAGTAAAAACAACGAAATCGCTCACTTCCTTAACTCATCGCTTAATAAAGGACAGATGAGAGAAGTTAAGGCAGATATTTCCGCTGGAAAAACGAAAATGCTATTTATAGCACCAGAAACGCTTACAAAGGATGAAAATATTGAATTCTTTAAAAATAGCAACATCTCTTTTGTAGCCGTAGATGAGGCACATTGTATCTCGGAATGGGGCCACGATTTCCGACCAGAATACAGAAGAATCAAAACTATGATTAAAGGGATCAACGAGCATATTCCCGTTATGGCTCTCACGGCCACAGCAACTCCTAAAGTGCAATCGGATATCGTTAAGAATCTAGACATGAAGAACGAAAACATCTTCATTTCTTCTTTCAATCGGGACAATCTTTACTACGAGGTAAGACCAAAGCGCACCAAAGATCAAACCATCAAGGAGATCGTACAGTTTATCAAATCGACGAATGGCAAATCCGGCATCATTTACGTCCAAGCAAGAAAGACTACGGAAGAGATTGCTAAAGTACTGAATGTCAATGGGATCAATGCAGCACCTTATCATGCTGGTTTAGATGCCAAGACCCGATCATCCGTACAGGATGCATTTCTTATGGAAGATTGTGATGTGATCGTAGCGACAATCGCTTTTGGAATGGGAATCGACAAACCCGATGTGAGATTTGTAATTCATTACGATATCCCCAAGAGTATCGAAAATTACTATCAAGAAACAGGAAGAGGGGGCAGAGATGGATTACCAGGAAAATGCATAGCTTTTTATTCGTATAAGGACATCAATAAATTAGAGAAATTCCTACGTGACAAACCAGTAGCGGAGAGAGAACTGGGTGCGCAATTGATGGAGGAAATCATTGCTTACGCCGAAACGAGTACCTGCCGCAGACAGTTTTTATTGCATTATTTTGGAGAAAACTTCCCCGTTGACAATTGTTCAGACATGTGCGACAATTGCAAATATCCCAAAGATGAAATCGAGGTTACCAAAGAAATGAAACTGGCGCTTGAAGTAGTCGTTGATCTCAATGAAAATTATACCGTAAAACACCTGGTGGATTTTGTGATGGGCAAAAACACCAAGGATATGAAAGATTTCAAATTTGATCGAAAGCCACTCTTTGGTAAGGGAAAAGAAAAAGACGATATATTTTGGAATTCAATCTATCGACAAGGAATTCTTAAGGATTTATTATTCAAAGAAATAGAACAATACGGATTACTAAAACTAACCCAAAAGGGGAAAGATTTTCTGGTTAAGCAGTCCGTGGTCAAGATTCCTCTGAATAGGGACTTTACCGATACCTCGGCAGATCCTGTTGTCACCAGTACAGGGGGCGGTGTAGCATTGGACGATGTGTTGATGGGAATGTTGATGGATCTTCGAAAAAGAGAAGCAAAAAGACTCCAGATTCAACCCTGGATTATCTTCCAGGAACCCTCGCTTCGGGATATGGCTACCTACTACCCTATTAATGTGGAAGATATGACTCAAATTTCGGGTGTAAATACAGGGAAAGCGGTAAAATACGGTAAGCCATTTATCGAATTGATCAAAGATTACGTAGAGGAAAACGATATAGATCGCCCAACGGAATTTGTTATGAAACAGGTAGCCAACAAATCGAAGCATAAAGTGGCCATTATACAAGGAATTGATCGAAAAATGCCGCTTTTTGATCTTGCCAAAAATGCAGGTATGACGTATGAAGAGTTGCTTGAAGAATTGAATACTATAGCTGATGGAGGCACTAAGTTGAATATCGATTATTTTATTGAAGATGAAGTGGATGAAGATGTAGTAGAAGAAATTTTCGACTATTTTCATGAAGCAGATTCTTCCGGTGTAGATGATGCATTCAGAGAACTTCAAGATGAAGATATTACCCTGGAAGAGATTCAGCTTACGCGCATCAAATTTATGAATGAGGTAGCCAACTAAACCTTGTGACTAAAAAGATTGTAATTATTAACGGTCCCAATCTGAACTTACTTGGGAAAAGGCAGCCAGAGATTTATGGTAAGCAAACCTTTGAAGAATACTTCGAATTGCTGCAAAATCATTTTGAACCACTCGCCAAGCTGGAGTATTTTCAATCCAACCATGAAGGGGCTCTAATCGACAAGATCCAGGAAGTTGGTTTTGAAAACGTGGGTATTGTATTAAATGCGGGGGGGTATACACATACCAGTATCGCTCTGGCAGATTGTGTTAGTTCTGTTACCTGTCCGATAGGAGAAGTACACATTTCAGACATCAAGAAAAGAGAACCCTATCGACATCATTCCTATCTAGAAGATGTCTGTCAATTTTCAATCATAGGTAAAGGATTGCTTGGATATCAAATGGCGATCGAACGACTATTACCCCTTATCAAATAATATGAAGTCTGTATCGGATATTGTCGTCAATTTCCATAAATTCATCACAGATTTCAATCTACTCATCTGATATTTACGGATGAAGCAACCATTCTATTTTTTCTACGGTTGTACTTCTTGAATGAAAAAACAAATTATGAAGCGCCTACTTACCCTGATTTTTGCATTTGTCAGCCTTTTCTTACATGCCCAGGATTTCACTGTTACCAATTTTGATATCAACCTTACCATTAATGCTGATGGATCATACGATGTAATTGAAATTGTGGATGTTAATTTTAGTAAAAAAAAGAGAGGTATCATAAGAGATATAAAGAACCTGTTCGCTTCGAATGGCAAAAAATACTCTTTGGATATCGTTAACGTTCAGGTTCAAAATCATAAGTACAAAGTTACCAATAGAAAAGAGAACGTAAAAATAAGGATTGGCGATCCGGATGTGTACATAACTGGAAATCAACAATATACAATATCATATAAAATTAAAA
>JBCCVV010000015.1:0-48622 GCA_039194925.1 Bacteroidota bacterium
ACTGAACCGCTTCCTCTTCTTCCTGCGCCTGGACAGATTCTTCCTCCTCATTGGACTGAACCGCTTCCTCCTCTTCCTGCGCCTGGACAGATTCTTCCTCCTCCTTGGACTGAACCGCTTCCTCCTCTTCCTGCGCCTGAAGGGATTCTTCCTCTTCCTTGGACTGAACCGCTTCCTCCTCTTCCTGCGCCTGAACGGGTTCTTCCTTGCTTTCCTCCTGTTTCTGAACAAATGGTGTAATGCTTCCCGCTAGTTTCTTGGTCTGTACCTCTTCTTTCTCTTCGCCCATTTTTTGAACATCTGGCGCATCTGTGGAATCACTTACGACCCTATCGGCAGTATTATCCGCTTCCTTTTCATAAACGTCTCCCGGTTTTCCAATAGTAAGTTTGGTTTGTATGGCTGGGATAAAGCTGTTTTCCTTTTGTCCTTTGCCTTCGACCCAATTGCTCTGTTTCGGTTTATTTCGACGCCAAAATGTTCTTTTCGTAAACATATCACAACCATTTAATCGTTAACAAATGAGGATTCCAAGGCCATTGGGCATAACTTAAAGTCCACGGAACCTGCTTTAGTAAAATATCGGCCGTCATCTGCTCTACATGAAGTATGGGTTCGGCTCCCTCTACCTCCAACACTCCATTTCTAACTAAATAATTCCCTCGAAGTCCTTGAGGTGATGTTCCTTTCAACGCTGTCACATACCCCAATACCGCATGCAACAGGCTTTCTACTTCGTCTTTTTCAAAAGGACTGATCGGTAAGTATTTGGGTATGATACCATTCAGAGGATAATTGCAGATGTATTTCTGAAAATGAAGGGCATGTTCTTCAAATTCAAGTTGACCTGTTGCGATAAAGTGCAACAAACACACGGCTCTTTGCTGACATTCCAGAGAGATGAATTTCCCTTTTTCAATCAACCCTACTTTCTCAAAAAAAGTAGTGAGGAATGGATGCACCAAAACAATTCCTGCGTTTTCAACTCTTACGGATTGATCTTCAAAATTCGATTGATCCGAAAACGCTCTTGCATTCAACTTGCCCCGAACTTGGTCTCTTTTTTCTTCGAAACTATCTCTTTCTTCAATTTCTTTTTCAAAACCTTCTGACTCGGATTGTTCTGAAATACCTGTAGTCTTAGCATTTATTAAATCACCTTTTTCTTTATCTCTTTCAAGGAGCTTGTTTTCAACACTATCATCCTTTTTATTATCATCGGTATACTCTAAACTTTCATCAGGGAATACATCCTTAATTAAATCAAGATGAGGTAATTCTACAATGTCTTTCAATTCATTTGATATGGCCTCAAAAAGAGAATTTATCCTTTTGCATTTCGTTTGCTGTAGTACTTCTCTTAAAAACGTGACCGGAAGATCCGAGTATTTTTTATGAATTTGAACCGAAAATTTTTTCAGAATATTTATCCACAAAAGCTCTATTGAAATTCCACTTCTTTTCCATGTGATAATTTCATTCCAAACGATTTCAAGAAATACCAGAATCAATCGATACCCAACATCAAATATTTTCGAATGACTATGTGCAACCGAACGCAAGGCTTCTATCAACATACGAACCTCAATAGCAAATTCTTTGGCTACGATTCGCTCGATTGGTTGAATGACTTCTTCAACTGAGAACTGATGCACCAATCTGGCAACTGCCTGAGGATGATCTTTTAAAACACCAAGGAATGCTGGCACAAATTCACTTTTGGCATACAGGTGTTTAAATTGGTCCAAATCCAGGCGTACCGAATGGGCATTCCAAGGCAACCTTCCTTTCTTCAGGAAAAACAGCAGGACTTCCAAAGGAGTTAGAATCTTTGCCCTTTTTGTTCTGGCAATTTGATCCTGAACATTTTTTTCGGCATCAAATTCTTCGATCTTTTCTAAAAGAACTGATTTAATTCTCTGTTTCAGATGGCACAATTCGCTGTCAAGAATTTCTAAATCAATCGATAGCTCCTGAAAACTCAACGCTTGATTTCTGCCCAGGCTATCGAACTCCTCTGCCAATTCATCAAGCGCCGACTTAATGAGGTCACCAACATTTAAATCGTCGACTGCCGGAAGATGGTAAGAACTACAATTCAGCGAAGTACTGATCTTGTGAATGATATGGATTCCTTTTTTATTCAAGAGTACTCGTTAGTGCATTAATAATATCATTTAGCAGTAGATTCACTGTTTCACTTAGTCTTCCTGTCAATTCTTTGAGCAAGTCGTTCAAATGGTCATGGTATGGAACCTGTGTCAAAATATTATTCACCAGATCTGGATCATTTTCGACTATGGTCGCTATGAATTCTATCCATGCTCCAGTTACGGTATTCGCAGAAATCTTAGTTTCTCTGCAAGCAAGGATGTAGAAGTACAATAGGGTCGATTCCAGGTAAAGCCTGATAAGCCATTCCCTAATATCCATATTGACGACATCTAAATAAAATGCGGAAATCTCGTTTTGAGCATTTCTGATATTATCTCTGAATGTTGCGTCATGTTTGCCATTCATAACATTTACAGCATCATCCTTAACCAAAGTGTACAGAGGCAACAGGAATTCATCATAAACGAAAATAAATTCAACCAATTTATCCTCGTTTTCGACTCTATAATCATTCAGGCGAATTCTACCATCGTTAATCCTACCCAGATTCGTATCTATACATGTATTTTCAGTTCCTTCCCCATTTCCTTCCACGTCTAATTTGGGTATTTCTACTTCGAAATTAAGCGGAAGGGCTGGCGCACCACAAGGTCCGTTTATGGCGTCTAATTTGATTTCCACATTAAAAACGGAATCAGGAACCACCTCAAATGGATATTGAAACTCTACCGAATCATTTTCAAATTCATCGCCATTAAAGCTCCACTTAAACTTTTGTCCAGCTATGGCTTTACTGGTGTTCTTTACACCAATATTCATTTGTGTATTGTTATTTGAAAATGCTGGTTCTCCTACTTGCGCAAATGAAGGCTGCGGTTGTTCGTGAATGATCAAGGTATTTTCTACCGCTTGAGCATTTACCGTAAAACTGATGGTTTTGTCATACATATCTCCGTCCAAAGCGTTGGGATCAAAGAAGATTCCTCCGTCTGTAACCACAATTCCGTTAGCTATTTCACCTCCATCCACTAAAGCAATAACTGTTGCATTTGGTGGTGTCGGTTGTACAGAAATCATTGCTGCTTCGTTACCTGGAAGTTTACAAATTGATCCTGAATTGATTATTAGTCCTATTTCGACTTCATTCTCGGGTACCACAAAGTCCAACGGCAATTCAAACGTTTCTACACATCTGCCATTCGTAGCGGTTAATTTTAAATTGAAACTGTATTCTGTTCCCGGCTCTACATTAAATCTGTAATCAAATTCCAGCAATCCATTTTCAAATTGATCCACTTCAAAATCCCATTCAAATGTCTGTCCTTCGATTTCCTTACTTGTATTGGTAATTTTGATGGTGGCTCGTTTGTTTTTGCTAGAAAACTCCGGCTCCTCTACTGTAAATTCAGGTTGAGGTCTTTCGTAAACCGTAAGCACAGGAATTACATTTTGACCATCAACGGTAAACGTGATCTCTTTGCCATAATCATCTGCATTAACCGCGTTGGGATCAAAGAAGTATTTTTTAGTGTTGATTTGAATAGCATCGGCAATTGCCACACCCTCTGCAAAGGCGATCACTTCTCCGTCGGATGGCGTTGGAGTAATTGGAATAAGTTCTGCACTTCCATCTGGTATGACACAAACAAATTCTTTAGGTACAAAAAGATTAGTCTCCCGATCAGGGAATACGAAGGTCGTAGCCGGAGTCTCAGCGCAACAAATATAGGGCAGACATAAATCGCCTATTACGGTACCATCCGCAAGTGATGAGACTGGTCGTACAATAAAATCATCCAAGACTCCTAAATTCCCAAAGGTTAGATCGCTGATATTGAAGAGTTTACTAAATTCATTGCTAACGACATTATCCGCTGATATTTTTTCATTTAACACCTGCAATGACTGTGTTGTCTGAGCTAATTTGTCGATTCCAGAAGCAAACTTCAATACATCGTCGGATTGATTCAAAATAGTATTCTGAGCTACCAATTGATCCGAGACAGATGGGGCTCTTTCTGACAATGCAATCGTATCGTTTTTGGGTTTTGAATAATAAAGAACAATCAACGTACCTCCCTCATGAACGCCGGCTTTATGTTCAGCCGAGGGATGCAGTTTGATAAATTCCTTGAGCACCAATCTATCCAAAAGCAATTGTTTGCGCTTTAAAATCTCTTCATATAGCACTCTGAATCGCTCAACCATACAGCATGTGGAGATGATATTATTCAATACAAAATAATATTGTTCAAGATAAATCTGGTCCTTCAACTTACTTCCTGCTTTACTTACATAATCCTGTAGCGTACGTTTGGCAGACTTTCCAGTTTCACATTGGACTTGAAGTGATGCAATGAACTTTTCAAGATTCTCCTCCGTAAAATCTTCTATATCCAATAGTTTATCATCTTCCGCATCCTTAAGAGCTCCTAAGACCTCCGCCGGAATCTGAACTCCTGCTACTTGATTTTCCAACAACCAGCCCGAAACCTTATCTTGCACTGCCCCTTCCAGCTTTACCTTAATGTCATTTTTGTTGTCCTCAACTGCTATTTGATTAGTCCAATAGGATCCCACTGAGTTTTCAATGGTTACGATATTCTCTACGACATTATTTACTTTGGGTTTGCTCGTTTGCATTGCGAATGCATCTCCGATTGCAAAATTTCTTTCGGTCCCTACTGTTTTGGTTTCAAATAATTCTCTGGCTGCAAAATTTCGTTCTGCTCTATCAGTATTGACCTCAAGTAATTCTCTCGCTGCAAAACCAGCCGGTCCCGTATCTGATTCCTCTGCAGCCAGCTTGGGCAGATATGCCATGTGTTGTCCCTGATTTAAAATAGAGAAGCCGGATAAAAACTGGCTACTTCCGCTGACTATGCACTTAATCTCCTCATTCCAGGCTTGTAGAATGATTTGCAAATCCTCGAAATAGATTCTGTATTTATCATAATCCAAGGTAGCTTCATTGGCGTAAGCTCCAACCGCTATTGGTAAAATATCAAACGCCAGCCCTTTTTGATTCCGAATCTCGGTAATGTCGCCCATAGCGGTTATCACGTCCTTCCCTACATGTCCTTCCACTCTGAAGAAGTCATGCCCATCCAAACAGTAGTCTAACGGGTCGTCAAAAGAAGTTGGATATCCATTTCCATAGTAATTTGGCAATAGCCAATTTTGACTCAACTTCCAGGAATTCAACATGGATTGAACATTCGAAGAGGCACTTAAATCATAATAAAAGGGCAATGCTCTTTCTCCAATTTTAAAGTAATCGAATTTTGAAGGGGTAAGGATAATCTCATCTTTAGTGCTTACCTGAAAATTCAATATCATTTGCAGAATCCGACCGAACATCAATTTGAGAGATTCGATACTATTTTGATGGTTGTGAATGGGCGATGGATAAAAGCGGTGCTTTAATGCATCCGTTTTGGTCACCAGCCCCCCTCTTAAAATATGTTTGGGAAAGCCCCCCGGATCCGGACAGCAGATGGTATACACCTCATTGAGCTGATCCGCCAACTCATTAAATGCAGCGACCAGGTCTTTGTAGAAATCATACAAATACTGGAAATTAAAATCTGTTTGTTTCAACCCGTTAAAAAATGTGGGAATGTCTTTGGAAAAACCATACATCTGTTTTTTGAATAAGGTGATTTCTCCTACGCCCGTAATGGCTTTTGATATTTCGGTAAAATTGGTCGAATAGGCATTTTTGAGCGTACTTAAGGTAGAGGATTTTGCCATATTTAACACTATTCTCTTTACATAAACGGTATCAATATTGATAGCAGCATTGATATTTGCAGCATTGAGATAATTGGAGAATATAGAGTCTTTTGCAGCTATTTTTTGAGCATTGGCGTAGGAAGTAATTAGGATTTTCAGATTTCTGACAATCTCTTTTCCTTGTGCATTGCATTCCAGGGGTGAGCAATCTTCTTCCTCTTTGGCAAATGACTCGAGGTAAAGAATAAAAACCTTATCGCTATCAATGATTGAAGCATCGGCATCAAAACCCGCCAACGATTTCACATTGCTAGGAGAATCATCCTCTACCAGTTCGTATAAATCAAGAATGTCGGGCCCTTCTATAAAATGACCGTACTTCACCCTTTCGTCTTTGAATTTCTTATATCCGGTAAAAACAGTCTTTTCTACCTTCAATAAATCTCCGTCAGATGTAACAGCTACACCACCTGAAACCGTAAAATTATCTCCGTTTTTTGTGATGTTAATTCCACATACATGACCAATTCCAATAAGGCTGGCCCGGGTCTGTTTGTCCTGATAATTTATATGGTCTATGACCTCATTGAGTTGGTCATTCGTCAACACCTGATTATCCACAAATCTGTGATATACAGGCACCTCTTTGTCAAGTAAATTATGTGCTGCCATTTTGCTCTATGTTTATATCACCCAAGGATGATTGATTTAATATTATAGGTGAGGTACCACTCGCATCGCCTTTGCAATCGTGCAGGGTCCCCGTAGGATATATCGTATCCAATTCGTGCAATAGGTCCACCAATGGTTTGAGTTTATCATTCTCAGTTTGATCCTTTGGTGTGCTCATCTTTAATTCCAGCCATTCGTGATAGATTTTTTCCAAGTTCTCCATCTGAGTAGGTTGCTCGCCTTCTTCTGAAGCCGGATATCCGATCCAACAAATTCGGGTTAAGATATGCGCCGGCACCTCCTCCCGAATGACTCGTTCGGCAAATTCCCTGAAGTATATGTTTCTGAACCTTTTAGTCCAACCCGGAAGCACAATGGTTAATCTGAAGGAATAGGGGTCGTAGGGTTTACACTGTTTGCAATCATCATCTACACAGATTTCCATGAACTTGCCTGTAGCCTCTTCATCCTCATGATCGGGACGAAGAAGGATGTTTTCAAAAAAATACATGCCTTCATCCGTAACATGGTCGTATATGAACTTTGCGAATTCCTCAATCGCCTGTTCGGCTTCTTCTTTATCGTCGTAAAACTTAATATGTCTTGCTACCACTTCTTTGGATTTGTCGATCAGGTTAAAATACCATTGATCACCGTCTTCGGTAGGCAACAAATCGTAATTGTTTTCATCCCAGGCCAAAGAGATGGTCTTCCACATTTCATCCTCAGCCTCAAGAATGGAATCGTAATGCATACTGCTTGAAAACAGGATATCTCCAGACGTATTTTTTATCCGCCATCGATATTCTACCACATTATCATCATCCACTTCCTCATAAAATTCATAGTCAAAATCGGTGAGATCTCTTCTGCTGTAATCTCTAAAGCCTAGTAACCTGGCAAGTCGATGCTGCAAACCCGAGACATTGTACGTATCCCAAACTCCATGTTCGTCTCCAAAGTAATTGAACGCACAAGCTCTGGCATAACCCAATTGCTTGTATTCCTGAAGCATTTTTGATTTGTGAAACAGACTCGCATCCTTGCTTTGCACACCAAAAAGATCAATCATCAGGAACACATAGTCGTTCATATTCTCAGCGAATCGAGCCAAGAGATGATCCAAAAATTTCCCTTTCCGATCCACATAATCATCCAATTCATCCAAGTATTTCTGTGTTAGGCTCTCAAAAGTGGTTGTGTCTTTTACTATTTTTTCTTTGAAATTGCGAATGTCGGTAAGGTCATTACCATAATAGGTATTCGCACCGGATACATCGAGTGATAACAATTCTCCTACATGGTGTAAATGACTGAAATACGTAGCCAGTATTTGATCAAAAAAACTTAGGTACCCTTTGAGCTGTAGCACCTTTGCATGACGTTCTTCCGGCAATTGCGGTGACAAGCCGATCTCATCTACGCCGTATACATTGGGCAATTCATTTTGTATACTGTGGTACTCCCCGGAATTTAAGAAGCTGCCAGCGGGAATTGGAAAGTCTTCATAAGGCAAGGTATTTGACGCATTGAACGCTTCAATTTTTTCGATTGCCAAATTTTTCACCTCTTCCTGATCAAGGTCGATTGGGATGATGTCTTTAAATACATTGATGATGCTGTTGTCAAGACATAATTTGATGACCTTGTTGAATTCTTTGGGCAGACAGATTTTCCATGGATTATCCAATGCAGGACATGGCTCTTCTTCCTCAGGATTACAACCGCAAGGCTTCATTACGATCTTCTTGATTCGCTTTACTCCTGGAGTCTCTGAAATGATTTGAATTACATCGGAAAGTCGAATCTCGGTTTTGAAGTTTGAGTTTTCCAATTCCTCGTCTGCGATAAAACCATTTTCCAAAACAGGACCGTTGAAGATATCTTCAGGTTGCAGACCCTGATCCAGCAATTGCTGAAGCGTATATCTTTTTAGGGAAGGAGACAAATATTCCTGAATATTAAAGAGTATTTCCGCTACGACTTCCTTGGCTTCGGCTGTATTTTCAATTTCGATATCCCCACATACATTGATCTCATACTCTTCTGCGACGCACACCTCTACTGCGTCTTCACAAAGATTGCGGTTGGCGTGATATGCTCGTGTAACCAGCGTGGTCAATTCATTGATTTTGGCTTCCTTATCGGGTCCATCTTCCATTTGTGCGATGGATGTATCTGGAACGAAAAAGATCTTGTTGAGTCCTTTAAGGGCAAACTTGTTGACATGTTCGTATCCCTCAATCTCAGCCTCATAGCTCAGAAGACCCTTGGGGTTTTCCGTAGTCACTTCATCCTGAGTAGAACAATGCATATGGACTATAGCATCCGAATACGGTTTGATAAACGCATTTTTTATATCCGGAATGTCTATGAATAACTTTCGATAGTCGTGTTCGGTGATTGGTTTTGTGGTAAGAATATTTTTTGCGGTTGGAAAACTGAGTTCCAATTGAGAAAGTGCATTATGCTCAGAAGTAAGTAAATCATTAATGGGAGCTGAAATTCTATATCCAAGATCAGTAATGGCATAACACAGTACTTCCAGGAATGTAATACCCGGGTCGTGCAGGTTATGATCCGTCCATACGTTACCCGCCATCTGCTTGATGTACTCTATACCTTCATTTCTTAGAAAATCATAGTCCTGATCATCTTTGGTAGAGGTATACTTGTATATTTTCGTTTCTGTCATAAGCTTAGCATGGGGTTACAGGTTCTATATCATGCGCTGAATTGGCAACCAGTACTGCGAGAGAGTTGGACGGAAAAATCTCATTTTTCTCTTCCGGATCTCCGCCGTATGGGGTATGAAACATAGTAAAGCTCTCCAGGTAATCCACATATTCCAGGTTTTCCAGGAAGTTGATCACTTCGTATTTATAGATACTTTTGCCAAATTTGAGATTCAATTCCTCTTCCCGAATCCAGGGAGATATGTAAGCTTTGATGTCTTCGTGAATCAGTGTTTTGTGAAAATTGTAATCTTTTCCTTCGTAAAATTTCACTAAAAAACTAAAGGTCACCTGTTCATAAATTGGATTCGCTACTTCTACCTGGGCATGCATTGGTTTTTTAGGTTTTAAGAATGTCTTTATTTCTTCTCTGGTATTTTGGCTTACTTTCGGTGTCAATCTATATTCAGATCCTGAATCCTTTATTTTTGGAATTACGACGATGGTTACATTCCCTGGAGATATTTCATCCACCGATTGGGCCGTTTTTCGGGTGTGATTCAAACATTTCACTTTATGCAATTGCGGAAATTCCTGCAAAATCAAATGCTCATAATCCCAAATCGTTAAGGCTCTGTCCTTGTGTCGCAGCCGTTCGCTGATTCTACGATAAAAATGGACATCTGATTCGGTATCCTTCCCACCAAAAGAAGAATACGGTTGCGAAACACTTTTGATTTTTGATTTTCTCTGAGCCAATTGGGTGATCAATCCTGGATTCAAACCAGTAGTGAGGTGCTCAAGTGAATTTTCAGTGTTAGAAAATGTAGCGGTACATGCCTGTGCATGAATATTGTAAAACTTACTTACACTTTCCGGTTCATTATTCAGGGTCACTTTGAGCCATACCAGACCACTTTCCATCAGATGATGCTCTAAACTGGTTTCTCTGGGCAATTCTAATTCTACAATTCCCGATCGCAAAAAATTGTTGGTATCGTCAAACAATATCTTATTATCCAGTGCTTCCCATTTATTGCCCTCTGCCAGGACATACCATTTGATTTGCTCTGTTGGGATAAAGGTGTTTAGATCTGGGTTTTCTGTCCCTTCGGCAACTTGAAAAAGCAGGGAAATCACACTTTGAGGCGCTCCATTCTGAATTCCAATAAAGAGAGAATTATTCAAAAAATTAGGAACCAGTGTAGCATTTTCTGTTACTTGCTCCGAACCAAATGGAGTAACATGATACATTTCCGTACTGACATCAGTGACCTCATTTTCTACAAAGTCAATCTTACCTGTAGCAGAATAATTAATAATCAGCCCTTCGGTAAATGGTGTGTACGGTTCTTTTGGTATTTGATCTACATTTACTCCATTTTGATTAAACGTTACTGCATTGACGTAGATCGGATTGTACAAATCATGGTAGAGGGAAGATTTCAACGTGATCACTATATCACCCCGCCCATTATTTTCGCTGACTACATTAGAACTTATAGACTGTTCAAAAAGTCGGAATGTACTGCCACCTGAATTGTAAGGAGAAGAAACTTCCACCCTAAAATCTCCTTTCATAGGATCATCATTGGGTGTCAGTGTTTTGATCTGATTATCGATCACTGTACTATCATTACTATAGGTTCCCGTAAATGCCATGGCATCCAAAAAAGATTGGAAGTCAGCGTCTTGCGTATTTTGGAGTTTTTTTATCTCTGCATGATAGGCCCTGTAGTGGGTTGTGAAATTGTCTGGCAAATCCGGCCAAGACATATTCAAGGTATACGTACTGATGCTCTTATCTTCGAATTCCGGAACATTAATTCTTAAAGATGAATTCTTTTTTGGTCTTGACCCAAAGGGCATGAAAGGAGTATCGGGTGCTTGATTTCCTAATTCATTCTTAATCTTCAGATTTTTAACTCCATACACGTACGTGTCAATTTTGACAGATGAAATCTTTACGTCTTTTAGCGCTCTGTAATTATTGGTATTCTTGAAGGATACAATCAATGTTGGTTTTTGGGTATTAATATTTCGTCCATGAACTTCTTCATCATAATATGTTATCGCGTCAAAGTCTTCGGGTATCAAAAAATACCAAATCTTTTTATCTGGAGTGAATAGTACTTCCAATGGATCCAACCAACCTTCTGCTCCTGATAAATGAGCAACGGCATTATTCAAATCCGGCATATCTCCATCATCTGCAATTGTCCAGGTAAGACCTACTATTCTTACCCCTTCACTCATCAAAAACAGATTACTCGACAATACAACTTCAGCGGGGAGGTCACCTGCCCAGGACGTACTGCCAAATGCACTCCAGGAAAGATCATCGGTCAGAGGTTCTTCCAATCCATCCAATGTATTGCTTTGCAAAGCATATTTCAAGGGTTGATCTTCATCCTCTTCATTCTCTTTTTCGTTGAGGAATATGCCTTTTATTTGAGCGATTGAAGCTTTGTTGGCAACAATATCCTTATCCAGTTTATAATTTAAAATGTTCCCCTCGCTATCCTTACCCGCTTCAAAATTGCTATGCTTCTCCACCAATTCTGAGACTGCATTTTTTGCCAACTCAAACAGCACGTGAACAGAATCCGGAGTAAAGCTTTTTGGGCTCAAACGCAGGACATCCCGATAATAAAAATCAAGGTGCCGTTTCGGCAGTTCATTCAGACTGTTTTGAGGATATTGCAACAGATTAAGAAATGCGATAAACAAAGAGAGGTGAGGACTCGAATTTCCATCATTCACGGTTTCGAGAAACGCTCCAATCTCATCTTCAGCAACAAAAAAATCCTGCCAATCCCCTGCTGTAGTTTGTGCATTTGTGGAATCGTAGTAATTGATTAGAGAAGCATAATTCTTGGCAAAAGCCATCCAATCTTCCACTTTCAATTCGTGCAATTTCACATTCTCAGGTACGAGAGCATCCAACAATCGTTGAAGTTGAGTCGTCCCTTCTCTTGTCAATGGATTTTTATGTACGCAGGATTTATTCATCTGTTCATTAATGTCTGAATTTCTATGCCTTCATTGATGTAGTAGGGGTATACCATGTTGAATCGCGAATTGGTGGCGCGTACCAAATATTCAATTTCTATAAGTACCTTACCTTCCAATATGAACGATTCATTGATTACTATTTTAGTCGGTTCGATTCTGGGTTCATAAAATAAAATGGCGGTCTTCACCAAATCAATCAGGTAATTTTTAATGGTTAAATTGTAAGACTCGAATAACAATTCGTCCAGATTACAGCCGTAGGAAGGATGCATGACACGTTCGCCTTTTACCGTACCAAGCAATAGGGTTAGACTTTGTTCTATATCTTCAATATCGCTTTCCATAACCACTTCTTTGGCTGTCTTTTTAAATGTTGGTGGAAAGCTCCATCCGATTCCTGTAAATTTTTTATTCGCACTCATACTATCCAATTAATACTGTGGGTTCACCTATGATAATTGATCCTCCATGGGCGGTTGAATCTCCCAGTCTTGCGGCTGGCATGCCACCAATGAATACGGTACCTGAACCGGAAACTATGCTATCGGGAGGCCCAGTACACACTAGCATATCGCCCACTTTTGCGGCTGGCATTCCTCCGATTAACACGGTTGGAGTACCCGGCGGGCTTATTGGACCGCCTACATGAGGCACTACTCCTGTCACCATTGGACAAACATGCATATCCCCTACTCTGGCTGCTGGCATTCCCATAATCAATTAATTTGTACGATTCCTCCTTTGATGGTGGTAGATCCGGAACTTGACAATTCTGCAGTCGCGTTTGCAGTAATCTTGGTGGCGATCTGACTTTCCGAATTGACATTATTCCCAGAAATATTAATATCTCCGGCACTTGTTTTTAATATGATATCTTTTGCACTCTCAATCGTAATTCCATCACTGTTCAATGTTATCGAATTGCCATTCTCATCTTTTAGCTCTATGACTGAATCACCATCGCTGATCAGCAATTGCTTACCTGAGGGCATTTCCACATTGAGGGATTGTTTATCGTCATCAATAATCATTTTCATTTCTCCTTTTGTCACCCATCCTTTTTCATAGTTATCATCGCTAGGTGGTATAGGGGATGGCAGATTACTACTATTCAACGCACCCAGAATGATCGGGCTATTCGGATCATTATTTACGCATCCGACAACGACCTCGTCACCGATTTCCGGTCGAACTACGATTCCTCTTGAACCTCCTGCACCAAACGTAGACATCCTTGCCCATACGCCCTGTCCGTCGCTCTCCACCATCGGCAAAATGACCTGTATTCTGTCGTCTCCTTCCGGATCTCCTTCTATTTGCGTTACCACTCCAATTTGAAGCCCGTGTACCGTGGGGGTAAGACCATATGCTGGTTTAGCATTAATTTCAAATCGCTCGGCAAAAGATTCTCTTGCCATTCCAAACTGGACATCCATCAGCCACTTGCCTCCGGTGATATTATGCCGAACTCCACTCACCAGCGCTTCTCCATTAAATCGATCACCCAGCCCCTGCAACTCAATTAATTTTCCAGGAATTACCTGGGGGATTCCAATAAACTGAGCTCTACCTCTCACCTTTGCCAATTCGTGTCGTAATAAGGTAGAATCCGCCCATTTTTGAAGGATTTCGTCGGGCTGTTTGGAAACACTATCTATGATTAGGGGATCATTTCCAAAAACAGACTGTAAATCTGAAAAATTGAAATTACCAGGTGTTTTTGGATTGGATGACTTCGCCTCTATTTCAGTAGCTTCAGTTTTGGAATAATCCCAAGATCTTGCAATCACACTTCCCAATTGATGCGAAGAATCGATCTCTGCATCAAAAGACAATAATGTAGAGCCAAAATTGACTGCTTCGGAAACTTCTTGCTCAAAATCTGGAGGGCCTATTTTAATTTCATCCTTATCTACATTGACAAAAAAGCCGTAAATCTCTGCCCTGGTCACAAGAAAATCCCAATCTGTACATTGAAATTGTAGCAATTCATTAAATGTGTACTCCGTAGCTGTGACATCTGCTTCCAATCCATAATCGGATAAAATGCTACTCCATATATCTCCTTCCAATGATTCGTAAAAGTATCGGCTTTTCTTTATCTGAGTCGCTTTGACCACACTGTGCGAACAGTCCACAATTAAATGACTGCCGCCTTCACTTCTCATGCGAATACTGTGTTTGGTAATGATGCCCTTGTAGATAGGTTCTTCATCCGAATGATATCCCGCCTGTATTTCAATTTCATTGCCCGGCACAAAAAAATCCTGTGCACTAATGGCAAAATCATTATCCGAAGCGATTCCGTCAATAATCATCAGTTTGGCTTTCGGAATTCTATTGAGTTCCAACCATATACTCACGCTTTGCACTCCTATTTCCGAAGGTATAGCCTCCCCATTAATGAGGACTGTAAACGTGACAGAATCTGCCGTTTGAGAAGTCGATATGGTTTGTTTTTCAGCCATTGGCTACTTTTTCAATTGGTGGAAAAAATATTCTTTGCCCTTGTGTTAGTTTTCTGAAATTGGTCAGTTTATTATGCCTCGCTACCTGATTATAGTAGCGGGTGTCTCCATAGATTTTGTGGCACATCAATAGTAATGTATCGCCTTCGTTTACGATCCGCATGTGACTTAGATCCGGGGAGCTGTTGTTATCTTCTGCGACCCGTTCTGTATCTTCCTTGAACTCTCTAAAAGAACATTTTAGATTTGCTCTGAGGGCTTTACCTTCCTGATTAAACAGCTTGTATTCAATGTCGAGCTTTTCCAATTGACATTTGAATATTAAAGATCCCCAGCAGAGTTTCAGGTATCTGGGCTTATGGATTTCTCCTTCAAAGTCCAACGCCAAACTTTTGAAATCTTCAATGTCGGTTTCTACTCCATTTTCTGCGTCCGGATCATTGCCCAGCGCTCCGGTGCGATCCAATAAAAAATCAAAAGACAACTTCACCGGCTCCGTCTTGTCATGATTGCTCTGACCAGAGCTGGTGCCGGATGCTTGCTCTTCCGAGAACTTTATCACGGTAGATTTGGTGTATGTCTTTGGATTTACATGAACTACAAATGGACCTATATCGGTCATTTCTGACTCAAATTGAGGATCACTAAAAGATCGAATCGTCATTTTTGTATTCATCGCCAATTCCATACTATCTCATTTCTTTTTGATCAATAATTTCCATTACTTTTTCTACACAAGCTTCAATAATGGCTTTCTTGTCCATACCTCCACCTTGACCTCCTCCTGGAGCATCTCGCTTCTTGTCGTCCTTGACATTTACGTTGATATTCAATTGATATATTTCTACGGGCATAACTTATCTGTTACCAATTCTAAAATACCTGTAATTCAATACCAGCGTTTCGATAGATACTGCGTTCTGTTCCGCATTAAGATCGCTGACACTCCATTTTTTGGGCCAGGCATGGACTACATGCCAACTAAAAAGTGGATCTCCTTCTTTATTCAACATAGAGATATCGAGAGTCACCGGCGTAATAATGGTGGATTCAAAAGCATCAAAACACCATTGTATCAAATCTGAATCCGCAAACAACCCTCTCTTGAGTGAAAGGTCCGAGTATTTGGTCTTCAAGGGCAAAATGTGTTCAAATCTATTTTCTCCACCTTCTCCAACCGATTCGGTTTGCATTTCAACAGAGAGTCCGGCTACGGATTGAAAATGCGTATCAATCCGCTTCGAACCGATGCCATTAAATGACACGTTGAAATAAAAGCTGACCGGTGGATAGTAATTTACCATTATGCGTGTTCTATGGTGAGACCTTCATGAACCAATTCCATACTTTCAATGGCAACTTCATTTCCATCGGCCTTTAGATCCGTGCTTTGAATCTTTATAGGCCAGGCTTGTTTTACCTTCCAGACTACCGTTGGCTCGTGCTCCTCGTTGAGCAGACTGATGGTAATATCTCTTCTGGTAATGGTATTAAGTTTTACCGTATTGTACCAGTCATAGTATTCGTTGTCACTGGCAAATGTTCCACGTTTTAGTGTGATGTTGCTGAATTTTTGCATTCCGGGCATCTTAGTCTTGTGATATTCCGGACTTGCTCCATGCCGATATTCGATAGGTTCGATCTCCAGATCCAGACCAGAAACTTCTGTAAAGCCTATTTTCGTTCCACCCCACTCTACTTGAAAATGGAATTTTACTAATGGATATTCATTCATTATGTTTTTGTTTTAAATGATTAATCTATTTTTTGCGGAATCGCTTGAATCGCAGAATCGCTCAATCGCTTCCATAATTGTCAATTGTCAATTATTCATTATTAATTAAGCCTCGAGCATCTTATGCGAAAACCGAAGTATGATAAATTCCGCGGGTCGCACCACCGCCAATCCGATTTCCACTATCATGCGTCCATTGTATACATCATCCGGAGTCATCGTCTCTCCTAATCCTACCTTCACAAAAAATGCTTCATTGGGTTTAGCACCCATCAAGGCACCTGCTCTCCATTGAAGGATCAGGAAATTTTCGATCATTGCTTTGACCTTAACCCAGGTATTGGCGTCATTGGGTTCGAATACAAATCTCTCCGTAGCTTTTTTAATCGATTCTTCCGCCATGATAAAAAACCTGCGTACCGATACATACCGCCATTCATTACTATTTCCATCCAATGTACGTGCTCCCCACACCAGTGTACCTTTGCCGGTAAATGCTCTAATTACATTAATTGATTTTCCTGTAGAATGCACATTGAAACTATCGTTGTCTACATTGTCAATTTTCACTACCGGACCGCTTACCGTATTGATCGAAACATTGGCAGGAGCTTTCCAGACACCACGGGTTTCATCTACTTTAGCATATACTCCGGCAACCACAGGAGAAGGAGGAAGTGTCACTGTAAATGTGGCCAATAAAGATTTAAGATCCGTAATATAGCTGTTCGTATACGTATCCAAAACCGTCTGATTATTGGCTCCATCGGTACTGGTATCGGCATTAATCTTAGCTATGATTGCAACGATTGCATCTTTATATGAATCCTTGGCATCAACGAGGTCGGCAATTTTCAAATCGACATCATTCTCGATTTGTGCTTCACCCAATTTAGTATCTCCACTTGTTTTATCGGCACTATCGAAAGGTTTTAGGGTAAGGTCATACGCTTCCTGTACGTTTTCGCTCATTTTTTCTGTAGCTTTCAACATCACATTACAAAGCGCATCTTTTTCTGCTGCAGAAATCCCACCTGCTTCTGAAGCTACCTTTGCATCTTCAAAAACAACAACGGAGGCATCTATCAATGCCTGATTGTTGAGCGCATTGGCCAAGGTGCCAATCTCTGCCATTGTAAACCCATTGAAAACAGCGGATGCCGTAGCAAACGTGACCGATGACTCTGAGTAATTGTACGCCAGTGTTGTCTTTAAATAGGGATAATACGCAGCACCATAATTGAGGAATTGATTGCCAATGCCATTTCTGAAAATAGCTCCATCCGTATCGTGTTCGGAAACATCGAAGATGGCAAATCGATCTTGCAAGTCATTACATTGCAACAAAGTATCTTTATATAAAGTGCCCTTGAGGTCATCTGTCAAACGAATTGCTTCCGGAAATACAATTAATGTCACCTCATCCACCTTTTTAACAGCATCCAAGCCTCCTTTCAATTCATCGTAATCGTCTATGGTATCCAAACTGGGCTTGGTTGGGTCTGCTGCATCATAGTCTCCAACGGAAACGATATAACATGGTCCTCCACCATTATCAAAAAACATTTTCAATGCATAATACATGTTATACGGTGATGCGGCACCATCTATTCCTACAGATTGTGCCGTAAAAGGAGCAGCATCGTCCAGCGTTACGGCCAGATTTTGGTTGTGCGCTCCTCCATACCAATCTTTGTATTCCAGGAATGATTTTATTCTGGTAGGGATATTAGTCAAGTCATCGCCATTGGCGCCTTCGGCTTTTTCGGTATATCCGATAAATGCCGGGATAGCTGTTTCTACTTGTGTTACGGATGGAGGGAGAAGTGATATTTCTTCTACATAGACTCCTGGCGTTTTATAATTCATGCTTCAATCATTTTGTGTGAAAACCTTAGGATTATAAACTCCGCAGGTCGAACTACCGCCATCCCTATTTCTACAATTAGTCTTCCGTTAAGTACATCATCTTCCGTCATTGTTTCTCCCAATCCTACTTTTACAAAAAATGCCTCATCTGCCTTAGCCCCCATCAAAGCACCTGCTCTCCATTGCAGGACCAAAAAGTTTTCGATCATGGCTTTAACCTTGATCCAGGTATTTGCATCGTTGGGTTCAAACACAAAGAATTCGCTGGCCTTCTTTACTGATTCCTCTACCATATTGAAGAATCTTCTCACTGAGATGTATCTCCATTCATTAGAGTTGCCATCCAATGTTCGTGCCCCCCATACCAGGGTTCCATTGCCAGTAAAGTATCGGATTGCATTAATCGATTTGCCACTGGTATCTACATTCAGGCCATCTTGATCCACTCGTTCAAGGAATACATTAGGCTTACTTACTGTGTTTAGACTTACATTGGCCGGAGCTTTCCATACTCCACGGGTACTGTCAACTGCTGCATATACTCCAGCCATAGCAGGACTTACAGGCATTTGCAGATAGGCTTCCGTAATTTTTGTCTTTATTTCATAGTAGAGGTACTTGTAATTTCCATCGTTGGCATGGAATAACGAAGCCGCTTCATTTTCTGGATCAAACAAATGCGTTACACCTCCTATTCCCAAGACCAAAATCTCTTCATCCGGAATATCATAGTTTAATGTTGTATTTACGTATGGATAGTAAGCCGCACCATACATGAGGTTACTCGTGCCGATTTTCGATCTAAACACGCTGGCAGATTGTCCCGGTGGATCGGTTGGATGTGATTGTTCTTTTACATCACAAATCACAAATCTATCGCCCAGATCTGCACATTGTTGCAATGCTAATTTGATGACATTACAATAAAGATCATCGTCCGCAATATTGATGAGGTCAGGAAAAACAATGAGTGTAGGTTCATCTTCTTTTTTAACGGGTGCCAATGCATCCTCAAGGGTCGTATTGCTGATATTACCGGCCGCCGCAGGTATAACATATGGCCCTACGGATACGATGTAGCATGGACCACCACCATTGGCAAAATACATTTGCAATGCATAATACATTTTATAAACCGGAGTTTTATTGATGGTAACTGCCTGATCCAATACGTAGGGATCCATATCCGTACCTGTTCCGGTTATGTTGAATGTTGGCAGTTCATTCGCTGCACCACCGTATAACAACTTATAGTCTACCATGGATTTTATCTTGGTAGGAACATTAGTATAATCGTTGTTCTTACTGTCTTTTGCTTTTTCTGTATAGCCGATAAAGACAGGAATAGCGGTTTCAACTTGTGCTACGGAAGGAGGGAAAATACTTACTTCCTCTACGTATACCCCTGGGGTTTTGTATGTGGCCATTTTCTAAGTTTTATTTCAGTTTAAAAATTATTTGATATTGTTTTCCTGTAAGAGCAGGAGCATTGTCTTGCGAATTGTCCCAATAAATGTCCAATACCCCGTTGACAGATGACCCTCCAAGATCATCACTCAGGTAAAGTGTTGCTTCTTCAAAACTTGGTTTATCTGTTTCCAGAGAATAAACACCGGACTCACTCATATATTCAGAAGGATTGAGCAGCGGATCATTCATTCTTACCTCTACAAAGTCCAATCCGTCCGGATTATCTATCGGAATGGTCTTAATAATATCCTGAGGAATAAATTTTTTCTTTATCCTCCACTCGGTCGGTGGATCACCTCCGGTCATATCGGTTCTTTGCGTAAAAGACTGTTGATTTATAATGGCTAAATCTTTTATATCAAAGAAATCGGCAGCGGTCAGATTAATTTCAGGATCAGTAATGATATCTCCCTCACCTGTCAAATTATCCAGATAGAATTGAGGTAACTTCATTACATCTGGTTTGTATACTTCATAGATATTCGAGTTTCGTACTTTTACCTTAAAGGAAAACTTTGTTTTTACATCAATCGGGCTCGTAATCGGTTCCGAAGCATTTGGATTACTTCTGTAGAATACTTCAAATCCATCTCGCGTATTTCTAAATAGCAGATTATGGTTGATCAACAATTGGGTACATTCCAAAGTCGGGCTAAATTCTAATGCTCTGATCTCATTTTCCGTAGTCTCTTCTTTTACGACCACAGAAAAAAACCGATGATATGCAAATTTGAATCCCATATGCTAGTTACTTACACTACTTTTAAGTTCTACAGATGTCACTTCTTGCGCTTCATGTTGTACATTTCGTTGTACTTTTACTACCCTCACCTTGTATACCACCGATGGGTAATGATTCCCTCCCAACACACTCCAGATATGATTCATTTGTTCAAAAGTCATATTGTACAATTCGAATACGATCTTATCAAGGGGTGGTGTAAACAATTGTGTATCAGACATCGAGTCCACGTTGAACCATTTCTTGGTTTGAAAAAAACTGATCAATTGGGAGAGCTTCAGGATACAAGTATTGTAATTGTCCAAATTAAGTGCAAAGAGGATGTATAGATTTAAAATAATGGGAGGCTCTATCCTTTTAAGTTGACCATTGATCTTATCGTAATTGGGTCTGTTTTTTAATGTTGGTTCCTCTTCAATATTGATCAATGACAGATAGAGACCTTCATCTGGATTACTAGTTGAAAGTACATGCATATTATCAGCTATGATCTCATTGGCATCCAGATCTATGGTAGGATCATTGCTCAGTTGAGTTCTAATAAATTGCAATGTTTGTTCTATCATCCTTTAATCCAATTTTAAAAACATCAATTGAAAGTCACCGCAATCAATCATCTTATCCACCACCTCTTCTATTCCCGAAAGTTCCAGGGACTCTACCAGGGTAAATTGCTCCATACACCAATACAGTTTTTTCTTTTTCTCACTATTTCGAATTTTTTTCTGTAAATATTCATAGGTGTAAAATGTGGCTAAATACTTTGCTTGATTTTTCATGGTTACGATTACCTCTGTCATCAACTTTTCTTCGTCTTTCTTATTTTCATCATCAAAAACTGACAAATAAATATGCTCCACAATTAGGTTATCAGGCAATTTGAATAGCTTGTTTAGATTGTAATATGGGGTAAAGAATGGGGTTGGGCAATGGTTATCATACGAGCGGTATTGGATTGGGTACGAGTGGTATTTTTTGGGGATTGGAGAGATTGGAGGAGGGAATGTTTAAATGTTTAAATGATTAAATGGTTAAATGATTGAATAATTGAATGCTTGAATGGTTGATGGAGGGTTTGGGTTGCAGCGAGAAGGCATGGTGGAGCACGGAGTTTTTTCTATTGAAGGAGACGGGGAGGATGGATGGATTAAATGTTTGAATGATTGAATTATTGAATTATTGAATTATTGAATTATTGAATGCTTGAGGGTGGGGATGGATTTTTGTGAAAGTAAAGGTGAATTATTGTGTTCTTAATGGTTATTCAGAAAAGTGTGTTGTGTATGCATTGGAACTGCTCTAAATGTGTCTCCATTGGGAAATGAATTCTGCTTTGTTTCTTCGGGCCAGGGGTACTTTGGATGAATTACTAAGGAAGATGTAGCCTTCTCGACTGTAACGGATCACTTTTTGGAGGTTTATGAGGTGAGAGCGATGACTTAGATAGAAAAAATGACCTTGAAGTAAAGATTTAAAATGGCCGATTGGATAGGCGCTTATGATATCTGATCTGCCTTCGGACACCACGCGTGTACATCGCTGCAAACCTTCACATCTTATAATCGAATCAATTTTCAGATATTCAAATCCTTCCATTGTAGGAATACCGATTACATCTTTTGGGAATATATTTTCTACATTGCTCAGTTCTTCCAATCGTTGTTCTAGTTCCATTTTGTCAATTGCATTTTTAACTGTTATCACAAAATCGGCTTCATGGATTGGTTTGTTTACGATACCACAAACAGAATTCCAACGACTTATATATTTGCGTTCTTCTGGTTGTGCGAGTATAATCGTATAGCACTTTTTTTTCTGAATTTCATCAATAAAAGCTTGTTCGACGTTTGAAAATTCAGGAAGATCATATAGTATCAATTGCCCACTATTGGAAAGGCCATCGGTGGTAAAAGAAGGAAGATTTGTAACTTGATTAACATGAAGTTTTGGGCAATGCTTTTGAAGTAAGTTGATGATTCGCTCACACTTAGCAGATTCAGGTTGGAATAGGATTGCCTCGATCATATACGTTGGCTTTCTTGAGGGGTCAGTTAGCTGGCTTGCTCCATTGACATCTTAACAATTTTCGATACGTAAGATACGATGATGTAAATGAGGATGCTACAGGAAAAACCCTTATTCTTTGTGAGAGAGTGCGGGAATGATTTTTAATGCTTAAATGTTTTTAATGCCTAAATGATTGAAGGGAGGGAATGCGTGAATTGGGTATTGAATGATTGAAGGAGGTGAATGCTTAAATGAATTTGTAATGATTGATGAGGGGGATTAGGGAATGAAGTGAGACATGATATTATGATGTGAAGATTGGACTTTTTTACTGCTTAGCTTGGGGGAATTAGTCCAGTGTAAGCACGTACCAATCTATCTCTTCCGTGTTGAGGTTTCTTCTTCGACCTTCTGCTTTAGGGGCATAATGTTTGGCGAGATAGTTTAAAATTATGGGTTCATTTTTACCGAGATCTGGTAGCCCTTGGGTAGCTTGCATCCATGTGATCATTTGCTTCCAGCCTTCACGGGTGGCTCTGTTTTGAGTGATGAGTTTGGAGGAGTGACAAGATGTACACGCGGCTTTTACGACTTCAAAATCCTTGTCATAGATCATACCAGTGGCAATATGTACTCCATTTACAATAGTATTTTCATTCGAATTCTTATTGGATGATCCAGAATATGAACTTGTCATGGGTTTGGGGTCTGGTTTAAAGGAAGCATTAATGCTTTTGGAATATGGTAAATAGATCAGAAGAAGTAGCGCCCCAAAAGTAATAAGCAGACTTCCATTAATGAGAAATCTGACGAGGTCGGAAAATACGCTATGTTTTTTCTTGGCCATTTCTACCCTACTTTAATAGCTATTCTATGACAAGCGTTATTGAGGTACCCTTTGGGATTCCAACCGGGTAGAATCATGGGTTGTGCGTTTCCATCTTCATCGGTGGCACGAGCCCATACTTCATAATACCCTTTTTCGGGAAAGGAGACTTTGGCTGTAAACTGTTGCCATGCATATCTATTTATGGGTCTTGTTAATTCGCAGGTTTTCCATGTGGCTCCAAAATCAATTGAGAATTCCATCTTTTCAACGGTCTTGTCTCCTGCCCAGGCATGACCTCGAATAGGAAGTTGATCACTTGGCTTTATTATGGCGCCTGTTTTAGGAAATGTAATAATCGATTTCACCGGCATGGCTTCTATAATGCACATGTCCTCATCGGTTACTTTTGCTCCCGGAGCGACGGGATTGCACGGCACCCGATAAGCTTGTCCGGTCATCTTGGTGCCATCGTGTACTTTATTTCGTATGACGATCTTCTCCAGCCATTTCCCGGAACACGAAGCGGGCCAACCTCCAAATACCAAACGTAAAGGATAGCCATTCAATTCGGGAATTTCTTTTCCATTCATTGACCAGGCAATCAGACTTTCATCTTCCATTGCTTTTGAGATGGGTACTCCTCGGGAAATCGGATCCTTTTTTGGGTCACCGCTTAGATGTGTATCCGCTCCGTAGTATCCAATGTATACTGCATTAGATTTGACACCTACATCTTCTAAGACATCTTTTAATCGTACACCGGTCCATTCCGCACAGCCGACTGCCCCTAATCCCCATTGATTCCCTTTAGCAGGTGGATTGAATTCCTTCCTTCCATTGCCTCCACATTCCAACGTTAGTCGATAAGAATAGTGCTTGAATTTTGATTTCAACTCAGCTAAAGTGTACGTTTTCTTGCTTTTGGCCGATTCTCCCTCAAAGGTTAACGTCCAATTTTTCACATCAACATTAAGGGGTGGAATTCCATTATTCCGAACAAAAAACAGCTCTGGAGGCGTAAGTTCTGGATCTAATAAATGTGGTGGTGTCTCCGCATTGATGGGTCGGTCATTCAATACTATCATTCTACCATCTTTTCCGGGTAGTGAAACCGCAGTTTCTTTCTTGCATAAACCAACAAAATCCAATTCTTTTGGAAGATTTGAGGCGAACACAATATTGGCGCCGGCAATAATTCCTAAGCTGGTCAAACTGCTCTTTTTTATAAATGATCTGCGGGAATTGCTTTTTTTCAATGCGAAATTCTTTTTTGTATGAATGAAGTACGAAATATAGTGAAAGATAATTAGAAGTGGAGGGGAAGGAGGTATGTCAAGGTGATTTTGGGGATAAGGGGGGATGGAGTGAAGGAGTGAATGCTTGAAGGGTTGAATGCTTGAAGGAGTGAAGGAGTGAAGGGTTGAAGGGTTGAATGCTTGAAGGAGTGAAGGTTTGAATGATTGAAGGAGTGAATGTTTAGAGGGTTGGAATATTTTTAGTGGTAAAATACTGATTAGGGTTGGCTGTCTTTGTTGTTTACTTTTATATTGGATTATTATTTTGAAATGACATGTTTATGAGATTCATTAATTGCTTACTCTTTGGGATTTTAATAATGGGATTTGGGTGTTCGCCAAAGATTTCTGATGAGGTGAAGAATGGATGGAGGCCTTTGTTAATCAATCAAGAGCTTTCCAACTTTACCAAATTAAATGGGGATGCAGAATATTATGTGGACAAAAAATCGATTGTGGGTGTAAGTAAAATGAATACGCCGAATACATTCTTATGTACCAAGGAAATGTTTCATGATTTTATTTTGGAATTTGAGGTATGGGCGGATTCCACGCTGAATTCAGGGGTTCAGTTTCGTAGTATTAGTGATCCAGATATTATGGCTGGAAGAGTGCATGGATATCAAGTGGAGATAGAATCGAGTTCAAGAAAATGGGCGGGTGGTATTTATGATGAAGGAAGAAGAGGTTGGTTGTATTCATTGGATTCTAATCCAGAAGCCGGAGATGCTTTCCTGGTCAACGAATGGAACCATTATCGATTAGAAGCAATAGGCAATGAGATAATCACCTGGGTGAATAAAGTGCAGTGCACCCATCTTATAGATGATGTCACTTCCTCCGGATTTATCGGGCTTCAAGTTCACAGTATTGATGATCCAAAACTAGCAGATAAAAAGGTAAAGTGGCGAAATATCAGAATTAAAACAAGAGATCTGGATAATGAGCGATGGCCAACTTCACCAAATGTCAAAATTATAAATAAAATAACCAATAAGAAGTGATTTTACCCCAAAGGCTTAGTTTCATAATTCTACTCTCCTTAAGTTATTTATGGCTTTCTTCATGCCAAGACACCTCGAAGATTGATACTTCCGAATTTATCCTGGCCAAAAATCTAAAAATTGAAATTGTTGCTTCTGAACCAGATGTGATTTTACCTGTGGCCATGGTGGAAGATGGTAAAAATCGATTTTGGGTAATTGAGATGCCTGGCTATATGCGTGATATTAATGGCAGTGATGAAGATCTTCCAGATGGTCGAATTGTTATTTTAACGGATGAAGATCAAGATGGGAAAATTGATGAGCGCAAAATCTTTATAGATAGTCTGGTCAATCCACGAGCAATTTGTCATGTATACGGTGGTGTATTATTTACGGATGGCACCATGCTAAAATGGGCAGAAATTGATCATGACAAGCCGGTGAACACAGTAGTAGTTGACTCTTTTTACGTAGTCGGAGGCAATATCGAACATCAACCCAATGGCTTACTTTATAATCTTGATAATTGGATCTACAGTGCAAAATCGAATGCCCGATATAGAAGAATGGACGGAGGTTGGAAAAAAGAAGCCACTACCTTTCGAGGTCAGTGGGGCATTAGTCATGATCGTATGGGACGCCTTATCTACAATCACAATTCTGCACCATTGATTGGTGATTATGCTATCCCAAATCAAGTTATTGAGAATCCATATTTAAAAGTTGAATTTACGAATGGTAATTATTTGACGGACGACATGCGTTTATTTCCATTTCAAGCGACATCGGTAAACAGAGGATATTTACCAGAAGTTCTGGATTCTACGGGCAAGGTGATCCACTATACCTCTGCTTGTTCTCCTCATTTGTATTATGGAGATAAGCTGGGCGACAATCATTACAATTCCTTTTTCGTGTGCGGACCAGAAGGAAACTTGGTATCCAATTATATCTACAATGAGAAAGACTTAACAGCAGAACGAATTTTGGAAAATACAGAGTTTTTGATTTCGAAAGAAGAAACTTTCCGACCAGTAAGTTTGATGACAGGTTATGACGGTAGTCTTTACGTGATAGACATGCGGAAGGGAATTATTCAGCACAGTGCTTATATGTCCAGTTATCTCAGAGAAGCAATTACCGAGAAAGGATTGGAAAGAATAAACGGGCTCGGAAGAATATATCGAATAAGTCAGGTTGGGTCAAAATATAAGCCCTTGCACCTGGATGGTCTTTCTACAAAAGAATTGACCAATCTTTTTTCAAATCCAAATTTTGCAATACGAATGTTTGCTCAAAAAGAATTGGTCTCAAGAAATGACAAAGAGGACATTCCATTGTTGAAAGATTTGACCCGAAAAGCAAATTCAACTATCGAGCTGACCCATGCATTATGGACCTTGGAAGGATTAAAAGGCCTATCATCAGAATTTATACTTGAAATAGCGTCAAAAACTCATAATAGAGATGTATTGACCCAACTTATTGTATTAAGTAAGCTAACCGGGTCGGAGATATTCACCTATAAAGAGTTTTATGCCAATTGTCTGAAGATGAATTCAAAACCTATTGATTTCCTTTTGGCGACTGTAGCAGGAAAATCGGCTGAATTGGAAAATATTTGGTTCACCATTGCAGGCAGATATCCTAATGACAATGAAATAAGCGAGGCACTGGTTAGCAGCATTCCGGGAAAAGAAATCTATTTCCTAAACCTATTAAAGTCTTCAAAAAACGATACGCTAATTAATGATCTTAACGCTACCATATACTTCAAAAAATCGAATGAAATTCAAACCCCGATACTCATAAATGAACCATTTGATGATGATCGCACCAATGGATTGAAAAAATTTAAAATCTATTGCGCTTCTTGTCATGGATTGAATGGAAAAGGTCAAAAGAATGTCGCTCCTTCTTTCAAAGAATCAAGGATTATAAATGGAGATGAAAAAATGATTGCCTCCATCATACTCCATGGGTATATATCCGGTAATGAGAATTATCAAATCATGATGCCTGCCTACAAGGAAGATAAAAATCTAAGCGATCAAGATATTGTCGATATCATTAGCTATCTAAAAAGCACTTTTACTGCGGATTGGAGCGGTTTGAAGGTCGAAGATATTCCGGTGCTGCGGGAGCAAGCGATGATGAATTGAGAACCCCCGGGTTTATGAGTCAGCCTCGGGTTATTTATTTGCTGTGCTTCATTTTATGAATGTTTGAAGGGTTGAAGGGTTGAAGGATTGAGGGATTAAATGATTGAATGCTTGAAGGATTGAAGGTTTGAGGGATTGAAGGGTTGAAAGGTTGGATGCTTGAATGTTTGAATGCTTGAATGCTTGAAGGATTGAAAGGTTGGATGCTTGAGGGATTGAAGGGTTGGATGTTTTTGGAAATGTGACTTATTTGGAATTGAGCGTCTGAAGGGTATGAAAAGGGAAAACGGGTTACCAGCTTTTCGTTTATCTCTTTCAAATTCAATGGGAATACAACGCGACTTACTCCAATTAATCATGCGTTTGTAAAGGCACACGTCAAAAACATTAAGGTCAAATTAGAGCTATCGACAGATGGATAATGCGAGCACCCTTTGCTTTTATTCATATTATTATCGTTGGAATCGCCGAGAAATACAGAATTAACTTGCTATTCAAAACGTACTAAAAACGGAATTATATTTTGTGTTTTCTTGGTGATCTAAACGGTATCAAACTCCAAAAAGACCCATTTCTGAATGCACAACATATGGACGTTCTATTCAATAATCACTTCATCCAAAAATAACCAGCAATCGGCTCCAGGGTCAGAATGCCAATTAGGATTTTTCTTCTGGGCGATGATTTCTATTTTGACATACCTGGCATTGATTGGGGGAAAATCCAGAATGACATTTTTCACATAGTTATCTGCAGGTCCAGTGATCTGATCGTAATCTTCATTTTTCAGCTCTACGTATGATATTCCATTTAATGAGTATGAAATCGTAGTTCCTATGGGCAAGAAAATATAAGACCGATAATCCTGCAAACAGCCAAATGAAACGGCACTTACCTCTTTTTCAGTCCCCAAATCCAAATTGACGGATACATCAGAAGCACTAAAACCCAACCATTTTCCATCACCAAATTGTTCGCTTCCTTTTTCCTGGTTGATAAGTGTCTGGCCTCCTTCTCCTTTATACTTATCATTGGGTTGAGGTATGGTTTTACACGAAATTGGGATACTCGTTGACTTTAGAAATGACCGTTGACTCACCTTACTTTCTTCCCATCCTTCCATATTAGCCGTTGCACTTAATTCTACAGTCTTATCTAATAAAATCGGTTTTGAATAGAGGTTAGAATTTTCATCTGGAATTGAACCGTCCAGGGTATAATGAATTTTTGCATTTGGTGCCACATGCGTAATGGAAATCAAGATACTGTCTTCAAAAATATCCTTATCCCCTTCAATCGTTGGAGGCAAGAGTTGGACGGTGTCAAAAACATCCAGGTCTTGTCCTAGATTGATGTGTAAGTTGTTGGGGAGGTCGGTCGCTAATACATCCTCCTTCTGAATGGCGCTTTGCCACAGGAAGAGCGTCTTCAATTGTGGAAATTGTGAAATATGTTCCAACATGGTTGCATCCACTTCAGTCCCATAAAGGTTGAGGTATTCTAGTTTAGACAACTTATTGAGTTTTGCAACACCTTTGGAATTTATTGAATTCAGACTTATATCAAGCGTTTTCAAATTGCTAAACTCGTTGATCACCGTAAGCCATTGGTTCTTCAACGAAGTCTTACTTGCCGCTAAATTCCTAATATTTTCCTTAAACGCTGCCATGTGTTTCAGCTCTTGTTTTGTGATCACGTCTCCGCGAGCGTATGATACCGAAATCCAGGGTAAATCCTTACGAACTCTGGTTGCTGGAATGCCTTTTTGCTGCAGCCAATTAAGGTCTGAATCTGAAATTTCAGGAACTCCTTTCAGCGATTTATCCAGTTTCGCATCCAAAAAATTAAGAATGTGTTTGGGTGGAGAAAGCTCTTCTACCGATTCTTCAAAATTTGCCATTGCACCTACCCACCAATCCAGCAACTGAATTTCATTCTCTTCCAGTTGCAATTTACCCGAAGGAGGCATGTGTTCCTTTTCCGAAATGGATAAATGAATCCGATTCAACAACAAACTTTTTTCCATATTTCCAGGTACAACAACTTTTCCACTTTTACCTCCTTTTTTCCATCCTTCGAGCGTATGAAGCAACAATTCACCTTTTGTCTTCTTGGGATTGTGGCAGCTAACACATTTACGCTTTACAATGGGCATCACAGCAACTGAAAAAAAGTTGGCTTTACGGATATCGTCAATTTGCTGAATGGATTCGGACACTGCATCTTGCAAACTAAGAAAGCCTTCACCATGAGTCAAAGAGCCTCCGAAATGTCCAGTGGCAACTAGGAGGATGATAAATACAGAATACATTCCAAAGAATGACTTTTTGGAACCAATTAACTGGTACAATACGACCAACATTACAGACCCCAAACCAACACCAAAACCCAACCACATGTGCCAATCCATCACTCCCCCGCTGTACTCACCGTTGAGAAAAAGAAGATATCCAGAAATAGAACTGAACAATGCGGTTATTGTACCCAGGCCAAGCGCAAAACCGATATTTACTATATCCCTTCTATTATTTGAAATGAAAAGATCATACGCCAAATGCAGATAGGCATAGATAAATATACCAATAGGCAAATGCAGAATCAGCGGATGAAATTTTCCAATTTGTTCTATTAATGCAGACAACATCATAAAAGATATCAGTAAACAAGAATTTCATCAATAAACAACCATGGCTTTTCTCCTGCACCTGGGTGCCCTTCGGGAATTGATTTGGGAGCAATCATTTGGATGGTAACTTCTCTTGCTTCTATATCCGAAATATCAAGTCGGTAATACATATTTTCTTTTGCTGACTTCTTAGCATCATCCATCTGGAGTGAGGAGATCACTTTTCCGTTTTTAAAGACATTAATGGAAGTTGGGCTAAATATCCAGGCATTATGATTTCTCAATGTCGAAATAAGAATATGATCAATTTCAATAATATCAAATTCCAGATCAAACTCCACCGTATCTCCGAGATACCCCAACCATCCATTATTAAAATCCTTGGTACCTTTCTTTCGATCGATTAAAATATCCAAGCCTTGTACTCCATATTTATCATCAAGCACTCTATCCGACCTAATCGAAATGATTTCATTTTTAGGTAATTTCCACACTTGAATTTGGTTAATAACACTAGCCATAAATCCACCACCAAGCGCTTGTGCTTCCACTAGTGAGGATTCCAACACTTTGATCGGATTTTCGTTTTTTATTTTATCCTCTCCATTTACGCTAAATTCAATATGGGCATCTGCTTCCGTTTGTGAAGCATAAATTTGAGTATAATCTTCAAAAAAGATTTCATCTGCACTCAGCATAGGCTTGGCCAGTTTTACTTGATTTTTTTGTAAATAAATGCCAGGCTTACAGCTCAATGCCAAAAAGAGTAAAAACAACATCACTTTCCAATTCATACTCGCAATAATTTAATGGGATAAACCTTTCCAGCATTCCATTGACAGACGTACAAATTTTCATCTTCATCAACACACACATCATGAGGATGTTTGAATACCTGAGCCGTTTGATGCATAGGAGTTAGACTTCCATTTTCATAAACGGGCTGACATCCACCCGGGGCCGAAACCAATTCATTATATTCATTGAGAATGCTTACAAAACCGCTGTTGGATTCTCCTTCTCCAGACCAAATTGTTGCCAGATAGACTTCTTTGTTCTTAATCACCGGTCGACAAATATAAGCTCCGGGTAGGTCAATGGATGATTCGTACTTCCCATCCAGAGTGAAATATTTTAGCTTGTTTTGCATTCTTGCTGTAATCAATAATCGTTCTTTTCCGTTTCGCTTATCAATGGCAATGCCATGCGCATTATTAAATTGATCTTCTCCATCTCCTTTCCCTCCAAATATCCTTTTCAATCTGCCTCTGCTGTCGTAATTCATTATGTACTGGCTACCATAACCATCGGCAACATAGATATCTCCATTCAATGCGATGGCCGTTTCGGTTGGCAAATATTGTTCTGGTTTGGTATAATGTCTGCTGGCCCTGGGAAAATGTAAAATCATCACCTCTTTTCCCTTGAGATCTGTTTTTATCACAGCATGTCTTTTGGTGTCGGTGATATATAAAAATTCTTCCCCGCCTTCGTCCGACAATGTAAGCCCATGCGCACCCGGATAGGATTTCCCCCAGGAACGAATCAATTTACCATCCTTATTGTAGACAAGAATATTGTTTTTCACCTCATTGGTTAACAAAAAAATATTTCCCTCTTTTGTATACACCATTTCATGGCAATCATTAACAGGATAGGCGTTCTTATCTAGAGTACCCCAATTCAAATCTACCTTGTATTTATAATCGCCATGACCAATGACAAAATCTTTTAAGAGTGATTTCAGAATGAAGGAATCACAAAAGCCCATTCCCAAGGACACCAAGCCGCTCTGCTTAATGAACTGCCTCCTGCTTGCCAAAAATTCGTTTTTCATCATGCCAATATATTTTTTACAATATGCCCCGAAACATCTGTGAGTCTAAATCTACGTCCTTGATGTTTGAATGTAAATTTTTCATGATCAATGCCCAATTGATGCATTAAGGTAGCCTGAAAATCATGCACATGCACAGGATTCTTCACAATATTGTATCCAAAATCATCTGTTTCCCCATAGGTTATTCCAGGCTTTATACCTCCACCCGCCATCCAAATTGTAAAACACCTTGGATGATGATCACGGCCAAAGTTATTTTCGGTAAGTACTCCTTGAGAATAATTGGTCCGGCCAAACTCTCCTCCCCAAATCACCAATGTATCGTCCAACATCCCCCGTTGTTTAAGATCCATGACTAAAGCGGCTGAACCTTGATCTACATCTTTTGCTTGCTTTGCCACTGCTACCGGAAGGTTATCGTGATGATCCCAGCCCATATGATACAGCTGTACAAATCGAACGCCTCGCTCTGCCAACCTCCTCGCCAGCAAAGCATTGGCAGCGTATGTACCGGGCATCATCGATTCTGCTCCATACATCCTGTAGATATAATCCGGTTCGTCACTTACATCCATAATTTCAGGTACAGAAGTCTGCATTTTATATGCCATTTCATACTGAGCAATTCTACTTGCAATTTCAGGATCACCAAATTCTTCAGCTTGCAATTGATTCAAAGCAGCAATCTGGTCGATCATTTTTCGTCGCATTTTTCGATCCATGCCGTTAGGATCTTTAAGGTACAATACCGGATCTTTTGCCGCTCTGAATTGTACGCCTTGATGCAACGAATGCAAAAATCCATTTCCCCATAGACGGTTATACAAAGGCTGACCAAATTTTCTGCCTGTCCCTCTTGAAAGCAATACGGTAAAGGTCGGCAAATTATCATTCATACTCCCCAGACCATAACTCAACCAAGAACCAATACTTGGTCTTCCGGGTTGCTGAGATCCGGTCTGAAAAAAAGTAATCGCCGGATCGTGATTAATCGCTTCGGTATGCATCGATTTTATAACACAAATATCATCCACAATCTTTGATGTATATGGCAACAAGTCGCTTATCCATGTTCCCGCTTCTCCATATTGATTAAATTTGTAAGGCGAACCCACCAGAGGGAAACTGGCTTGCCCGGATGACATACCTGTCAGTCGTTGCCCCATTCTAACGGTTGCAGGCAAATCTTGTCCTCTCATCTCATTGAGCAACGGTTTGGGATCGAAGAGTTCTAATTGGGAAGGACCACCGCTTTGAAAAAGATAGATTACTCGTTTGGCTTTTGGCGCAAAATCAAGATTTCCTAACACACCACCGATCTTACGAATCATGCCTCCAGCACCAGAACCATTTGAATTTCCGCATCCAAATAAGGTAGCCAAGGCCGCAGAGCCTATTCCAATGGCCGACTTGGTCAAAAAGGTTCGACGATTCATAGCATATTTCCGCTCTTCTATTTCTTTATTCATCACGATCGAGTTAACGTTTCATCCAAATTATAGATCACATTAGCAAGCATGGTATACGCAGCTAATTCTGCCTCGGATTTTTCCGGATTATCTATTGGAAGATTCATATCCAAATACGATTCAGCCAAATTGACATTTTCCACAAAGTGGGTTTGTTGTTTTTGTAAATAGTCTTGCATCATCATGACTTCTTTACGATTCGGCATTCGTGACGTTGCTTTCCGAAACATCATAATGATTCGTTCTTCTAAGGATGCATATGATCTTAACGCAGAACTTGCAAGGGATTTTGAGGCTTGCAAGATTTCCGGATTATTCATCATCACTAATGCTTGAAGCGGGGTGCTGGTAGTCTCTCTACTGACCATACAAAAGTCCCTGCTTACAGCATCAAACGTCATCATACTTGGCGGTGGAACCGTACGCTTCCAAAACGTATACAGACTTCTTCTAAATCGTTTGCCTCCCTCATCAATCACATATTCGGCTGTACTACCACCGCCTCCGCCGGTTTTTTCCTTCCAAAGCCCCTTCGGCTGATAAGGTTTCACACTAGGACCACCTACTATTTCAACCAAAAGTCCACTTGAGGCCAGTGCATTATCGCGAATATTTTCCGCACTTAGTCTTAACCTTGGAGCCCGAGCATACAATAGATTATCCGGATCCAGAGAAAGAGCCAATGCACTTGAATTTGTTGATTGTTGAAAAGTACGGCTTGATAAAATGTATTTGAGCATCTTTTTGACATCCCAATTATCTGCAATGAATTTGTAGGCCAGATGATCCAACAGTTTTGGATGCGTGGGAAGTGCTCCTTGTGCACCAAAATCATCGGCTGTACTTACTATTCCTTTTCCAAAACAAAGCTGCCAAAGTCTGTTTACGGCTACTCTAGCCGTTAATGGATTCTTCTCATCAAAGAGCCACTGTGAAAGCCCGAGGCGATTCTTCGGATAGCCATCAAAAGGTAGAATTTCCTCAGGAGTATTGGGTGTTACCTGTTGGGTGGGTTTGTTGTAAAGTCCACGATCCAGAATATACGTATCCCTTGGTTTGGCCATTTCTTCCATGACCAAAAGTGGAATTTTTTCCAATGAATCAATATTATTGATAAATGTGAGTATCGAAGTTACCTCTTGCTGAGAAATCTCAATAAATGGCTCCGGAATTGCACCATACTCTTCAATCAAACCTTTTTCAGGAACATTATTAAAAAAGGAAAACAGGCTGTAATAATCTTTTTGTGAAATGGGATCGTATTTATGATCGTGGCATCGTGCACATTCCAATGATGCACCCAAAAACGCCTTGCCAAAAGTAAGTGTGCGATCTGCAACATATTCGGTGCGATATTCTTCAGGGATAACTCCACCCTCTTGCGTAATGCTATGATTCCGATTGAAAGCAGTTGCAATTATTTGTTCTTTTGTCGCATTCGGTAACAAATCACCTGCCAATTGATAGGTCACAAACTGATCATAAGGCATGTTGCGATTGTAGGCATTAATCACCCAATCTCTCCATGGCCACATCGTTCGCTCGAGGTCATCCTGATACCCATGCGTATCTGCATATCGGGCCAGATCCATCCAGTAGGAGGCCATATGCTCTCCATAAGTCGGTCGTCCCAGATAATCATCCAATACCTCTTCATATGCCGCTGGCGAATCATTTTGAAGAAACTTGTCTATCTCGTCAATTGTAGGCGGAAGTCCGGTAATCGTAAACGCCAGCCTTCGTATCAAATGCTCTTTTTGAGCGACAGGTGAAGGTTGTAATGGGGACTCCTCCAACTGAGACAGGATAAATTTGTCAATTTCATTATGGATAAATTCTTCTTTAACATTTGCACCAATTTTTGAATTTTGAATCGGAAGTAAGGACCAATGTTTCTTGTAAGTCGCTCCTTGGGCAATCCATTTTTGAAGAATCTCCTTCTCGTATTCATCCAAAATGAGATTCGATTCTGGAGGCGGCATTATTAACCCGGGATCATTTGAATGGGTTCGATCTATCAGCGCACTTTCTTCGGGTTTATGGGGAACAATGGCAAAATGATCTTTATGCTCTCCCAAAGGTTTGGTGGCAGATATAAAATCCACAAAGGAGAGATCCGCTTCAATCTTATTCTTATCCGGACCATGACATTTAAAACATCGGTCAGATAAAATGGGCTTTACATGAAAATTAAAATCGATTATATCTGGGACTGCTTTGTCACCATGACCAATGTCATCTGCGAAGCCTTTGGTATCCGAAGTGGAAGGATTGCAGGCAAAAGCAATCAATAGTATTCCAAAACACATCCATAAAAATCGACCCTTTCTAAAATCCAATTCGAAGTTTTTATGCTTTAAGATTGAATTTTAAAAATAGGGTTAATAATTCATATAGTTAAAAGGAGTAAATGTATTTCTCTAGATACGGCTTATGCACCGACATTAACCAAGAATCCTTTAATCTATCTGCATGCAGGATAGAAAGTAAAAACACTCCTTTTATACTGAGGAGATTATAAATCTTTTAATTGACATGCAAATGTGTTAATCAACTGATTTCCAACACTCTAAAATCACTCTTTACCACAAATTCGGTTTTATCAACAACAGACATTTCCTCTCCATCCACCTGGATATGTGTGATATCAAAGGGTAAAGCTTTCAACACAATATTGTATGTGGCAAATGAAGGTGTATGGTCACCGGAAATGTTCTGTTCAACTTTCAAACTTCTGACATCTCCCTCTACCACAAATTCCGCCAATCGAAAATCTCCTTCTTCATACCCATATCCTTCTCCGCCATCTTCGAAAAACTGACTTTTCTCTACCCCATTTACATGATAAACATTTAGGGTAACTTGTTCAATATTTTTCTCACCAACATATTGCTGAATCGGGTAATTTGGAATCACAGCACCACGTTTTACAAAAATTGGTATTGTCGTGATTTCAATATCAAAATTGTATTCTGTGCTACCTTCGTAAACTTTGTCCGTCCAATAATCCACCCATTCTCCTTTTGGCAAGTAGAAATGCTTGGTCTTGATCTCAGCCTTCATCACCGGACACACCAACATATGATCCCCACATAGGAATTCGAAATCTCGGTCAATGTTTTGTTTGTCTGTCTGATCAAAGAAGACAATCGGCCGCAACATGGGTGTCCCTATCTTATGATATTGATAAAAAGTGGTATAGAGATACGGAAGCAATTGATATCTAATCTCGATAAACTTCTTATACATTGCCGTACACTTATCGCCAAACGCCCAAGGCTCTTGATCACCATGATCTCCAGAAGAATGTACGCGGCAAAACGGATGGAAAATCCCCATTTGGATCCAACGAATCATCAGTTCTGCTGTTGGCTGACCAATAAATCCACCAATATCCGACCCACAAAATGACACTCCGGATATCGCCAATCGCTGTGCTTGAACATCCGCTATCCATAGATGTTCCCACGTGGCAATATTATCTCCTGTCCATACTGAACTATAACGTTGCATCCCGGCATACCCGGACCGGGTAATGATAAGTGATCTCTTTCCATGTTTGAATTGCTTCACTCCCTCCGCCGTTGCCCGGGCCATCTGCATGCCATAAATATTGTGCGCCTTACGATGACTGGTCAAGTGCCCGTCGTAATCGTGCAACACATCATTTGGAAAAGTCTTCGATGGCACCTCAAAAAGAGCCGGCTCATTCATATCGTTCCATACGCCCGCAATTCCTATATCCTCGATCAAATCTTTATACAATCCTGCCCACCATTCTCTCACCTCCGGACGAGTAAAATCCGGGAAATAACACATCCCGGGCCAAACCTTTCCCTCCACGTAGGGACCATCCATTCTTCGGCAGAAATATCCCTTCTCCAATCCTTCTTTGAACACCGAATACGTCATGTCTTTTTTGATTCCAGGATCAATTATGACCATTGTTTTCCATCCGTCTTCCTTCAACTCTTCCACCATGCGTTTTGGCTCTGGAAAGTACTCTTCATTCCATGTAAAACATCTGAACCCATCCATATAATCGATATCCAGGTAAATGGCATCACATGGTATTTTCAACTTTCTCATGGTAGAAGTAATCTCCTTCACTTTGGATTCCGGGTAATAACTCCATTTACACTGCTGAAATCCCAATGCCCACATTGGTGGCATTTCCGGAGTTCCTGTGAGCATAGTATATCTGCGACAAACATCCATCAATTCAGGTCCGGCGATAAAATAATAGTTCATTTCGCCTCCTTGTGCCCAAAAACTGGTGACATTCGTTCGTTCGCTGCCAAAATCGAAATAGGCTTCAAAGCTATTGTCAAAAAAGACGCCGTATCCAATGTTGTTATGCAGTCCGTAATAGATGGGAATGCTTTTATAAAGTGGGTCGGTGTTATAATGATATCCATATTCGTCGGTTCCCCAATTCTGAAATCTTTTTCCCCTGATGTTTAGGTCCGTTGGTTTATCACCGAGCCCATAAAACACTTCATTGGATTGAACTACCTTACTGTTTTGCACAATAAAACCTCCATACTCTTTATTTTCTTCCCAATGGAAGCCCTTTTCATCCTCTAAAATAATTCGTCCCGCATGATCGTAAATGCTAATTCGGAGGTCTCTTTTTGCTATTTTACAAACAACCGCCGGAGTAGAAAGCGTCAATAACTTTTCACTTTCCAGCAATTTGGTTTCGATCTTTTTCTTTTGGAATGTTGGATCAATTGCATACGAAAAATCGCTCTCATAAAGACCTTCAACTGCATATCGAAATCGAAGAATGTATTCATCAATAATGTAAATGCGCAGTGCAACTCCGTTGTGATCCTTGATTTCCAGAAAGTCCTCCTGCATATCATACGAATGCATTGCCGAGGGATATCCTTCCTTATCCGAATATATAATTGGGTTTACAATTTCCATGTTCATATTATACTTTGCCTATTCTCTCTAAAAAAATCAGAATATTAAGGCAACAAATATAATATTGTTCAACAACTTTACGATATTGTTTAACAACTTAGTGTGATCCTTACACGATGTTTTTTGGAATTGTCTCATTATCACCAATGTGTGCATTCTTTTTCACAACGACTACTCCATTTCTAATACAATAGGTATCGGTCTCAATATCTTCCAATCCTTCACTGCCTTTTATGGTGACATTATTGCCAATTCGCACATTTTTGTCGAGAATTGCTCTTTCAATATGGCAGTCGTTACCAATTCCTAATAATTCATTTTTATCCAATTCATTGATTTCATTCACCGTCTGATGTCTGTCATTCCCCATGATAATAGAATCTTTTATCACCGTATTTCTTCCTATTCGAGATCGCACTCCTACCACACTATAATTCACCTCTTTTGCATGACAAATACATCCTTCAGAAAACAATCCATGATTGATTACTGTCCCAAAAATCTTGGTGGGTGCTAGCATTCGTGCGTGAGTATATATCTTCCGAACATTATCGTATAAATGAAATTCCGGAAGGAATGAAGTAAGTTTAAGATTGGCTTCCCAGAATGAATATATGTTTCCAATATCCGCCCAATATCCATCGTATAAATAACTGTGTACTCGATAGTTATCATTATTCACTGCATACGGTATAATCTCCTTTCCAAAATCATTCGATCCTTCATTTTCGGCAAAAAGCTTGTCCATGGCTTCTCGGTTAAACACATAAATCCCCATAGAAGCCAAGTAGTCTTTTTTCTGATCCACATAGTGCTGCGGAAGTTCAGATTTCCAGTTGCCTACTTCATCAATAGAAGGTTTTTCAACAAACGATTCAATTGTGCCATCAGCTACTGTTTTCATGATTCCAAAACTCGTAGCATCGCTTTCCACAACAGGAATAGTAGCAATGGTCAAGTCCGCCTGGGAATCTTTGTGATTCTGTAGAATCTCTTCCAGATCCATATTATACAATTGATCTCCGGAAAGAATCAGTACATAATCATGATCCACCTTTCGCAACCGAGACATCGACTGTCTTACGGCATCGGCAGTTCCCTGAAACCAATCTTTGTTGTCTGGAGTCTGTTCAGCCGCCAAAATATCCACAAAACCGGAAGAAAATATGTCGAATTGGTACGTATTTTTAATGTGCATATTCAATGATGCCGAATTGAACATCGTCAAAACAAACATCTTATGAATCTTACTATTGATACAATTACTGATGGGTATATCAATCAATCTATACTTACCAGCAATGGGTACAGCAGGTTTTGAACGTTGGGCAGTGAGAGGATACAATCTGGAGCCTACCCCACCTCCAAGGATTATGGCAACTGTTCTTTCTGTTGTGGACATATGTTAGTTTAATTTAGTATTAGTTCTTCAATAACTCTCTATACATTTCCGCATATTGACTCGCGGAATTATTCCAAGAATAATCAATTTTGGTAATTTTCTTTATGTGTTTGGCTAGGCCACTTTTATCTCCATAAAATGCTATCGCCCGTTGAATGCCTTCCTTAAATCCTTCTGCATCCACACTTCGAGCAACAATGCCATACCCATTGTCATTGATGTCCGGCACCGTATCCTTTAATCCCCCCACGTGGGAAACAATCGGCACCGTTCCGTACCTCATCGAATACATTTGGTTCAATCCGCATGGCTCAAATCTGGAAGGCATCATTAGAAAATCACATCCGGCATAAATCGCTCTTGCCAACTTCTCATCATACGCAATCGTCACACCAATATCTCTAGGGTATTTTTTCGCAAGATCAACCAACGACGTTTCGATCTGTTTGTCTCCTGAACCTAAAACTACGGTCGAGAATTTCATTCCTTCAGCGAGGCATTGTTCTACAGATTCAATCAAAATATCTGCTCCCTTTTGATGTGCCATCCTGCCAATAAATCCAATTAATGGACGTCTTGCCTTCAAATCATACTTTTTCAGTAAGAAGGTTTTATTTTTAGATTTAAACCCCTTCCAGTTGTTTTTGACCAGGCGGCGATTTTTCAAATATTTATCCGTTTCAGGATTCCAAAGTACATCGTCTATGCCATTGATTATACCCAAACATTTGGCTTGCTCATGCCGTATCAGTGGGGTGAGCGCCCCCATATCGTCGATCAACTCCTGCATGTAGGCCGGAGAGACCGTATTTACTTTCCAGGCACACTTTAGTGCTGTTGCCAGACTATTAATGTCACCATCCCAATCTAAAAGTCCGCCGCGCCCTTCTTCAAACCAAGGGAAATATGCCATTACTTCCCAACCAAAAACACCTCTATATTCTCCATTGTGGATCGTAAACGCAGTGGGTATATCCTTTAATTTTCGGAATGCCTCACAATATTGCATTAAAAATGTAATTAATCCTGTCATATGGTCATGGCAATGCAAGACATCAAATGACTCTGTACCGTCCGTCAACCAATGCAATATTGCCAATTGAAAAGAAATGTAACGTTCTTTTTCATCTGGATAACCATGTCCATCATCCGCCAGATAAATATCCTCTCGATCAAAAAGACCCGGAATATTTACACAATAAAAAGGATAGCCCAACTCTGTAGAAGCCAGTTTTTGAATCTCAAATTGGACATCTCTTTCACCAAGCGCTACCGTACCCGAATGAATACTAACAAAAGAATGATCCTCAAACCACTTTCTTTTATACCTGGGAATCACTACACTGGACTCGATTCCCTGCCCCGGAAGATAGAGCGGTAAAGCACCGACCACATCTCCCATACCGCCAGCTTTGGCTGCAGGATAACATTCCGTAGAAATTTGTAATACCTTTATCTTATGTGCCATGCTATTTTTTGGGTTTAAAAATGATACCGGCCAATGGCGGCAACGTAATACTAATAGAATATTCTCTTCCGTGTGAAGCTATTTTTTCCGCTTTTACCATTCTGGAGTTTCGCACATTGCTACCTCCAAACTTCGACAAATCGCTGTTCAATACTTCTTTATACTTTACGTTTTCCGGCACACCAATCCGATAATCGTTTCTCACCACCGGAGAGAAATTCAATACAGCAACTAAGTATTCCTCTTCTGATTTTCGAATAAGACTAAGAACCGAATTTTCCGAGTCTCCATAATCTATCCATTCGTAGCCTTCTGGAATATAGTTTAGTTTGTAGAGCGCTTCTTCCGATTTATAGAAATCATTCAATGTGCTTACCCACTCTTTCATACCTTTCCAAAGTGGTGAATTTAATAACTCCCAATGCAAGGCATGATTCACGTTCCATTCAAATGTTTGACCAAACTCACATCCCATGAAAAGAAGCTTTTGCCCTGGATGAGTGTACATGCTTAAAAACAGCAGTCGTACATTGGCCAATTTTTGCCAATCGTCTCCTGGCATTTTTTCGAAAAGCGATCCCTTGCCATGAACCACCTCATCATGTGATAGAGGCAACAGGTAGTTTTCTGAAAATGCATACGTAAGACTGCGACTTATTTCATGGTGGTGGTATTTTCTGTGTATGGGATCTTTGCTAAAATACTCTAATCCATCATTCATCCATCCCATCATCCACTTCAACCCAAAACCCAAGCCACCCATATGAACAGGTTTCGTCACTCCATTAAATGCAGTACTTTCTTCGGCGATCATCAAGATATCCGGATAATCTGCATACATACTGGCATTGAGTTCTTTCAGAAAATCGATCGCCGCCAAATATTCATTTCCTCCAAATTCATTGGGAGACCATTCACCTTCACTTCTGCTGTAGTCCAGATAAAGCATGGAAGCTACCGCATCGACGCGCAGACCGTCCGCATGATATTGATCCAGCCAAAATCGCGCACTCGACAATAAAAAAGATCGTATCTGAGGCCGCTCAAAATTGAAAATCAAGCTGTTCCAATCGGGATGAAATCCTTTACTGCGATCCGGATGTTCGTATAAAGCAGAACCATCAAAATCAGCCAAAGCATACTCATCTGAAGGAAAATGAGCAGGCACCCAATCCAAGATCACTCCAATGTTATTTTCATGAAGTTTGTCGACAAGAAGTTTGAATAATTCCGGGTTACCATACCTGCTGCTCGGTGCAAAGTATCCTGTACAGAGATAGCCCCAAGAAGGGAAAAACGGATGTTCCATTACAGGCATAAACTCGACGTGTGTAAAGTTCATTTCCTTCACATAGTCAACCAACTCCTTTGCCAACTCGTCGTAATGCAATGATCTGCTTCCATCTTCATTTTTTTTCCAGCTGCCCAGATGAACTTCATAGACCGAAATAGGAGCATTGAGATTATTATTCTCATAACGCCCTTTCATCCACTTCTTATCCTTCCACTTGTATTTATCCTCCCAAATTACACTGGCTGTTTTGGGTGGCATTTCATACAATCTGGCGTAAGGATCTGTTTTTTCTCTTACGTGATCATCGTGATGTGAGTATATCTTGTATTTGTACAATTCTCCCTTTCCGATTCCCGGGATGAAGCCCTCCCAGATTCCTGAATTGTCCCATCGAACATTGAGCGCATGCTCATGACCTTGCCAGTAATTGAATCCTCCGACTACTTCTACCCGTTTAGCTGCGGGTGCATAGACTGCAAAGTAAGTTCCTTTTTCTCCGTCAACTGTTGTGATGTGGCTACCAAACTTTTCGTAGAGTCGGGTATGCGATCCGGCACCAAATAAATAAAGATCGAAATCTGAGAATAGCGAATGGTTTTTGACCATATTTTGAGAAGCATTAGTTAATGATTGGAAAGTTAACCAAGTAATTTTAAATCAAAAGTAAAAGGGTGTAAATTATTCATTAAAAAAGATAATATGAACTGGATTATGATAGCAGCTGGTTATCTTCTATGAACTACTTAAGTACCTTCTCAACCAAAGGCCAAATCTGTTGAGCTAACTTGAACACTTGTGTACTTCCTGGTTCAGGTAAAAAACCTTTTTGTTGGAAATGTTTCTTGGAATTTATGATGGCGGTCTCAATTAGTGCGGGTAATGTCTCATGACTAAATTCAGTGTCATGTTTATCTAGAAAGGTCTTCCAAGTTTTACAAAGCTCAATACTTTTTTCTGGTTGTCTTGAAGAAAGGTGAAAATTCAGCCATACTTCAAAACAAGGATTTGATATAGCTAAATTCCAATTCTGTTCATCACATGACTTTTTCAATTGAGGAATATGCCCTTGCTTAATCCAATGATCGGTATCTATTACTATCCAAAGTGAATAATCACCTCCATCCAGTACAATTTGATCTACTGTAACGCTCGCATTATTGACCATATGCTTTGGTGAACTCTTTCCATCTATATTTGCTACAGCTTTTACTTTTATTCTTGCAGATAACCTATCAAAGTATTCAAAATATTCAGGCTCTCTATTACTTCCTTCACAAACAATGATGAAAAGTGTAGCGTCACGAAATGGGTCTTTCTTTTTGTGATCTCGCCTACTCAGTAATGGCATCCTGATTATAATTTAGTTTTTCTAAGTCTCCTAAAAATGGGATGCCTCCATAACGACCACTTAGGTACCCATTTCGAATATTTTTTGTGTGGTGTTCCTTAAAATCCGATAAAGGATATAAATCTGTTGATCCATTTTTATCTTTTTCAACAAACCAGATTTCATCACGCCGAAAAATGTCTTGGTCTAAAAGACTTGTTTCGTGTGTTGATAAAATGATCTGTCCCTTAGTTTTCCAATTTTGAGAAAATTTAAGCAACAATTGATGAATCAGGCTTGGATGAATGCTTCTTTCCATTTCATCCACAAAAAATGTAGTTTCTTTGCTCCTGGCTTGGAAAAGAATTGGAATTAAGTCGAATAATCGTCTTGTCCCATCTGATTCCATGTCAAGGGTAAATGATATTTTTTGACCTTTACTTTCATGAACAAATAATAATTCAACAACCTCTATTACGTCATCTTTCCTTAGAACCGAAATTAATCTTCCATTACGGTCCTCAACAACTTTTATCCATAAGTTTTCGGCAATCATCTCCTTTCTAATTTTCTCTACTAAGTCTGATTCATTTGAACCAAAATACTCCTCAATTGAGATATGTGAAAATTCAATATCTTTAATACCAACATTCGCAGATACTAGATATTCCCGAACAAAATAATAGTAATCTTCATCCATTAAAAAACCAAGTATATGAGAATTGAATTTTGAGGTAGGAAATATAATTATTATACAATAATTGATAAATTATACAACTGAATTAATATCTTTATTATCTTCGTATCCTAATGTAAGTACCTTAGTCAATAGCAACTCTTTTTTTCCTAATGTTTTATTTTGTAGTAGTTTAAAAAACAAAACCGCTTCTTGGTCCTTTCTAATTTCTTCATTAAGTTCTATAATTAGTTCATTATTCTCTTGATACCTCTTAAAAACCAATTCATTTTCAGCTATATTATTTCTAATGATGTATAACTCTTCAGACTGAATTTTGTCTTGACAATACTCAAATGCATAACTGTAATACTTATTATTATAAATGAATTCTATCCCTAATAATTGAGTTTCTTCTTCCAAAGCAAATTCATTTTTGCTTTCGACAAACTCGGTTGTTATGGCCCCTAACCCTACTACATTCTGAAAAGTGGATATTGCTCTTATCACATTAGATTTACCAGCACCATTGGCTCCATAAAGAGCGGCCATTTTTAGTACTTCTGATTCATCGAAATTGTATTTATGATGAGAATGACTTCGTTGCTTCCCGCTGGGAAACATGTCAAATTCTCGTTCTTCTCGTATTGATAGGATATTTTTAGCGACAAATCGACAAAACATAATTTCGTATTATTTTCACATTAACTCCTATAATAAACACCAAAAACCTATCCAAGTTATAACTTTATAACATAAAACGTAAAAAAATCACGTTTTCTTAAAAAATGTTTTTTTGTAACAATTTATTTTATCAAAAATGCAAACTTCCTAGAAGTTATCTTCTTTAGAATCATTTCAAAACTGTTTTGCCCAAATTATCAAACCTTCCTCCACTTGATAATGTAATACTCTGTAAATTGATTTTCTCTATGTTGATTTTGTTATTATTAATTAAAATACCACCTACCTCAAAACCTTTTACCTGCGAGTTTTTCAAATCACATCTGCCATTGATGATCATAGTGCCATTAATATTACAAGATGGGTTTCCGTTTACATTTTGTCCATTGATAATTAATGTACCTTCCGTTGAGATTTCCAATTGATTGCTCGCTGCCAATTCAAGACTCAAACATTCAAAAGCAGCATTTACCACAACTGAACTGGTATTGTCAATAATGACATGCTGACAAGGTAAGGGTACCATCTGCTGATTCCAATTCAAAGGGTTGCTCCATGAGGAATTTCCACCAGCACCAGTCCACATTACTGTATTCCCAGAATCAGCTATACCATCGCAATTGTCATCTATCCCATTACATAACTCCAGGGCTGCAGGATTGATCGTTCCATCACCATCATTGCAATCTATATCAGAACAAAAACCATCTGCATCGCTATCTATAAATTGTGATCCAAAACATATGGGACAATCTTCTACATCAATCAAATATGCATAGATCTTATCAAAATAGCTGTCGTTATCCGATCCTGCATTTCGCGTACCTTTCAGTATTATCCTACAACTGTCTACTTCCTCTGGTACGATCAAAATTTGATTCTGTTCAGTCCACGTTGAAGTGGTATTCGAAAGCACAGCACTAGTTTCCACCACAATATCTTTATCAATCAATTCTACATAAATCTCAGGAACATCGGAACCCGAAAAATTACGCATATACGCTCCAAAGCTTAGTGAAATTTTACCAGTTTCAATATTCGATTGAAAACTGGTCAAATCGATCATTTGACTTGCTATTCCTTCATCGGACTCATTTTGACAAATACCTCCAACACCGAAATTAAAATCATCTTCGAAGGGCAATACCGAATTGCACTCACCCAATTCCAATGCCTCAATGTCTCCCTCCCAATTCTGAATATCATTTTCAGCGCCTCCATTCATTACAAGATTGGAAGATAGTGTATCGATATTTCCACCCAAAAAGAAAAATACAGGCACCGACCATTCGCTCCATTCCAGATTTTGATTTCGATATCGCACCCGCCAGAAAAGTGTATCGGATGAATTGATGTTTTGAAAGGATTGATCCGTTAAATCATCGTTTGACTGGGTATTGATCTCATTATAAAAGTTTTCATTTTGCGCCCAACTTTCCGTCAACAAATTATCGGTGAAATTACTTCCCTCTGCAACCTGCCAATGCGACGCCTGATGCGTATCCTCTTCTCCATAAAAGTCGGATGCTTTTAGTGTAATACAATAAGGCAAAATCGTATCACCAGCTGGAAAAATAGCCAAAGGAGTTTGAGGAGCAATGTCATTGTTCAAAACGGTTAATGAATCTCTTAATACATTGTCTTGAATGACATCCTGATCGCCTCGTCCATATCTTTTTATCGTAAATGTGGGATCATCACCCGCTACGACATCGATCAAAACAAACCCGTATTCATCCTGACTTTTGACAAATTCTTCATAATCTGCATTGGGAAATTCTCCCCAATTATCAATTGCACCACCAGCAGTCGCTACATTGATCCAAAGATGTTTGTGATCGCGTGATTGTCCTCGGCTGTAACCATGCGTATGTCCAAAAAAATGAATGGATGCTTTGCCACATGTGGATGTAAACTGCTCCAAGGAATCCACTACTTTTTCCGTAAAACTGCTTTCACCGGGTGTCCATAATTCAGACTTATAAGGATGATGCAATTCTGCAAAGACAAAATCAATAAAAGCATCGTCGCACGTAGAATCCAGCACCTCACTCAACCAATTCAACTGAGTATTCTGATCCGCACTACCGCTGTTCGAGTTCAGTCCAATGATACGTACGTTTGAAATATCTTTATACCAGCATTCTTCGATAATTGATCCGTTATTCGGTAATGAAAAATATTTTTTGAAATTCGGAAGTCCTCCGCCAAAATATTCGTGGTTTCCAGGAACAGGATAAAGCGGTACGTTTGGAGTAATGCTATCTGCTTTCGAAAAAAAATGATCCTTCCATTGAGCGTAATTGCCGCCGGTCACCACTAAATCTCCAGGAATCAAGATACCTTCCAAATCATACAACGAATCTCCAATTTCTGAATAGACAATCGGAATCACCCCTTCCTCTACAATCTCTCTGAATTTGTCTGGTTTACTTCCATCCCTTTGCATATCACTCATGGCGATGAATTGAGAATTTTGCTCGGCAGATGGTAATTCCAACGTCTTAAACGTATACATCCTGCTTTGAGCACCTCCATCCATTACTACACGATAATAGTATTTAGTAGCCGGATCCAGCAATGGTAAAATGGATGTATGAATTCTCGATGTCCCCGATCCAACGATTGAGACACTCGTTGATTCATTGTTCAGATCGAAAGGACCTGTTCCCCAGAACACACTTCCTAAGTCCTCAATATCCGTTTCCCACATAATGGTCACCTCATTTTGACCTAAGTCTTGAAGATAAGGCTGTACAATAAATGTTTGCCCGGAAAGAGCTAATGGGCATAAAAATGATAAGACAAAGAATAAAATTGTGCAATAAATTATAGGAGTATTATGAAAATTATTCTTCATGCGTGCAAAATAGCCTTATTTTCTTTAAAGTGATTTAATCATAGAAGCCGTTTAAAAAGGTATGTTAAAATGATTTGTAAGTGCTTGATTTTCAAATTGAAGCTCTTTTTGAAATTCATAGCAGTAGCTCGCGTAGAGCTTTAGCTATGAATTTCAAAAAGAGCTTCAATTTGAAAATCAAGCACTTACAAATCATTTTAACATACCTTTTTAAACGGCTTCTATGATTAAATCACTTTAAAGAAAATAAGGCTATTTTGCACGCATGA
>JBCCVV010000016.1:0-47410 GCA_039194925.1 Bacteroidota bacterium
ATTAATTCAACGTTAAAAAGATAAGTATCCTTTTTATCACAAGGTTTTATATATAAAAAAATTTACATATGATTAATTTTTAATATGTACTGCGCGCTTAAGGGAAAACCACTATCTTTACAGAACGCTTCGGAAAATCAGTTTTCCACATTAAATGCACATTTTCCACAAACCACTAACAGTTCAGCTTTTGTGGAAAAATTTTTAATCCGAAGGGAACTATTAGCTTTGTAATTAGAATTTTTTGTAATACGTTTCTTTAGTCAAAACTCGCAATGTCAGATATTGATAAAATGATGAAGACTGTCTCGAATCGCATGAGTACAGTGAAGGGCAATAACGTCTCAAATGAACTTGTGTACGGTAAAGTCCAACCTCAAGCCATTCCTCTTGAAGAGGCAGTTTTAGGTGCCATCATGCTTGATAAAGACGCATTACCTACTGTAACTGAGATACTTAGAAAAGAATCATTCTATCTTGAAGCTCATCAGGAAGTTTACCGTGCCATGGAGACCATCTATGGGAAGTCACAGCCCATTGATCTTCTCACTGTACACGAAGAATTGAAAAAAGCAGGAACACTTGAAAAGATTGGTGGGATCAGTTATCTCATGGAACTGACGAATAAAGTAGCTTCTGCCGCCAATATTGAGTTTCATGCACGGATCATCGCACAAAAGTTTATCCAACGTGAATTGATTCGAGTTTCCACAATGATCATCAAGGATTCATTTGACGATACAAAAGATGTTTTTGAGTTGTTGGATGCCGCAGAACAAAACTTATACGAAATCACCGATAAAAACCTGAATACAGGTTATGAGTCATTGAAAAATCTCGCGATCAAAGCTCAACGTGAAATTGAAGCGGCTTCCCAAAAAGGATCGGAAATGACGGGTGTAACCACAGGTTTCGTAGAGCTTGATAAACTTACCAGTGGTTGGCAACCTTCCGATTTAATCATTATCGCCGCTCGTCCGGGTATGGGTAAAACGGCTTTTACGCTTTCTTTGGCTAAAAATGCCGCAGAACATGGAAATGCGGTGGCCGTATTCTCTCTGGAGATGGCGAGTGTCCAATTGGTACAAAGGCTTATCTCCATGGAAGCAGAGATTTCTGGAAGTAAATTGAGAAATGGACAATTGGAAGAATACGAATGGCGAAAATTGCACGATGCCGTTGAAAAACTCGCAGATATTCCCATCTTCATCGATGATACTCCGGCAATCAATATTTTCGAATTACGGGCAAAGTGTCGTCGACTGAAACAAAACAGTGACATTCAGATGATCGTTATCGATTACCTTCAGCTGATGAGCGGGGCTCCTGGGGATGGTCGAGGGAATAGAGAGCAAGAGATTTCGTCTATCTCAAGAGCCTTGAAAGGTTTGGCCAAGGAATTAAATGTGCCGGTAATCGCACTTTCACAGCTATCCCGAGCCGTAGAATCGAGAGGAGGGGAAAAACGACCCATGCTTTCGGATTTGAGGGAATCTGGAGCGATTGAGCAGGATGCAGATATTGTCACCTTCATCTATCGTCCGGGCTATTATGGAATAGAAGAGGGAGATATGGGTGTCCCTACCGACCTTACGGAAATCATTGTGGCCAAACACAGAAATGGTAGTTTGGATACGGTCGAATTACGATTTGTGGGACAATTCGTGAAGTTCGAGGATCCAGGTGAAGGAGGATTTTCCAACGATCTCAGCGACTTTGTAGCCGATCCATTTGGCGGTGGTATAGTAACCAAGCAATCCAAAATGAACGATGATGCCGGTGGATCCGATTCAGGTGGTATAAATCCTCCTCCAGGAATGATGCCGGACGATATTCCGTTTTAAATATCCTATCCTTTCCTAATTTCTGGCGAAGAAATCTTAATGCAATCCATTAATAAAACTTTTAAAAGTCTCTGATAGGAAAGTCAATCCATCTTCTAAAGCTTCATCATATCTGCAGAGATATACTTTTCCATAATCAATTTTTTGAACACTCAATACAAATTGCCATCCTCCCTCATCCCTTCCGAATGAGATATATTTTCTCTCTAATAAATCCACATGCAGGTTTGAAAAAGTCCTTTGGAAAGAAAGTTCATGATTCGCATCAAAGGGATAAAACATATCAATTTCTACTATCCTATCATTATTAGAAAATCGATTCTCTTCAACTTCAATTGCATTTATATTTATTAAGAAATCAGTATAGTCTTTTGGAAATCTTACATCATTCTCATTTTCAAACTTTGCAATTTCTTTTAAATGCGGCAATTTGGATGAAGATTTTATTATCAAATTATTCAAACGCATTATTCTTAATTGTAAATCCAGAAAGATAACATCCCTTTATGGAATTATTAAGTTTCTATATAATCGTTTTTCGAGTACGGAAATGATTATGTGGATCCTTACATAACTCCATTTTTATCTTTTTTAAGCGTTCATAACTTTTATCAAAATAGACTTCCGTTGGAATGGAAGCATCTTTAAAACTGATAAATGCACCGGAAGTATTGGGGATGTCAAAATCTCTGCATACTTCCATCCAATCCAATGCTCGATTCGTATGATCGTACACATTGCTATCCTGACCGTCCTTCTTATCCTCTTCTGTCGTATTCCACCAGGTTTGATATTGTATGGTGTACAGTTTGTCTTTGTATGGGAAGGCACTATCCCCGTCCGGATGAGTCCGGTAATAATCGCCAACAATTGCCCCAAGCGTTATGTAAGTAAACAACCCTAAAGGTCGATTTTCTTCCGAAATGAGATGTGAAGTAAGACTCCTCAATAGTTGTTCGTACCCTTTTTCAGATAGTCCTTCTTGATTCACCAATCTGGAAGTGATTTTATGGGGAGCGGGTTGATCCAGATCTGGTGGAATGGGCTCACCTTGCAATAATCCCCTATCGATCATTTGCTTTTGCACCTTGTGTAGGGACTCTCTATCCCATGCGCTCATCAACGACCTTCTGCCGTATTCATTCTTCAAGTGCGGGTGCTCTGGATGTATGCCTCCTTCACCATCAATGGTCAACGTATGGTACAAATCACCAAAATGTTTGGTTACAAACTCCTCCAGGCTCTTTTTCGTTCCTTCCCAATATCCATACATCACTGAATTATGATAAACAGTGTTTATATCAAATCCGTCCTTGTCTGATTTGCCGTTCACCTTAAGATTGGTTCCAATGAGTTGACTTGTATCTGCGGACTTTATTACCCCTTCCCATGCTTTTAATATTTTTATGGTAGGTACAATACTATCCTGAATCAACCCCACGCGTTTAGGTGGAAAATAGGTATTCCATTCAATTTCAAATTTTATCAACTGTTCTGGCAATGGGAAGGTTTGAATTCTAAATTCGGTGACAATTCCATAGCTCATACCACCGCCACCACGAAGCGCCCACAACAAATCGGGTACTTTGCCGTCTTTCACATCTACATCAACCAATTCACCATTGCCTAGCATTAAGGTGGCACCTACCAAATGCTCGCAATTCATGCCCATTTTCCTGGTCCAAGGGCCCCAGCCACCGCCAAGGGTAAATCCCGCAATACACACAGTGGCACACGTACCGTGAGCGATCATCACATCCTTTTTCGCCAAATCTGTGGTAAGCTTAATAAATCGATTTCCCGGTCCTATTTTGGCGATTCCCATAGTCGGATCTACTTCAACCGTATTCATTTTGGATAGATCGATCAAAACAGTATTGGTTCCCGAACTTTCACCTTCATGATCGTGCCCACCACCACGTACTCGAATGGGTAAGTTGTGTGCAACGGCCGTTTTGTACGTAGTCTGGACATCTGAAGACGATTCACAATACACAATGATGAAAGGGTTTCGTTGCAATCTACGATTGAAGATTCTTGCGTTTTTGTAATACTTCACGATTTCTTCTTCTGTTCCATGATTTACAGAAATAGTAGTTGAGCCCGGTAATTTATCTACTAACTCTTTGTAGCAGGCACGAGCATTTTGCCAAGGATTTTTCATAGTCATTCTTCAATATTTTAATTAGTAAAGGAAAAATAATCAGACTAATCCTAGAAGTGAATAAGAGTAATTTAATACGTAAATGAAAATGAACGAGATAGCCAAAAAGGAGACTATCTACTATTTCGATCTAACTAAAACACCTAAAATATAAACTGATTACATCATTAACATCAGCAAAAAACAAACCAAACTTCCACTCTGTTTTGAACGAAAGCTTAATTGACTAGCACGCCATGCACATCCAATGTTTCAAAATCAAATTGCCCTACTGGAAGTGTATTTTCTATTTGAAATAATGATAATGCATCTTTAAAGGATTTATCCATCTTGCCGTTTTTGTCTCCGCCATAAAACCCTTTTTCTAATAATCGATTTTGCACGGATTGTATGAGTGAAACATCGATATATTTTTCACAGACGACCTCTTTCCATTCCATGGTTCCTCTTTTTTCTTCTCCAGTTTGCTTTTTTATACGTTCGATTACATCGTTTTTGGTCTGAGTCGTATCGACCAATACTTGGATGGTTCTTACAACCGCTTCCTCCTCAACAAGACACCAAACCATACAGTCGTTAGGATCCGGAGACGCACACTTTGTCTTTAAATTCGCTGGCTTCTTAATCCATTTTGTTTGAGCCGATTTTACCACAATTTTCTTTTCTATGATTTCAACATTCTCATTACCATCACCAGTGTATACGAAAAATTCTTCGATTTCTATCATCACTTCTTCCGGGACCTTACACTTCGCATAGCACTACCCCGCTTTAAATTTTCCGGTATCATTTTTTTGCGATAAGCATTGACTTTGAAATCCTATTATTAGAATAAGCAGTGAAATGAAATTTGTTTTTATGACCTAAGTTTTATGACTTGGATAGCAAAAAAGCAGCATACTTCATAGGTACACTGACCGTCTCTTTTCGTCGATCAAGGTAATAAGAATTATCTTTTCCCACACTTTCCAAATAATCCGCCATCTTTACGAATACCCATCGTGATGGCTTTGCGTTAGCTTCTAAAATCACCTGTCCTCGATCTTTGGTAATTAAAACATCGAATCCGATTTCACAAAATTCACCATATTCTTTTCTCAACTCATCACAACAGTTCATGCACAAATCATCAATCTTTTCGTGCAATTCATTCAGCGTTAAAGAATAATTTTCTTCAAAGAATGATGCTAACCCCTCAATTGGAAGTGCATGACCCCCTGAATTAAGATTGGAAGTTATACCATATTTCTTACCAATACGGACGGCTTTGCCCGTTACTTTGTAGTCGTTTCCATAATTCTGTACTAATACCCGAATGTCAAATGGGGCATTCCCATACAGTTGAATCTGAGCTTCCTCTTGAATAAAATAGTTTTCCCCATGCTCAATTTTTTCCAGTAACAACCTTACCAGGGGTGGATACGATTCAAAAGGTATCACATCGTCGTCATGATGTAATAAATAGGTGTCCTCATCCTCCTTTTCAACCTTATATATACCTTCTCCTTTGGAGCCAAAGATTGGTTTTACATAAACACTTTTTGTCATTAGAGAATCCAAAAAATGAGCTTCCTCAAGATTTGAAAAAGAAAAAGTTCGAAGCGTAGAAATATAATGTTCTTGCAAAAAATCCTGAAACTGCACTTTATTATTTAGAAGATTTGTCAGCCCCAATGGATTCAAAACTATCTTTTTGGAAGCGCTCAAATACCTTCTTACTTTTTTCAAATATAGCTTGTCATTTTTCTCTTTTGAGAATGCACGATCATAGATTATATCTGGAATTTTGTGCTCAGTTTCCTCCCATTTATCCTGTATATAATTATACCCTGGAACACTTTTTTCGCCTTCTTTCCAATTCAATGGTGAAAAGAAAAAAAAAGCATTGGCATTAATTCCCACACTTTTGACCATATCTTCGAAAAAATACGTCTGAAGTCCAAAAGGAGGTCTACCTTCATGGATCACCGACATAATTCCAATCGCATTTGGCTCCAGTGATTTCATTTGCTGATAACGCTAAAAAAAGACTTGGTAAAAGGCCACATGGGTGGGGCTGTAAAAATGTTCAGGTCTTCGAAAAAGCTGGTTTTCTGATCCAAAAACTTGAAAATGGAAGAAGCTTTTTTCTTCTGAAATAATTTTGTAAAAATCTCTTCACCTGGTACTCCATTTTTCAGCATGGCATGCAACATCACCTTATCATACAACACATATCTGCCGTGCAGGCCTTCATAGCTTTTCGACAAGGGCCGATTGTTTTTCAGGCACACTATAATTTGATCGCTGTGTTCCTGTATTCGTTTGAACGCATAGCCCGAGCTAGGCTTTACAACACCTCCACCCGTTCCAATATGAAAAATTCGTCTTGAATTGTAATTTTTAAATGGGAAAGTAGTCATCGGAATCACGCCAAATTCTTCTTCATCAATATGGTATTTATGAATGTCCAAATAATCCCGAATATAATCCTTGAGAATAGTATTGTACGCATCATCCGTTAACAGCTCATTCGAAAAAATAGCGACTTCTACCAAAGCTTTCCTAGCACTATGCGGCAGTACATAAAAGAAACGTGCTTCTCCATTCTGATCAATCCGAAAATCCATAAAAGTAGCCTCCGACGGATCAAATTTATCTTCTTCCGTAGAGATAACAAACCCTTTAAAATGCTGATCTACATAGAGATGACGATCCTTATCGATGCGCTTTACAGACGGGTAACTTTTAAAAACCACCGGACTGACATAGCTTCCGGAAGATGTATCGATTCTCACCACATCTTCCATTTCCTCAATATGGGTAACCTCTGCTTTAATATGAGTAATATGAGGCGCTTCATGAATCGTTGGCAAGGTATAATTATAAAATTTCAACCCTGAGATCATCTTGTACTTATACGGATGAACATCCAATTTCTTTTGAAGTGTTTTAGAAAAAAAATGCAATATGTCCCATTTATGCTCTACAATCGATTCAAACGGGCCATTTTCACACTCCCAGAAACTCCAGGTTCGATCATTTTTATTTTTTTCTCCTTTTTCAATGATGGCAATTCTCTTGGATGTAAAAAACTCGTCAAGAGCCATCCGATACGCCAAACTCAAACCAGCTGCTCCAGCACCTAAGATTATATAGTCAAAATTTTCTGTACTTTTCACTTCAAGGGACAAGATAGGTTCATTATTAATTATTCAGTATATATCTTAGTGTAGAAATTATGAAGTGATTTAAAAACAGATGTTTATAAACTACTTCTTTAGTTAAAAAACAGATTGTCCAATATTATGTTTCCTATCTTAGAACGATACTTGCTTGCTAAGGTCAGGAATACAAATTAATATTTTCCCTAAACACCCATGCGCACACCATATAGATCATCCATTAATCATGACATATCAAGACGCTGAAACATTTCTATTCAACGAATTGCAAAGCTTTCAAGAGAAAGGTAAGATAGCCTACAACAGTACTTTGGAAAACGCTTTTGCGCTGTCCGAAATGCTTGATAATCCTCATTTAAAATTTAAATCTGTACATGTAGCAGGCACCAATGGAAAAGGTTCCGTATCTCATATGATCGCAGCTGGCCTTCAAGCAAATGGATACAAAGTAGGACTCTACACATCTCCTCACTACAAGACATATCGGGAGCGCATAAAAATTAATGGTCAGTTGATCTCAGAGGCAGATGTAACACAATTCATCAAAACCTATAGAGCTCAAATCCTGAAAATGAAACCCTCATTTTTCGAGATCACTTGCGCCTTGGCTTTTGCACATTTTGCGAAAGAAAAAGTAGATGTGGCAGTGATTGAAGTAGGATTGGGCGGAAGATTGGACAGCACGAATATTATCCGGCCACTTTTATCAGTAATTACCAATATCAGTTTTGATCATCAGAGTATTCTTGGGAATACCATCGAAAAGATAGCCTGGGAAAAAGCTGGAATATTTAAACAAAACATACCTGTAGTCATAGGAGAGAATCAAATTGAAACGCTTCCCGTATATGCCCATAAAGCTAAGGAGGTAAATGCCATACTACATTATACTGAAGATGATACGGCCTACAATTGTAACGAAAAAATCAACCACACCAAATGCTCTTTTCATGTGGTGGATCGCGATTGGAATTTCGATATTGAAACGCCAATGTCCAGTCCCTTCCAATTAAAAAATCTACGCACCTCACTCTATGCGCTATATCATCTAAGGGACCATTTCAATCTTATGACCGACAAAATTGCTCAAGGCATAAAAAACCTAAACACGCTCACCTATTATATAGGCAGATGGTCTACGCTTCGCAATAATCCATTGGTTATTTTAGATAGTGCGCATAATGTCGCTGGGGTGACCTACTTAGTGCAGGAGGTTCAAAAAATGTTTTATACAAGACTTCGTTTGGTATGGGGCGCATCGAAAGGAAAAGACATCGACGAAATTTTATCATTGCTTCCTAAAGATGCAACGTATTACTTTTGTAATGCTCAAAATACAAGAGCCATTGAAGGTGAAGAACTAAGAGAAAAAGCACAGGAGTACCAGCTTGAAGGCTATTCGTATCGCACCGTCAAAGTAGCATATCAAGTGGCCTTGGCTGAATCCAGCGAAACCGATCTTATTGTAGTGGCGGGTAGTGTGTTTGTGGTATCTGAAGTATTATAACATGGTCTAGTTACCCATTTTTCTTTTCATGCCAGGTGGCATTTTAGGGCGATTTTCAACCATAATTTCATAGAATCTACTCAATTGAGTATCGGTTAGAATTTCCTGCAATGCTGAATCTCGCTCGTTCTTGACCTCTTTCATTTTGGCGATGAGTAGCTGTTTGTCTCCATTTCGGTGATCTATTCTTGCCTGTCTGAATTTAGCTTCCGTGGTATTCCACATATTCACAAACTCATCGGTTTTGTCCTCGGAAAGTCCCAATTGAGCAGCAATTTGCTCCGCATCTATACTCGCTTTTTTCTTGGGTTGATTGCTCGATTCCCTTTTAGGTATACTTTCGTCAAGTACAGGCTTTTTACTTTCCATTTCTGTGGTTGATCCGCAAGAAGTCAATACAACTCCAAAGATCAGAAGTATAATTATATTTCTCATTATCTCATTTTTTGCAAAAATAAGAATTAATAGAACGATTGTGTATTAATGCTTATTTCCTTGTTTTATTGTACGTATTAGACGACATAATTTATCCCAATTACATCAGCGCAACAATCCATACTAAATGCAAGCCGTTGTCCATCTTTGTAGTTAAACCTTAGCATACACTTGACATTTACCATGTGGAATCTGAAAAGTTGAAATACTTATTGTTACCTCCGATTACATCCCCGGCCTTCTATCCCATCTTCGACCTCGACCTCGTTCTTTTTCTTTTTGCGACGTAGGAGAAGCTTTTCCAAAATGCCGCAGATCGTACCTAAAGTTTACCATAAAATAACGTTGTAAAACATTGGTAGCCGTACTTTCAATATAAGTGCTTGTCACATTTCGATTAATGGCTTGATTTTGATTAAATAAATCGAAAACTGACAAACTTATTTCTGCCCGATTATTTTTCAAAAACTTTTTGCCAATGCTCATTATGCCCAATAAAAAACTATCATCAAATCCTTCTCCATATCCACTAAAGATCTGATGTGTCATCTGATTTCTCCACGTAATTCCATAGGGAAAAATTACTTCCAGCTTTAATCCGGTTTGTTGATTCACATAGTTCTCATTTTGATCAGGAAGTATAGTATTTTTTGCTTCTCCGATGTTGGTTGTGGAAGAAATGGTAAAATCTAAATGCTCACTGATATTTGATGTCAAATTCACCCCAAACCCAAGGATCGCATTTCGTGTGTCATTATCTTGATCGTCAACGATACTCGGAATGTTTGAATACGTACCATTTATATTAAAATTAAGCTTGGATTTGATCGCATTAACAGGTATACCCAGGGTAACATAGCTTCTCAAATTATAATATCCTCCCAAATTTTGAGGAAGGGTTAATTGAGCTCGATCATCAACACCTAATTCATCATACAACGCTACATCTCTGCCCGAAAGATAGGTTTGGTCCCCAATATAGTTATTGGAATAGTCGGCACCTGCAAAAAGATAAAAAACCGTTCCTTTTTGATTGTCTGTAGTAGAATACCTGGCAAATAGACTATGTGTATACGATTGATCAATATCTATATTTCCTTTGCTCAACTGTAATGGATTGCTGTTGTCAATGGTTTCTGAGAGTTGTGTAGCGGAAGGATTTGAAGTTCTGGGTCGATAAAACAATCGCAAATTACTGGTCTTTGAAAGATCCAGCCGCATCATTACAAATGGCAAAAAATTAGTATACGATTTATCCGTTGCAAACTCTGAGGGTAGCGTTTGATCTGCACTGATATTCGTATGCTCAACTCGGGCTCTTGCCATGATCATGGTCTTATCCTTCCTCCACTGATAACCCGCGCCAATGGTTTGTGTCAATTCTTCATTATTTAAATCATTAGACAAACCATCGATTTGCGTATTGAGATCTATTGCTTCCCCTTCGTAGGTAAATTCCTCGTTCGTCCCATTATCTTTTTCAATTTCATAATTGAGCATTAATCTGCCTCTTTTGGATAATGGTTCGGTATAGCTCAAATCCGCCTCGAATCCAGTGGCTCTCCTTTCGTTCTCACTAATTTGATCGGTAGTGATTAGACCTGTGGTATCCACTATCTGAGTAGAATTGAGCAAAGAGTTTCCATCACCCGGACCGCTGCTATTTTCAAAGGAGAGAGATAGAGTTCTTCCTTTTTTCGCAAACGAATGTCTGTAGAGGATACTATTATTCAAATTATATCCTGTTTGATCAGATTGATAGATGTTATTGACAATATCCGCTTCCGATATACCTCGCAAAAATTGGGTTTCCGCCAATTCATCCAATTTATTGTTTTGCCAACTCAATCGCGGACGGATGGTCAATAAGTTTTTGTCATTGAATTTGATATCCAAACGACCTTGAAAACGATGGTTCATATTATCAGATTCGGAGGTATTGTCCTCAAAGTAGAGGTCTCCATCTGATCTGCCTCCAAAATATTCCTGCTCAATCGTTTGAATGGAAGTATTGGCTGAATTATTGAAAAAATAGGATCCGGAAAACTCTACCTTTTCGCCAAACTTATCCGAAAAATTAACTCCTGTCGAATGCGTTGAAGCAATACCACTCTGTTGACCCACCAGAAAGTTATTCAGTCCACCTCGACTTCTTCCGCCACCACCACGGCCGCCTCTTCCTCTTCTTCGATTGCCACTCGACCCTACTACTCCCAGAAGGTCTTCAGTTGAGAAATTTTGTTGATTAATATTGTTGGATAATCCAATAAAAGAGGTTCTTTGATCTCCATTAAATATATTGATATTCCCTCCTGCCTGATACCGATCATCTTCCCCATAACCACCGAAAATCTTACCAAATTCGCCATTTCGTTTATCTTGTTTGGTTACAATGTTTATGGTCTTGGTCGTATTACCATCCTCGAATCCGGTAAAACGTGCTTGCTCACTCTGTTCATCAATGATTTCGATTTTATCAATGATCTCCGCAGGTAAAGTATTTAAAGCAATATTGGGATCATTTCCAAAAAACTCACGGCCGTCCACAATCACACGTTGAACATCCTCACCATTGGCCTTGATCGTTCCATTTTCAATCACGATTCCAGGTATTTTTGCAATTAGATCCTTCGCGTCTGCATCTGGCAAAGTCTTGAAAGCACCGGCATTAAATACTGTTGTATCTCCTTTTTGAATGGCCTGGATCATACTACCCGTAATTTCGACCCCGTCAATCTCAATCACATCTTCTTCTAATATTATGGCACCCACTAAAAGGTCGCTTTCCAGGACTATTCGCTTCCGTGTTTTTTTGAATCCCAGGTAGGAAACCACGATTCGGTATTCTCCTTGCTCCAATCCTTCGAATCGGTATCTTCCTCTTCTATTGGTTACGGTTCCAAAAGAAATGTCAGATCGCATTTTATACAACATAACTTCTGCACCCACAAGTGGCTCGTTATGGGTCTGAACCTTACCAGAAAGAGTGAATTGTGCAAATACATGTGAGCAAACAAATAGTAGTAACCCAAGAATGGATATTCTCATTTTGTAGAATTTATTTCTGTATGGAAATATGCATACCTGGATTGGACTTTGTCTCAAGGCAAAGGTTTAATTTGTTCGATTATCAATCTTCAAATTTTATAATCCTTTTTGAATTTAGAATTTGATTTTTCAGATCGTAAAGCACCATTTGATAGATACCATTTTCTACATTTACCAAATCGACCGTTTGCTCTTCGCTTCTAAAAAGCAATTGAGAAAAAACCAATTTTCCATACAGGTCGTAAAGATTCAGCATACAATGCTCATTGATTTTATCAAGATAAAGGTATCGGTGTGTCGGATTTGGATATACATGCAATTCGTCCGATGCCATTTCGTTTGGAGTGGTCTTGGCAATTATATCATTACAAAATACTTGACTATTGCCCTGAGGGTCGTTAAATGCATCAAGTTGTTCTCTAAAATAGGAAAGAATGATTGAATAATTATCTCTTATGGTGGGATGAATGATTTCATCTACTGCATAATCAGCAGGAGGATTCTCTTCATACATAGCCATATAGGTGACTATTGATACCAAAAAATAAATGGAAGCTCTGCCGTGAGGAGCATCATCCTCATATAACTCGTCAATAGGTATTTGATTAAATGGCTCCTCTTTCATCAAATTATTGATGAGAGGACCCACTGGAATCATTCGTACACATGAGTTGGGGAAGCTGGTCTCGACAGCGTTAAAATATTCAAGAAACCAATCGTGAAAATCCCCATTCAAATAACCCAAATAAGCGTTCCATTCCGTTTCAGAAGGAGGAAAGCCATTGGATAGATAAGGTGCCATATCAGGCCAATTTTCGTAAATGTAAAAATTGAGGCCCTCTTCCTGCTCATTGCACCATTCAAACACATCTAAGGTAGCATCAATAGGAGAAATGTCATCACCGAAATAATTTTCATTTGGCCCTTGCCACTGAATAAAATTTCCCGGTGTAATAAGAATAGCATTAAAATCAGCCTCTGAAAATGATTCGTTATCTGAATCCCAGGCGGCTTCGACAAAATCAAATCCCCACTGTGCAAGGGGAGGCAGATTGGCGTGTTGTGGAAGAAATCCGTACTGCCCGCTTACGGCATACTGATGTCCTGACTCTTCGGCTAAAAAGTGCAACCAATGAGGGACCGACGTCTCCTGACTTGGAGTTATGTTTACCTGCACCTCGTGATGGATCAGGCTGTGGCCAAAAATAAAGTTGCGTATTTCCTTTTGTGCTTTTAAATCAAAAACAAAAATCACCAATAGAATAGGGATGAGTTTGTCCATCTGTTTTTCAAGATTGCGGATTTGAAAATAAATTAATCTCTTTCATATAGAATAGACCAAACAGTACTGCCAATATGATGTGTAATCCAAAAGGTCCCAAATTCATCACCAGGCCTTGATTAAACCCAGCGTACATTTGAAGTGCTATCATCAAATGAAAAGCCATAATGAGCATAATTATCTTCTTGAAAACATCATTGTATTTAAAAATCCGATACAGGAAAAAACATACTCCACCAAACGTAAACATGATAATTGCATAGAGTTTGGCTAAAAAAATAGATGTTGCATCCTGACCTGGAATCATCAATATTAAATCCGGTCTAAACACAAATAAGACTCCGGCAATCATTTCAAGCGCTGCGTGGATAAGAAGTAATTTTTTCATAGTTGAAGTTATGGAAGTAAAGGTATCCAATTAATATGAAGTCCATTCAAATTTCGAATTTGATGTGCAACATTAGTGATTGGTAATTATACACTCTATCTTGGCCCCTGAATTCAACTGATCTTGCAACTATAATGGGCATGAAACATACATATCTTTTTTTAATCGGGCTATTATTGAGTTTTTCTGCGTGTAAAACCGATTCCAGAGAATCCAATAAGCAAAAAGAAAAATCAATTTCGCAAGCTACCGTCTCAGAGGCAACATCAAATACACCATTGGCTACGGGCCTAATTAAAAATCTAACTACCGACTATTGCATGGGAAAATTTGAACCAGTCAACCATGAAGATTTTGAGTTGATCCCAACCCAATATGCAGATCGTGGAGGATTGTACTTGAGAAAGGATGTGCTTGAGGCTTATATAAAAATGTACAATGCAGCCAAAAAAGATGGCATTGCACTACAAATCAGATCCGCTACTCGAAATTTCAATTATCAAAAAGGAATTTGGGAGCGAAAATGGACAGGGGCAACCAAATTATCAGACGGAACAAATGCTGCCAAGGACATTCAGAATCCTGTAGAAAGAGCCTTAAAAATTTTGGAATACAGTTCTATGCCTGGCACATCACGACACCACTGGGGAACGGACATCGACTTGAATTCATTTTCGAATGCATATTTTGAAAAAGGAGAGGGAAAATTAATCTATGATTGGTTGTCAAACAATGCGGCGACCTATGGTTTCTGCCAATCGTATACACCCAAAGGATCAGAACGTCCCACTGGCTACAACGAAGAAAAATGGCATTGGACATATCAGGTACTCGGAAAAGAAATTACACTCTATGCCAGGCAAAATCTGAAAAATGCAATGATTACTGGCTTTCAAGGTGCAGAAACCGCCGGAGTAGTTGATGTTGTGGGTAACTATGTTTTGGGAATTAATCAGGAATGCAATCGCTAAAATAATCCACTAAGATTTCCGAGTAAGAAGAAGTAGTTATTTCCTTTTAAAAATATTGGTGTAGAAAAGAAGAATCATTATTAGAGAACAAAAAGTAATAATGAACATTGAAATATCGAGCGATTCCAACCCCTCAAAACAATGTTCAAGCATCTCTCCTCCATCGTATGCTACAGAAATAAGCGTTAAAACCGTCAAGAGAAATAAAATACTATTTACCCTGGATTGGTACTTCTCTTGTCTTAATACATTTACCCTTGTCAGTTTTTCCTCAATAATGTCGAGTTCAACTTTGATATCCAAGGAAGATCTTAGCTTTTCATATATAATATTTGGAAGGAATTTATACGAAATCTTGGCGTGATTAAATTGATTTTTGAAGTTGTAAAATTTATTTCTTTGATCTTCGACTAATTTAGAGTTTTGAAATATTTGAGTCAATTGATTATTTGTGTAATGCAAAAAGTATCTTGTATAAAGTACATAGACATAAATTAGGATATATTCATTTTCCCAAAGTTTGTGTGCATCCTTATCGTTAAGATTGACGGCAATTCTACTAACACTATCATAAAGGCACAAAGCTTTCCAATTTAGAAAAGGGCTAATTGCATTTTCATCCACGATTTTTTGCTGGTATTGAGGATCAGGGCTGAAAATGTTGCCTTCGTCAAATGGAAGAGAAAAAGTACCCACATGATATAACAAGTGACTCATTAGAGCGTTATCGATATCTTCGGCCACATCAATAAAAATCGCTGATTTAAGCAATGGATTGTATTGTCTCCAGGCCGTTCTTTCTGAATGAAATCTTGAAGAGATGTATTCTTCTATAATTTCTATTGAAAGATTATGGTTTTGATATTTTTCATTTATGGTAGACTTCCGAAAATAAGCTCCGAATCGAACCAAATCCTTCCAATTAGAATGAACCTTGGGTAGGTCAACCTTGATAACAAAGATGCCTAAGCTTGCTTCAAAAAAGAAAAGGTCTATCTCTCTAATTTTAAATGTTATATCGTTTTGACCCTCAACTTCTATTTTTAATTCCTTTTGAAAGAGAGCACTGGAGGCTTTTAGTTTTAAATTAGTAGGGGTTTTGTTTTGCCTGAGAGCGTCGCGAAAAAAAGATTGTATCCAGTTGGAATAATATTTTTGATCAAAATAGTTTTTATTCTCCGCATATATGTTCAGTGGTTCATAGTCAGGAGAAATCCTATGGCCTCTTACCTTCTCTTCTTCATAAGGAAAAAGTCCGATAAAGCTGAACGCGACGGTATTGATTCTGACCTCTTTCATGTGAAATTGTTATACCTGAAAAATTAACTTTTTAGTAAATCAACTATCCAATCGACATTTAATTTGTATTGATCAGGTATTACATTCTCTTCTTTAAAGGCTTCAATGTCCTCCAGATATACCTCTTTGAACGTGTCATAACGTTCATCGGGATCGAAGGGTTTGTCTTTCCATTCAAGGTATAATTTTTTGGCTTCTTCATATCTTCCCTGTAATAATAGACTGGCTGGAAGATTGGTTTGAAAATATAAATTAGTTGGGTCCAATTTCAAACCTTTATAAATGTTTGCCTCACTCTCAGCAAATTCACCAGTCAATAACTGATACCAAGCGTAACTGTTGTAATGGTTTGCAATAGCTTTCAAATCGACAGAATCTCCTTTAGTTTCTATCATATATTCATCCAGTAGGATAAGATGCCGATAAAGGGTAATATTTTCAAAATTATCTGAGGTCTTTCGAATTTCTCCCATAAAATGTGATATATCATCCTCTATATACGAATTATTAGTAAGGTATAGTTCTTTAAAAAAGTCTATCCCATTTTTAGTTTGCTGTTCAAACAAATAGAATTTCAATGCTGGCGATGGAAATTCTTTGGTCATTTTTTCCTGATAATACAATACGTTTTGCTCTTCACCTAAATCGACAAGGTAATCATAATAAGAAAGCATGGCTACCGAATCATCCAAAATCAAATATTCATCAAAATTTGTTTTTGCATTTAATTTTTTGGCCTTGTCGTATTGCTTTAAATGTACCTTGGCCAATGTTCCAATAATCTTGATATTGGTAGAATCCACCTTCATTCGATTCAATAATAATACTTCCGCTTCACCTATTTCGTTCTTCAACATATGAACCTCAGCATTATGCCGTACGGTTGTTGTAATTGTTTCAGGATCATCATTAAGCGTTAGTAAATGTTCATCCATTTTGATCATATAAGGATACAATTCCAATTTTTCTTCATCCTTGACCTTATTGATTTCCTTTTCAAAATGTTTGATGTTTTCCAGGATCGATTCACTGTTATCATTTAAATACAATTCTTCGAATAGGTCTACGTCATTTTCAAGTTGACTTTTGAATAAAATATATTTTATATACGGGGAGTCATTTTTCCGCAAGACTCTGTTTTGCATCTTCAAAGCATTCTTCTTATCCTTTTTTCCTAAGAAATATCTGTAATAGACGCCCAAAGCACCAAAATGATGTGATGTGAAAATATCGTCAAATTCAATTGCCACATTTTCATCTTCGATCAACTCCAGTCTCTTTATATGAACTCTTGCGAGTTTTCTAAAGTGATCAGTCTCCACGGGTTCTCTTTGAATTTGAAGTTGAGACATCTCTTCAGCAAGGCTCACTTCATCATTCGAAAGTAAAAAATCAATGTAATCGTCCGTTGTACTACTAAGAATATCAAGCTTGGACTTCGTAGAGTCATCGTTATATTGATTGGTATATATATCTATCAATTCTTTATATCCCTTTCGTCTTTCCTCTTTCTGAAGTTCGAGATTGCCTACAAGCGCTCTTAACTCTATGATTCTCGAGTTCGATTTTTCTTCTTCAGCTTGTCCCACAGCATATTTGCATAATTCAGAATAGGAAACATTATTCCTAAGTGCCAGCAATAATAATTTTTGAAAACTTTTTACTACTTCATCCGGAATTTGGGCTTCTTCCTCCTCCAAAATTCTTTCCGACTCCCATTCCATCGAGTGCACATTAGGGGGATAATACGAGATGATATTAATATCGTGATTTTCTCTGCTGCCATTCTTTTTTATACAAGGAATTGAAAAAAAAGTAAATTTCTCTTCTCCAAGTTTATTTTTCCAATAATCATAATCCAAAGAATCCATCTGTACATTATTTGCTTCGTAAAGCTTTATTATCCTATCTTTTACGAACCAAATAAAGTGTATCCTTCGAAGACCCTTTTTGTAAGATTCCATGGCTATTTCATGATTTTCCTCAACCCCAATTCCAAATTCGTTCATTAGTCCAAATGCAAATAACCGACAGAATCTATTTCCCAGATTTGAACCTTTTTGCAGCCATTTAATGGCTTCTTCTGCATCGTCCCCGCGCATCGCTTTTTTGGCAGCATTGACAAAGTCATAAGCACCGCGCTTCACATACTCTTTATTCGTCGGATCCATTTTTACCAACTTCTCCCAGGTTTCTCCAGCTTTTTCATACTCCTTTAATCTGGAAAAGGTATACGCCAAACCTCGCATCGCGCTTGATGCTCTATTATCGAGCTCAATATTTTTTTCAAAATATTTACGTGCATCTTGATCTTTCCTTTGATAATAACTGCTCCAACCAGCCAGATTATACGCTGAAGTCGATGAACTATCTGCTTCAATTTCCAGCATTGCATAGTCAACCGCTTTTGAATACTCTCCATCATATACATACATCCAACCTATATCCGAATAGCATGAAGAATCTATAGCATTGCATAGATTATAATAATGGATCGCAGAATCTCTTAAATCTAGCGAATTATAAGCATTGCCAATTCGCAAATACGCCAGTGAAAAATGCGGGTCTTTTTTTAATGCTTTTTTTGACCATATGATGGCTTGTTCATGTTCTTTCTCTTTATTTAATTCAAAGGCCATATTCGTACAGGCAAGTATCCAATTGGGATTTAACTTTAGCAAATTCATATATTCTTTTTTTGCCTCTTCGGTCTTCCCCCAACTGGAATAAATTCCGGCGAATAAATTGTTTATTTGAAAATATTCGGGATTTATTTGAAGAGCCATTTTGCCTAACTTCATGGCCTCATTTTCACGATTGGTACGATAGTAGGACCATGCCAGATAATAATAAGATTTCAACAAGAAAGAATCCAACTCAATTGACTTTTCAAATTTATTTTCTGCCTCTTCATATTTACCCAGGTTATATAGAGCTCCAGCATAATTACCCACTAAAGCTGGCCACTCGGGTTCTAGTTCTAAGGCATTTTTAAAAGCACCAAATCCTTGTTTATAGCGACCGAGACGATCAAGCATAATTCCAATCGCATTTAAGACTGAGGCTTTCAATTCGATTGAAAAATTTTCCACTTCCAGTTCCCTAAGCATTTTTAAATGATCCCTCCATAATTCTTTCCTTTGCTCCCTGGGCATAATCAAAGAATATTCATAAAACGAACGCACATAATTCCCATAGGCAGAGAGTATCCAACTCACCGCTTCAAGTTCCGGGGATGGGGTTTTCTCCTGCAATTCCTTTGCGCGTTCAGAAGCTGTGAAAAAAAGCTCGGAAGGTGTGGTAAATTTATCCTTTCTGTATAAATCGTAAGCTTCGTCCACAAGTTTGTCGGACAATAAAACACCTTGAAAACCCAAACAGTAAGTAGTCACAACAAAAAAGATCGCTACCGTATATAAAACTCTTTTAGTTTTCATTTATCGATTTTGAAAATTTATAAACGTATTTTGGAAGTGGATACAACTTCGATCCAAGTTTGCCATCTTCAAAATACACAAATACCAGGGCAAACTTTTGATCGTCGCTGATTAATATATTTTGAATGGATCGTATTCCTGAAATCTTTTCGTAATAATAGATCTCTTGGTCAGTATCTTTATCCTTAAGTCGAATGTCTACGTCATAAGTCGTACCACTGGCAAAGTTTGAACCTGAATCCTTCAAAATGGTGCCTTCAAAGACTAAATTATCAATTGTATCCCGATAGTAGCTTTCCCAAAAATTGGAATTCGGTTTTGGTTGTTCGTCAATACTAAATCTCAATTGCTGGTTTGGATTTACACGGTCATTTATCAAGTAATCGTCTCCGAGCTTTTTAAATGAATAGTTGTCTTGAATAACTTCTTCACTTTTTTCAACCTGGTAAGACTTGAATTTGAAAAAAGGAAATCGCATATGGCTCATATCATACACATTTATAAAGCCATCAGGTGTACACGTTAAGAAATTATTTTCATCATTTTTTTTCTTAGAAGAATTGAAGGGAGCAACGATGGAAGATTCTGAAATAAATAACATCTTACTTTTTTTGCTTTCCAAATCCAGAATAGAGACCAGCCCCCCATTATGATATATAGCCAGCCTTTTATTATCTAACAAGTCGAGCCCTATTCCTTTTTCAGTAAATTCTGGTATAGAAGTACCTTCTAGTGCTTTGATGCCTTTTTGCAGTAGTTTTCTGATTTGAATTGTTTCAAGCTCGCCACTTTCCTGTAAGTAATACAAATCCGAACCATTCTGGACCATTGTTTTTATTCTGCTTTGCGAAATTGTATTGATCAAATCCCCATTTGAATTAAAAACCCAAACCCTGCCCAGTTGATCAATAGCCAGTAACTCAGAATTATTGGTCACGATCAAATCTGTCACTCCCAAAATTCCAGTTTGTTCTATGGTGTAGTTTATAGCATTTAAATTACCGTTGTAACTCACAATATTTCCATTTTCAAAAGCAACGATTACCTCATCATTTGAAACAACCTCGATTTTGATCGCTGTGGAGAGGAAATCACTTTTTGATTCGATGAATTTGCCTAAACTATCCCATATTTTTATCGTTCGATCATTGGCACTAGTATAGATTCTATTGCCCGAAGGTCCAGAAGCCACGGCTTCAATACTTCCTTTGTGCCCTAGCATTTCTCGGCAATTATCCAATTCTTCATCGCATAGCATTATAAGTCCATTCTGCAATCCGAGAAAATATATATTTCTACGTCGACCGAAGGTAACTTCTGTAACCACATCACTAAATTCGAAGCTATCCAATTTTAAAGGTTGATGAAACACCTGCATTAATGCTGTTATGGAAGAACTTGAAGGGTTCAACTCATAGGCCTCAGCAGCATACTCCAATGCCCTATTCGGATCTATAGCGACATTCTTTTCAGCCAGATTGGCCAGATTTCTGCTTTCCACATTTTTAATTTGGACCTTTAAGTCATCTTCCGTTTTACGTTTTTGGATGGCCAATATTTTCCGTGCTTCGTCGGCTTTTTCTCTTTCCGCTTGGGCTTCCAAGGTTTTTTCATCCGCTAAGAGCAAATTCTTTTCTGCCTCCAACTGAGCTTTCTTGGCTATTTTTTGAGATTCAACTGCCTTTAGGGTCTGAAAATCTGCTCTTTCAAGGGCATCTTCCAGCTTCTCTTTTTGCTCACGCAATAGCTCTGTTTGTCTCTCAGCCGTTTTAGCAATTTTTATATTTTGACGAGAAAAAAACAATAAAAACAAAGACAAAATAGAAAGTGCTGCAATGACACCGATGATGGCTGCAATATTTCTCTTTCTTTTCTTTGAAATTTCTTTTTTACTCTTTTGAATGAATGCCTTCTGCTCACCACTCAGATTTAAGTCTTCGAGATATGGAGAGATATAGATCAGATTATCCTTATCCAGTAATATCCCCCGATTGGAATAGCTATTGTATTGCTGAGCAATAAGACTCTCTATTTCAAATAATGAACGCTCTTTTGCATCAAGTTTTTCGAACGTCTTGATAGCCAGACTATCATGTGTGAATTCATACTGATACAATGATCCTTCAAGAGCTGTAAGTATTTTTGCATCTCGAAACCGATTGATAATAGAAAAAATTACATTTTTTTCCAGCTTAATGTTTTGATTGATCAAAGTCATTTCGATCTCGTCCAAACTAGCACTCTTTTTTGTTCCATCCTTGGTGATGAATACCTTAAGAATCTTCCAACCAATCTCAGGATTGGATAACATTTGAACTTGATCCTCCAGAAACTGGGCTAGAACGTCTTTCACTTTTCCAGTATCTTTCAGCAGGTCCATGTTAAATAAATGAATACCATCGACGATATCGGAATTCTTATATAATTTGTCCAGATAAACTTGCAGATACGTTAATTCCACCGTCAGTTCATCTTCCGAAAGGTTTTCGATCACCTTATCTAAAAACTGTTCTTTGCCTACGATATCTATCTCCGGAATAATATCGCAGCTTTTATCAATCACATCCTTTACCTTCCTCTTTCTCATTTTTTCAATCCGCACACGATTATCAAAAAGAGAGGGTATAACTTCCTCCATTCCGGAAAGAGAAGCAATGTACTCTTCTCTGATAATCAGGATAATTTTACACTGTACAGTCGAACCAACAAGGTCCTTTATATTTTTGTAAAATCTTTGTTGCTCTTCCTCATCACCAAGAATGAAGAGTTCTTCCAATTGATCAAATATTAGATAAATAGGTTTGAAATGATCCAAATATAACCCTTCTACTCTTTGGACTATTTCCGACTCGTCGGGATCCAGATCTTCAGAGGTTAATTTGGTTACACTATTGGTTACTATTCGAGAATATAGACTTTTATTGATATTTTCTTGTCTGCGTATATATACCGAAAACCAATTGTCTTCACTAAATTTTGATGAGAGTCCACATTGGATCAAACTTGTCTTTCCGGTTCCGGAAGCACCATAAACAAGCAATAAATTTGATTTGAAGATTCTTTGATATAGTTCTTCAATTTCTTCCTCCCTACCAAAGAAAAGATGCTGGTCCTGCCTTGTAAAAGCATCTAGAAATTTAAATGGACTGGAACTACTCATTGAGATAAAACATTAAAAATATTATCCCACTGCCGTAGGAATACATTAGATTGCGGCATATCATTCAAACTGTGAATTTCTGATTCATTGACGAATGAATATTTTATATTTTCACGCTCTTTTTCCGAATATACATAAAGCCCTTGCAGCACCTTGCTTCTTCCTCTGGACGCTAAAAATGGTTCTGTGTTTATAATCAGAGGCGATAGATTGAGGTATGTACCCATCGACTGTATATTTTCAATCAGGAGCACACTAAAGCTATCCGTAAATTCATCCATTTCGATCATCCCTCCTGAAAATTCGGAACGTTGACTGTTTAGTTGGTCAATTACGTGCACATATTTTGCTTCCGTCAATTTGTGCTTGGTTACATTTATATCCTTTACGCTTACCATAGGAAAATTGACCAGAAACGAAGAGCTTACTAAAATATTTGCTAAAATCTCTTCGGCATCTTCACATATGATTTCTTCTTTGAAATGCACCTCTTTATTGCGCACAACAATTAATTTTTCGATTTGATCAACAAGCTTTTTAGTTTGATCGATGATATGCGGTCCCTGAAAAAAATAAGGTTGATCTATGTTAAAAAGAATATTACTAATGGATCGGATCAAGCCTAAATAAGTACCTACTGAAGGTTTATGGATATTCTTGAATTGAGTTTTAAAATCCGATGTTAATTCCAGGTTAGGAAGCAATCTTTTGGTATCCCAAATTTGAATTAACCAACAGAAGGAAATGAATTGAGTAATCCGCTCTGCAACTCGAAAAATTTTAAGCAATCGCTTTTGGTCACGAAAACCATAAGATGAAGAAATTAATGTACTAAATTCTTTACCGATAGGCCATGGATAGCTTTCTACAATTTTGTTACCTTTTCGTTTAATAGCAAACGGACCACTATTAGAAGATAGTATTTCCAAATCCATTCGCAATTCGGAGTCTTCTTTACTATTTGCTAGTAAAGCTGTAAATGCAGGCTCAATTATGCTAGAATTGATATTAATGTTCATTCCCGGTTCGATTCTTATACATTTTCGAATACTGATGTCAAAGTATGAACTTTCAATCATCTAAAAATGCCAACTCTCGAACTTAATAAGTCACCAGGTCTTATATGGGATTTACAATAGTTTGAAATATTACATACTTCTCATCATAATAGCCAAACGCCCAAGGAAAACCCAAACTCCATCGAAATGATCTTCGTATGCAAATTTCTCTGTTTATCGAAGACGTTGATTTTTTCCGTTACGCTTTGATCTAATTTGATTTAAATATAATAATAAAGTTTTGTTATTACAGCAAGGATTCTTTCAAAGTATGATTGTTTCAATTTTTTCATAAAATAATACTAGCTCTTGAAGGAGAAAGTATATTTACAACCGATCTTATTTAGATTAATTCAAAATAACACCCAGACACGTCCAATTTCAATTGGGCTTGTTAGTATTGTTGAACGAATTAATAAACATGTTTCTAGATTACCGGAAATACATCATAGCAGTATTTTTACTTTTCATCCCCATCTGCCTCTATCAGGTCTATCATTTGAAATTTAGCTTTGATTTTGAGCAGTTTTTCCCCGAGGGTGATCCCGACTTAGAGTTTTTTCAAGATTTCATCAAAGAGTTTGAGACGGATGACAACTTTTTACTTATAGCAGTTGAAAACAATCCAACAGTCTTTGAACAAGATTTTCTGGAAAAATTCCATGAGTTCACGTTAAAAGTTCGTGACTTGCCCCATGTGACTCGCGTGCAATCGCTTACTACAATGGATTATCCGATTAAGACTCCTTTTGGTATAAATTCGGTTCCCATCATTCATATTGATCAACCTGCCAAATACGAATCGGATAAGACCAGAATACTAGATGACAAACGTTTTGTGAATAATTTTATTGACGAAAAGGAGCAGTCCATTGCCATCACTGCCCGCACGGTAGACGCGATAGATTTGGAGCAATCCAAAGCCTTGATGGAAGCATATGAAGCTCTAAAGGCTGAATATAATTTTGAAGAAGTTCATCTTTTGGGTCGTGCTTATTTTCAGGATGAATTGGTAGAAATGCAGAAGAATGAGATTGTGATGTCTACCATTATTTCAGGCATATTAATCATTTTTATTTTGCTTTTTATTTTCCGAAAACCGATTGGAGTATGGATTGCTTTGTCATCTATAGGATTGGGACTGCTTTATTTCCTGGGCATCATTGGTTTGCTGGGACGAGAGTTAAACATCATGGCAGCCTTATATCCCGTTTTGATGTTGATCGTGGGCACATCTGATGTGATACATATTATGTCGAAATATGTGGATGAATTAAAGAGAAATGTTCCAAAACGAGAAGCCATGATCATTACAATTAAGGAAATTGGTCTGGCTACTTTGTTCACTTCTATTACAACCGCAATCGGGTTTGCTACCTTGATTACATCCAACGTGAGGCCGATTCGAGATTTTGGTATGAATGCTGCCATGGGAGTGATTATCGCTTACGTCACCGTCATTTTATTGACTACTTCTGTACTGACTCTTTTCTCCAAGGAACAAATTATAAAAGAAACTTCTGCTAACGATTTTTGGCATAATCTGATGCAAAATTGGTACGGAAAGACCTTGAAGCATGGAAAACTAATTGCGGGCATTTCGGTAGCCTTTGTTGCACTGTGCCTGTATGGTATGTCAATCATTACTATGAATTATACCGTAGAAAGCAATCTGCCCATTTCCGCGAAAATCACAGATGACTTCTTGTACTTCGAAAAAAAATATAGTGGTTTTCGACCTATAGAATTTGCCATTACGGTAAAAGAGGAAAGTGTAGAGGCGCATAGTTATGAAGTCCTGAAAGAAGTATCTAAAATAGAAGATAAGCTGTTGGAAAATGAGAACTTCAGATCAATTGTGGGGTTGACCACCATTTACAAAAGTCTCGAACGAATGAACAAGGGCAATCGTGCAGATGCCTACGCCTTCCCTCCCAATGAGCGCGCTTTTAAAAAATCTAAACGCCTGGTTGATCGCATGGGTGCAAGCGAAACAGCTGTAATGGTGAGCAAAGACAAGAAAAAAACTCGAATCTCTACTCGAATTGCAGACATAGGAGCAGAAAGAATCAAGGAAGAAGGTCGAATAATGGACAACTGGATCAATGAAAATGTTGACACCAGCTTAATCAGTGTAAAACGAACCGGAACGGGATTGTTAATCGATAAAAATGCTGAATATATTCGGGATAATTTGCTCTCCGGATTGGGCATCGCCCTGGTCCTGGTTAGTCTTTTAATGGCACTTCTCTTTAGAAACATTCGTATGCTTTTAGTGGCATTGGTGCCCAACTTTGTACCCGTTCTTTTTGCCGCTGGATTACTTGGTTTTCTGGGTATAGAGCTGGAAGCGGGCGTATCAATTGTGTTTGCCGTAGTCTTTGGAATTGCAGTGGACGATACCATACATTTTCTCAGTAAATACAAACTTGCCCGGGATAAAAACAATAGCATCGAACAAGCCATTAAAATCACATTTGAAGAAACCGGAAAAGCAATAACATTCACCACAATAATTCTATTCTTTGGCTTTTTGGTTATGTTATTCAGCAACCATCCGCCGAGTGTTACCGTCGGAATGCTAATCTCGGTAACGTTGGTAGGGGCCTTGATTTGCGATCTGTTTTTACTACCGGTGTTGATGCGGTGGGTATTGAAAGAGTAAGTTCAGTATTTAATGCTGCTCACCATTTACATTTGTCTAAACTCTCTTATACAGATTTCTGCAAATTTGTAGCATTCGTAAAGTGCGATACTTCTTATTCCTCCTCAAGTGTTGCATTTTCACTTGAAGCTAGTTCGGAATATCGTAATCCCCTTGTCATGGAAAATACATCCACTAAGACATGAATAATCATTAATACAATAAGTGATTTTGTATATAAAAAGATTAGTGAAAAAGCAACTCCTAATGCAAACGCCAGTGAAGAATTCTTAGGCCCCGTAGCATAGTGAGACAATCCAAAAACAAGGTTGGTCAAAAAAAGAGCAGGAATAATTGGCATGTAATAAGTCAGTTGCCAATATAGAAATCCTCGGTATACAATTTCTTCACAAATACCCGCAGCAAACGAAACTCCTATTGACCATCTATATTCTTTCAACGAAGTCGGAAACAGAAACATTACCGCTGCATCACGAATCATTCCTTTTTTTAAGTTTTCTGCATTAAATCGATAAATCCATAGTAGCCCCCATCCAAGGAAGCAGACAGCCAGCATTCCAATGACTGGTACGATCTCTCTTACAAATGAAAGTCCGATAATACCTATTGAATCTTGATTGAAATACATCGCTCCGAGTACCAATGAGGAAAGGACAATTTGAATAACTACCGTCTGTTTGTAAAATATCATCCTCGCATTGGGATGTGTAGAAAGGAACTCCTTAATCCGTTTTCCAGATAATATCCCATTCAATGGCAAAAGAATTAACAGAATAATTAGGGGTATAAGATATGTTATTGAAGGTATCATAGATTTAACCTATTTGATCATTAAATTTTGTCAAGCATACATTTAAAATGTATTGAATATCAACCCTTGTTTAAAATCAATTTCCAAAGCTTATCATCTTTGGTCAGAGCAAATTTATTCTTGATCAAGGATGCTTTTTTATCATCTTGCAAGTCCTTTGGAGCGATTTTAAATAGTTGTGAATCATTCAGATTTTTATCAATTTGAAGTTTCTTTAAACGACCCTTTATTTCATCTGCCAAGAGCATATTATCATCTGGACTATCCAAAACCATAATCATCAGCTCTTGACCTTCTTGGAATGAAGTTTGTTTTTTAACCCCTGCTACTATTGACTTTAAATCATCCGGAGACAATTGAAAATACTTCTTAAAAGCTCTGGTAAACGTTTCATAATCCTTATATCCAAACCGATCACTTAATTCCTGTATCATCCAATCCTCTTCCATTATCACTCTATACGCTTGGTTCATTTTCATTTCTTCTACAAACTTAAATGGCGTTCGTCCCGTTTGGCGTTTGAATTGACGATGAAACTGAGAAGGAGAAAGACATGCAATTCCAGCCAGATCTTTCAGTTCCTGTTTTACATGAAGATGCTCTTCGATATGATCCAGTACTTTTTTAATGCGTTCTTCCATCTGAACCCAAAATTAGGGTTAAATGCAATATGGGTGTATGATAAATCTTACTGTTCTATGAAGCCGTTTAAAAAGTAATTATCCAACGGTTGAATGAATTCTTTGAAACTATCGAATTGACAAATACTACATTTCCCAATAGAATTGCCTTTAATAAGGTGCCTTCAAAACATTTTAAGCTATTTTAGCCATTGAATCTTGTTCGTCTTAAATGAAAGTCCAAATCTGCTCAGACCTGCATCTCGAATTTACAACCAATCGGGAATGGATAAAGCGAAATCCACTTATACCTAAAGGAGATGTTCTTATAATTGCGGGTGATACCAGCTATCTGGAGAGAAATTATTTTGAATTAGAGTTTATTCAACAGGTTTCTGATCAGTTTTCGCAAGTCTATTTGATTCCTGGCAATCATGAATACTATGGAGGTTTTGACGTTGCCACAGCACTCAAACCAAGTCACTATAAAATAATGGAGAATGTATTCATGGTAAATAATCATACAGTTAAGATCGGAGAAGTCCATTTCATCTTTTCCACAATGTGGTCAAACATTCAAAAAAACATCCTGGCAGTAATGCGAGGAATGATGGACTTTCGTAAAATCAAATACCAGGGTGAAAAATTCAATATCAATCATTTCAATGAATTGCATAAGGTAGCATTTGATTATATCGCAGAAGCAGCAAAGACAAAAGGCAAAAAAGTGATAGTAACTCATCATCTTCCAAGCGATGAATGCAACAGCAAAGAATTCAAAAACAGTACCCTCAATGGTGCATTTTGTGTGGACAAAACCAATTTTATTTTGGACCATGATATAGATTATTGGATTTATGCACATAGTCACAGAAACCTAAAAGACTTCAAATTAGGACACACCAAATTAGTTACCAACCAGCTGGGATATGTAGGCTGGAATGAGCATCTTACTTTTAACAGGGAGAAGGTGTTTGAGATTTAATAAGTAGAATCCATAATAGCATTTCGCTTTACTATATTTAAATTCCTATTTTACAGTATTAATAGTCTGCATTGTCAACTTCCAATGAATTTTCTCAACGTTAATTAAGCTCAAAAGGATGGTTAAAAAGAACACTGTTATAAAGTCCAACCCGCTCAAATTATTAGTAATAGCGGTTATCCTCATATTATCGCATTCTGCAAATGCCCAAATCATCAATGCCCAACGAACAGGATTTACCTGGATCAATACTGAAGATATAACCGATCCTGCATACGGCGCAGGATATACACTCTACAGTGCAGCGTGGCCCATTTTTAAAGAGTACCCAGGGCCTCGAGATTTCCAAATGGGCCTCGCAGGTTGCTGGTTGACAACACAACGAACAGGAAATGAACCCGATCAATTTTATACGACCATCGAAGGTGGATTAGGATGGTGGCACGATACCCGATTTGGTACCAAAATACCAAAGTTTATTATGGGTGGCGTTTCGCATGACTTCTTCGCATGGGCCAATGGTCCGGGAGCAGGAAGAAGTAATCTCCTTCCTAATGGACAACGCGACTGGAGTACCCCGGGAGGAAAATATGGAGTAGCTCAATTATCCAATAGATTGTTGTGGGCGCCCGATGGGTTGAACATGGCCCAAAGCCTGAATGGAGAACTGCTGGGGTACGGATATACTCCCTTGCCACTGACCGAACCTATGCAGCAAACCAACGGAGTTGATATTGCAACCGGCAATCAGTGTTGGACACTATTTTTAAACACTACGAATTTCAAAGGGCCCGCAACATTCTTCTTACCTACATTCTGGACAGAACCTGTTTTGGAAGATCCCTCTTTGGAAGGTTTGTTCCTGGATTCCAGGCCCTCTGACCCAAATATTGGATTTGGAATCGAACATGCAGGATCACCAGCTTTGATTTCAGAAGATGCAAATGGAAATCCTTATGCCAAAATTGAAAGACTGCAATTTCCCGCAAGCAATGAAGACAATTCCATGATCCTCAATCAAATCAATGTGTATTCTCAAAATGCATTATGGGATGCAATGGAGTCCTGGTTTGATGGAGGACCAGCCGTGCGGCCAGATCAAATGCAAGATGGAGCCTATGATGCTTCATTCATTAATAATGGAGGTGCTATGGCAGGCGAAATTTCCGGTGGTGGTTTGAATGAATCAATTGATCTAACTTACATTGATAATATTCAACTAACAACAAACATAATGGGATTCGAATTTGACTTGAACTCTGTTTTTGAAAAAGATGGTCTTTTCATTTTACCCGAATATTTCAAACTGGATCCTGACAATCGATGGAGACATGTAGCTGAAGATGCCGTCCCGGCATCCACGAATCTTATCGATGCAGCAGTAACCAAAACACCAAGAACTGAAATCACCTATTTGACTCCCCTCGAACCAGATTGTGCGTGGCAAGATCCAAATGGGCCCTGGAATAGTCCCGGACCCGCTGCTGGACCATTTCAAACAGATCTGGGTGATGGAACGACCCTTACATACTATTGGTATCGTTTTGTAGATCAACCCTCCATCATTCATGCAAATCTGCCGGAAGATATACGTGAAGCCATGCAAAACCGAGTCGAGTTGATTCATTCAAATTGGAGCCATACCGATGAATATGCGGCACCTCCCGCTATTGGAGAGCTGGCAACACTCGACCCTGGTGCCATTGTCCAACCTCCGGCAGGATTGGAAGTCGGTTATGTACCTATTGTTACCAGACAAGAAAAATCGGAACGAAAAGTAAGAGTATTCATCCTCGCCGGACAGTCAAATATGCAAGGTCAAGGTACTATTGATGATCCTGAGAATGATCCGGGAAGTCTGATCGATGTCATTGAAAACGATGGTAATGGCGACTGGTCAGAAATTGGCAAGGTAGGCGATTGGAATGTGCTGGATGGTGCTTATCTCTATTTTGAGAAAGAAGAAGAAACAATCAAGTCTAATATTACGGTAGGTCAAGGAGCCGATGCAAACTTGATTGGTCCGGAATTGATGTTTGCATACCAATTGGATGAATATTACGAAGACCCCGTCTTAATTATCAAAACAGCCTGGGGTGGAGCAAGTCTGGCCGTTGATTTTAGACCCCCATCAGCCGGAAATGCAACGGGTGAATTATATGACGCCATGATAAAAACCGTACAAGACGTAACGCAAAACCTGGGAAGCGAATTTCCCGCTATTGGAGTTACCAATTTCGAACTTTCGGGATTTGCCTGGTTCCAGGGATGGAATGACGGTGAATTGGAAAGCTATTTAAATGAATATGAGAGCAATCTGCATGACTTGATAAATGATATACGAAATGATCTGAACGCGCCTAATCTTCCGATTGTAATTGCCAATTCGGGTCATGGCGGATTTGTACAGAGTAATGATCTTTGGGTACAAGACATGCAAAATGTGGTATCCGTTGCACAAGAAAATGTAGCATGCAACGATACCTTTTATGGAGGAAGAGTAGGTTTCGTAGAAACAAAACAGTATTACAAAGATGCATCTGAATCTCCTCTGGATGCCATTCATCATTTCAATAACAATGCCCTTACGTATTTGAATATTGGAAAAGATCTGGGAAACGAAATGATCCTGGCCATTAATGATATGGCATTTTGCTACGAAGATTGCACACAGCAGGTTTCTCCCGGAATTGTATCCATTGGCAATAGAGTATGGAACGATTTAAACAGAGATGGAATAAATGATCCGGATGAGCCCGGAATTCCCGGGGTTTCAATGGTTATCTGGAGTGATCCGGATGGAGATGGCATCCCGGATTGGCAAGGTTTCGGTGGAGTGCAAATAACCGATGAAAATGGCTATTATAAATTCTCTGGGCTAGAACCTGGCAATTATGTTGTTTTTGTGTGGCAAGTAGACAATTGGGGACCGGGAGAACCACTTGAGGGATTTCAATCCACCAATGGCTTTGTAGAAGATGCTGACAATGATGTTGATTTCGATAACAATGGATTTGGTGACCCTTTTACAGATATATTTTCGGGAATTGTCACCTTATCACTTGATGAGGAACCTCTGAATGATGGCGATCCATTCAATTGTTATTTTAACTATGATGCCAGTGGAAATAATACTGTAGATTTTGGATTCTATGATCCTGATGTTATTAGTTCTACCAAAGACAATGAAAATCAAATCCGTATTTTTCCAAACCCGGTGCAAGATGAATTTACAGTAGAGGGAAGTCTTGATCAATATACTATAGAGATAATTGACTATCAAGGGCAGTTGATTCAAAAAATAAATCCAGAAGGTTTGGCACAAACCATAGACATCTCGACTCTGCCAAAAGGTCTATATGTACTGAAGTTTTTAAATCGAATGGACGACAAGGTTGTATTGAAGAAAATTATTAAGAAATAGGGTGCATAATTATGCACAAAATAATACAATTAAGTGGGCAGATAGTTTGCACAATTAGACATACGATGTGACGTCTAGTAGCTTCTATCGTCCAAAAAACAACTAAAATTTACTACTATGGATTTAACGAGTTTATTAATTTTCTTGGCAGTAGGAGCTATTGCAGGTTGGCTTGCTGGACAACTTATGAAAGGTGGAGGATATGGATTACTTTGGAATATCATTCTTGGTATTATCGGTGGTATTGTCGGAGGCTGGCTATTTGGACAACTTGGAATTTCCAGCGGCGGTGGGCTGCTAGGTTCGCTTATTACATCAGTTGTAGGAGCTGTGGCAGTTCTTTTTGTAGTCAACTTGTTTAAAAAGTAATGGATTTGATGAGCATTATTCAGCGGACTAATGATCTGAATAATGCTCATTTCAATAATGGATAAGAAAAAAGAAGCTCTAATTTTTAGAATTTTTCTCTCCAGCGAAGTCTCCCCAATTGGCTATTGCCTGGATGACCGGAATTAAACTTTTGCCCAAATCCGTCAACGAATATTCTACTTTTAAAGGTGGTTTTCTGTGATAAACTTTTCGTTTTACGATGCCATCATCTTCCAGTTTTTTCAATTGTAGACTTAATGTTCGTTCGGTAACGGTAGGCATGGCTTTTCTTAATTCGTTGTATCGTAAAGTGCCATCTATTAGATGAAATAAGATTACCGTTTTCCATTTTCCACCGATGACTCCCATGGTAAGGCTTGCGCAACAGGGATATTCCACCCCATTAAATATATGTTTTCGTACTTCTAAATTTTCTGTCATTTTATACTATCCTTTTTGACCGTTATTGCAAAGATAATTCACTATACTTAGTTTTGCAACTATAAAAAATATAGTATAAATGAAAGCAATTCTTTTAAATGAAACCGGTGGCACAGAAAACTTCGTCTTTACCGAAATCGATAAACCCACAATCAATGAAAATGAAGTACTAATTGAAAGCAAGGCTCTTAGTGTAAATCCCGTGGATTATAAAGTGCGTGGCAACGATGCGGTCCTTACCATGATCTATGGAGAACAACGCCCGGCTATCCTTGGATGGGATGTCGCTGGTGTTGTGGTTGATACAGGAAGCAACGTAACAGCATATAAAATTGGAGATCGCGTATTTGGAATGGTCAACTTTCTGGGTGCGGGAAATGCCTATGCAGAATATGTTGCTGCCCCGGCAAATCACCTGGCCAAAATTCCAGAAGATCGTTCATTTGCAGATGCTGCAGCCAGCACTTTGGCAGCACTTACTGCGTTGCAGGTGTTGAGTGGAAAAATTAGTAAAAATGATAGAGTATTAATCCATGCAGGATCGGGTGGTGTTGGCCACTTTGCTATCCAAATCGCCAAATCCATGGGTGCTTATGTGATCAGTACAAGCTCTGCAAAAAACAAAGCATTCATACTTTCTCTGGGTGCAGATGAACACGTTGATTACCGAGCACAAAAGTTTGAAGAAGTGCTTTCTGATATTGATTTTGTATTTGACATGTTCAATGGTGAGGTGCTTTTAAATTCTGTGAAGGTTGTCAAATCTGGTGGAAAAGTAGTTTCGATTCCATCACCCGAATTTTCAGAAGAAGTCCTGGCATTAGCCAATGAAAAGGGAGTAGATCTGTCGTTTCATATGGTACAATCTAATGGCGATGACATGAATACCCTGGCAGAACTTCTAAAAAGCAAGAAACTGACTCCCCACATATCTAAAGTTTTCCGTTTTGACGAAATGGCAGATGCACACCTTCAATTGGAAAGTGGGAGAACTGTGGGAAAATTAGTAGTCCAACTGTAAATTGACAATTAGTATATCAAAGAAAGGCATTTGAAAGAAAATGCTTCTCAAAAGAAATGATGTTTATTATCCCCTATTATTGAGCAATGATTTAATAAGGTCTTATTTTCGCAGCTGAAAAAGAATTTGATCATTATTTCAGCGGCCAGGATATGAGCATCATTTCTAGTGATATTTCAAAAGCGGTACAGCTTTTAAAACAAGACGAATTGGTAGCAATACCAACGGAAACGGTGTATGGTCTTGCTGGCAATATTTTTAGTGAAGCATCCATTCGAAAAATATTCGAAGTCAAAAAACGACCTTTATTTAACCCTTTGATTGTTCACCTTCACTCTATTGATCAAGTGGAAACTATAGTCCAGGAGTTTCCATCAAAAGCAAGATTACTCGCCCAACATTTCTGGCCCGGTCCGTTAACCCTAATCTTAAAAAAGAAAGAGATCATTCCGGATTTAATTACCGGAGGAAAAGATACCGTTGCCATTCGCATTCCAAATCATCCTGTTACCCAAGAATTACTAAAGAAATTACCATTTCCAATAGCTGCACCAAGTGCCAATCCGTTCAATCGAATTAGTCCTACCAAATCCTCACACGTGGAAAGTTATTTTAAAAATGAAATACCAATGATCCTGGAAGGTGGAGAATGCAAAAAGGGACTTGAATCTACGATTATTGGCTTTGAAAACAATGAAGCCGTAATTTATCGTTTGGGGTCCCTGGCCTATACCGAAATCGAAAATGTAATTGGAAACGTTGAGATAAAAAATAAAAAGGAAAACGCGCCAAATGCACCGGGCATGTTGGCGAAACATTATGCTCCTCGGACCAAAACATTTCTAGTGGATAACCTCATTCGATTTCTCGCTGATCATCCAAACTCATCAATAGGTGTTCTTAAATTTACAGGGCACATTGAATCCAAATCCATTCAACACTTGGAAATCTTATCCACATCAGGAGATTTGGATGAAGCCGCTGCCAATCTGTATAGCGCCTTACATCGTTTGGACCAACAAGAATTAGATATGATTGTAGCAGAGCGTCTACCGGACTATGGGTTGGGTAAAACGATGAATGACCGTTTGGAACGAGCAACCAAATAATGGAAATTTAAGTGACTTGAATCTTTTTCTTAATTCTCTCCAAGACTGGGAAGAAGATTAATAAAATCTCTTCAATGGAAATGACTTTTGACAGACCTGTGAAAGAGATGAAATAATCACTTACTCAGGTATTGGCATGGAGGACGACGGAATATTACACGCCAGCAATACCAAGTTATTATTCGAATTAATCATTTTCTTATATTTTTTGTTTCTGGCCTAAAATTTATGGTCAAATCAGATGATTGTATCTAAATTCTACACCTAATTGAATTTTTCGAATGTACATCATAGTCCTTACCCACCAACTTCGCACAAGGATTTCATCTAGTAGATAAATCGAAATGTCTGAATATGAGAGCTATTTTTATACTTCTGGTGGTAATATGTATACCGGTATTCGGCCTTGGTCAAAAAACCAAATCCAAAAAAGTCTATTATGACCAATCAAAACAAGTCAAAGAAACCTATTCTGTTTTAAAGAAGAATAAGTACTCCAAACATGGAAATTATAAATCATTTCATAAAAACGGAAACCTCGAATCTCAAGGACAATTTCAATTCAATAAAAAAGAAGGTAAGTGGATAGAATTCGATTCTTCAAGAACAATCAAAAGAAAATCTGTTTTCAAAAAAGGGAGATTAATCTCAGATGAAAAATTCGGCATATGGGAACAAATCCTAGAAAATGGAATGGTAATAACCCGTTATGATCACGATAAGAATATAAAGTTGAGACCTATTATAAACATTCCAGTGCGATATCCTCCAAAGGCAAGAAAAAATCAAACTGAAGGAGTAGTTAAAATAGCTTGGGAGATAGATGAAAAATGTGACATTATTAATCTTAGAGTAGTTCAAAGTTTGAGCAAAGCGTGTGATAAAGAAGCCCTTAAAACCATACGATTACTGTCTCAATTCACTAAAAAATACGATATTGAATACTGTCAGACTGGAAAGAGAGTACATCCTTTTACCTTCAAACTCGAATAAAGCAACTATAGATTTTTATACCACACATAGACATTATCGATTTTCTTCTTTACAAGGTCAAAATTTTAGGGCAGCACACTAGCTCAGGTTAATTCCAGATAAGGTCTCATCATCCTCAAAAAAGTATTCAATGACCTTGGATTATCAAAATAAATGTATTTGGTTTGAAATTATATTAAAGATCAAATTACTTGTATATGAAACATATTATTTTGGTATTGGTCATCTTGCTGCTCATAGCTTGTAACTCTGATGAGAATAACACTCCCGTGGATCAAAGCCCAGGATCGCCGAATATACTCCTCATCATTGCTGACGATATGGGAAAAGATGCGACCTCTGGCTTTTCAGAAGGTAGTATCAAGCCCAATACCCCAAATTTGAATAAGCTCAAGAATGATGGTCTTACTTTTACCAATACGTGGGTCTACCCAACTTGCAGTCCTACTAGAGCATCCATTATTACAGGAAAATATGGATACAGGACAGGGGTAAAATGGGCCAATGATGAATTATCTACTTCTGAGAAATTACTACAACAATATATTGATGAAGAAACCAATAATGCCTACGAAACGGCCATTATTGGCAAGTGGCATTTATCGGGAAATGACAATACGGTAAACCCGGAAACCTTTGGACTAGATTATTATGCTGGTTTGATTCGAGGTGGTGTTCAAAACTATTATCAGTGGCAGTTGAATGAAAGTGGAACTACCAGCATGCGTACCGATTATCCAACCGAAGTATTTACTGATTTAGCAATTGATTGGGTCCGTGATCAAACCAAACCCTGGTTTTTATGGTTGGCCTATAATGCTCCACATACTCCATTTCATGTTCCGCCAAATGAAATGCATACGCAAGGTGACCTTCCCGAGTATACCGAAGATTTGGATGCGATGCCATATTACCTTGCCGCAATTGAAGCGATTGATTTTCAGATCGGTCGTCTTATTGAATCTATGGAAGAGGAAGAATTAGAGAATACAATTATCATTTTTGTTGGAGATAATGGCACACCAGGTCAAGTAGCTCAATCGCCATATTCTGGAAATACTGCAAAAGGCTCCTTATATCAAGGTGGTGTTAATGTGCCTATGTTCTTTTCTGGAAAAGGAGTGGATCGACAGGGTGAGGATGAAAATCTTATAACGAGTACAGATCTTTTTAGCACAATTGCGGAAATAGCCGGAGTTGAGGTGGACGAGCTTCATGATAGTAAAAGCTTCAAATCACTCCTAATTTCTCCTTCCGTTCATAGAGATTTTCAATACTCTGAAATGACCAACACGACCGATGAGCTATGGGCGATCAGCAATGGGTCGTATAAATTGATTGTGAATGCTAATGGGGACGAAGAGATGTACCATCTTTCTTCCGACCCCTACGAAGTTGAAAATTTGCTTGATGCATCCTTATCAAGTGAACAACAAAATGCTAAAACAGAATTGGAGGCGGAGCTGGTGAATATTAGAAATTAGTACAATTGATGATTAGTTTCTTGCGAAAGAAAAAACAATATTATCAATTAAGTTTAAAATACTATAGTTGAAATGGCAGATGAGATTCTACCTTACGACTGTATTATGGTCGGAGATTGGGATTACAACGCTCCATGGAGAGTTGATATGCGTATGAGGAGCGCAAGACACGAACAGATGAAAAAATAATCAGTGAAGATTTATGAATTAAGCCTAAGCGGTGCATTTCTTGCGAATTATAATGAGTATAAATGTATTCGTGCCGAGTGAGCATTTGATAATGATAAGAGGCATAGGTGGTTAATACCACATTTCAGCAGCCTAATACCCATTTTCGGAATTTAAAAGACTTACCATTAAACATTGTTACTAAAAATGAGTTTCATCACTTTACGAAAGTTAAACTGCTTAAAATTATGAGATACCTTTTATTTGCTTGCGTACTGACGATGTTTATATCCTGTTCGGATGATGAGACCAATGAACCAAACACTCCCGGATCGGAATTGGAATTATGGGACGGCCCTACACTTGATTTTACGAAAGCCGCAGGTGCTGACCCAACATTGGAAACCAATCAAGACCGAATAACATCTGATGTGTGGATAACCCGGGGTAATGAAGGAGGTCAAATATTTAATATCGCGAGTGAAGAAAGTGCTACCAAAGAAAGTAGTCCGGCAGGAACCCGTTGGGCCGTTGGCAACTTGGATGATGCTGCCAATCTTACATTTTCAACATTCAGAACAGCTGTAGAAAATCCAAGAGAAGCAGTAGGTAAAAATTTAGTCATGTATCTGGAAACCGAGGATGTATATTTATCGGTAAAAATCACCAGTTGGGATATGGAGAAAACAGGAGGGTTTTCGTACGAACGATCAACTGAAAAATAGAATTTCTGTAAAAGATAAAGTAATAGCTTCCCCTATAATTGGATGCCCTGATTTAAGTTTATTCGCTTAAATCAGGGCATTTCATTTTGCAATAAGCAGTATTCTATGACCTCCGTAATGGCCTTAGTTTATGTATGTTATAGAACTCGGCAAATCAAATAATTAAGAAAATGATATAGCAACTTTAAAAAATTATAATAATTTAACGCTAGGAATGCGTTTGTCAATTGAATTAATTGGGTATTCAATTCGAACAACTTTTCAAAATAATTAAATGAATAATACATTAAACCAATGGCGTTAAACCTCTTACCTTACTTAAGTCCCAGCTCAACTTCAAAGAATACCTATAAAATAGACATGTGTTATCTGGAAGATCCAAATTTTAATCCTCCAAGCATAACATTCGTAGAAGAAGACAAAACACAAATCAAGGATCCAGAACCTTTAGGAATGACTGGTTCCGAATTGGTAAAAATCTCCCTCAACAACCTAAAAGAACTCAACCTTTCTTTGGAAACGATAGATGAAGGGAATGCAAAAGTTTTGGCACTAACAAATACCGAATTTGCTTCTGAAAAGATATTGGATAAAGAGTTTTTGATCCAAGCCGCCAAAAATCTTAACACCACTAAAATAAAAGTAGCAATTCCGGTGAGAGATTCGATTATAATTTGTAATGCTGACGATGATGATGCGCTCAAAATATTGAATACTCAATTGCACAAACTATACAATGACTTCTCACGTGAAACATTGACTAATTTAATTTTCGAAATTGAAAATGGAATTATTCAATCCGCCGAAACCATTAATGTCACCTCAACTGTAGATGATCAATTGCAACAAGCACTTGGAAGCTATCAGGAGAAAAAGACCAAAGCCAAACTTTTTCAGGATCTTTTTAATATACGATTGGTTGTAGAGGCGGAATCTATAGGAGATTTACAAAATGGATTGTTTTATTCACTGCTTGAAGTTATTAGTGAAAATAAGTCGAATCGAAATTTCAATAATTCAATTGAAATCATTTTGGGTGACGACACTATTAAAAAAAATGAGGAAAACGTACAGAAGATTCACTATTTATTGGACCGTGTAGGAGAGAAGGTCCGAGCACAAAACATACAACTCAAAGAACCCATCAAAACCTCATTTATCTTCACCGTGGATTTTAGGAATGGAGATAACCACAAGAAAATTATCAAACTAATTAAATAGAATTTTATGAGTTTTTTCGGAAAACTATTTGGAGATGGAGGGGAAATCACTTCCCTAAACCAACAAGAATCATTTGTCGGTGTACTTTATGCGATCATTGCAGCTGACGGTACGATAACCCAGGAAGAAGGCCAGGATTTCATGACAATGGTTACAAGAGCAAAAATCATGTCATCAATTACCGGTAACCAATGGAGAGATATTATCAATAAAATGTCCAAATTAATGAAACGTGGTGGCGCAGAAGCCATTGTTAATCTCGCAGTAAAAAACATTCCTGAAGATATGAAAGCTGGAGTATTTTGTTATGCCTGCGAACTCGTATTTGCGGATGGATACGCAGATCCTGATGAGCAAAAAATACTGGACATTGTGAAGAGAGAATTAAGCATTGATGATGATCTGGCTTACAAAGTAGCTGAAGTTGTAATGATTAAAAATAAGCTGTAGATACATTACCTATCAAAATTTTACTTCGTGATCTATACAGTACCATCTGCTATTGTATGGATTTCGAAGTTAAATTTGAGTATTCATCGAAGCCTAAAGTTCAATTACTTCAATACGTATCTATTGATAGTAAAACGCACCAAACGATTTCGCCAAATACGTTATAATTACATCTGCTCCAGCACGTTTTATGCTCAAGAGTGTTTCTGGCATCACCGTATCATAATCGAGCCAACCTTTTTCACAGGCCGCAAGCAACATGGCACATTCTCCACTCACATGATACGCCGCGATTGGCAATTCAAACTCTTCATTCAACATATGAATGACATCAAGATAATTCAAGGCAGGTTTTACCATAAGGAAATCTGCACCTTCGATCGTATCCAGCTCACCCTCGATCAATGCTTCCTTTTTATTCGCCGGATCTATTTGATACGTCTTTTTATCTCCAGCCTTTGGAGCAGAAACTAAGGCATTCCGAAATGGCCCATAAAATCCACTCGCATATTTAGCCGTATAAGACATAATGCTCGTTTCGTAATACCCAGCAGCATCTATAGCCAATCGAATGGATTCGACTCTCCCATCCATCATATCCGACGGACCGATAATGTCAAAACCCGCTTGCGCTTGAGCCACGGCCATCTTATCCAGAATGGGAAGGCTCTGATCGTTGAGTATTTTTCCGTTCATCACCAAACCGTCGTGCCCATCTATGCTATATGGATCCATTGCCACATCACTGATCAAAGTCGCATCTGGTATTTCTTTTTTTATAGTTTCCGCAGCTTTTAAATAAAAATTATCATCGGCATAACTGTAAGTGGCCGTTTTATCCTTATATGCATCCGGAACGGCAGGAAAAAGCATGAATTTATCTATACCCACTTCCATGCTGGATTCTATCTCTTTCAACATAAAATCCAAGGTCATTCTTGAAGCTACGGGTAGCGAGGAGATGATTTCTGATTTATTCTCTCCTTCTAATAAAAATAAAGGCGACACCAGATTTGCGGGCATCAAGGCTGTCTCTCGCACTGCAGATCGAATCGCTTCTGACTTCCTGTTTCTTCTTGGCCTTCTTAACATGGTATGATTTTAATTTGAGACGCAAATATCTTTCAATTTTTGAAAATCCATGACCGTCGATTCTCATTTGACTCAATTATTACATTCCAGTGATTTAAGAATGTATGCTACGCCAGCCAAAGTCTTATAAGGCAGGTGAATCGTAAAGTAATTAACAATGTGATTTTAAATCTACACTAGACCATTAATAATTTTACTAAACATGATGTTGACTTTTAATTACAAGGTGAACAAAGATTTCACAAAGGGTGCAAAGATTGGATCATATGGCATTATTAATGCAGCAAACCCAGCATATTCCTTCGCGGACTTAGTTTTTCCACTAAAGCAGCAACGACAAGCGGGCAGTTAAAATAGAAATGCCTTAATGTAGAATTATATACTTCATTCTTCAACATGATTTGTTTGTAGTAATTATTCACTTATTTTAGAACTCATTTAAAATCGAAATTGTGAATTCACGAAAAGCCTTATGGTATACCGGTATCATGATTATCATTCCGTTTGTGATTAGTCTTGCCATCTATACTATCTTTTTGGATAGAGGTGAAGCCATCTATGTTTCTTTTCTTGGTTCCCTTGTCTTAAATGCTCAATTATTCTTTTTAGGATTCCTCGTAGAGGGCTTCCATTACCTCAGAGGCAAGTTCAAAGACAAGACAAAGGTCTTTTGGTTAGAATGGGTCGAAACAACATTCGCTCTTTGGATAATTGGGTGCGTTCTCATTGGAATTGTTCAATCCATTAAATTTCTTAGATAAAATGCATTTGGACGTATATAGAGGCAATGTCTTCTAAATGATCAATAATAATTTCATTCTTCCTATCTTAGCCCCCTTTAGTTAACAAAATGAAACTTTAGCAATGTCAATCGACCTAGGTACTTTAATCTCAAAAGCAAATGAGTACAAGAGGATTCTTGAAAATACAGGGGAATACAGAAAACAATGGCCGACTAAAATGAAGCCGCTCATTCTGCAAACCTTAAATGAGATCATTAAGCAAACAGAATTAAAAGCTACTGTTGAAGAACAAGATAATATCGAAAATCTGGAGGCTGTGGTACTTGATTTGGGAAGGTCGGCAAGTGGAATCAGTGAAAATCTGGAAAATACCGACATCAAGCGTGCAATGATTAAAAGCAATGGCGCGCTGATCTACCAGCAATTATTTAATGGTAAGGTAATGATCATGACAGTCTCTCCGTATATCGAAGGATACGGTGAACCCAAGCCTCCAAAACCACTGGAAATACTACGTCCGGAGGAATTAACTTCATCATTCATTATTCGACACGTGGAAGTTTTCCTTAAAGAAATAACGGAATGGGAAGACTATGACGATGATGAACCAAGCAACAAAAATGCGTTTAATCCGATTGGTTTCCATCGAGAAATAATCACCGACGAGTAAAAAATACCGTTGACTTTTCAGCTATTGAGAGATTCAAGGCTTAACAAAAGAGAAGTTGAAGACTTTAGTCCATCATTCATCCCGTACATCAAATACATCTCTTAGCCCCGAACCGAGTAGATTGAAAGAAAGTACCATTAGCATAATCGTTAAGGCCGGCACCAATGCAAGTGCAGGTTTGCCCGTGATGGCGTATCCATAATGTTCGTTCAACATATTACCAATAGAAGGTGTTGGCGGTCGAACTCCAAAACCCAAATAACTCAATCCAGCTTCGATCAAGATGGCTGTTGCAAAATTAGCGGCTCCAATCACTAAAACTGGACCAATAATATTGGGCAAGATGTGTCTGAAAAGAATCCGAAATTCTTTTACACCAATGCTTTTAGCGGCCTGGACAAATTGTTCTTCCTTAATTTTTTTGACTTGCCCACGTACGATTCTTGCGACGTCTACCCACATAGTCAAACCAACAGCAAGAAATATGACACCCAGGCCTCGACCAAATGCCAGAACAATGGCAAAAACCAACAATAAAGTGGGAATACTCCACATCACATTGATCAAATACATAACCACCCGATCAATCCATCCGCCATAATACCCTCCAATACTTCCAATGAAAATCCCTACTCCGAGAGAGATGATCACTGCAAGAAATCCAACCAAAAGTGAAATGCGAATTCCTAAAATCAATCTGCTGGAAATGGATCTGCCATATCGGTCGGTCCCCAACCAAAATTTACGGGTGGTGATATGCTTCTCAAGATCGTTTCCATCAAAGGGATGATATAAATCCGGAAATGGGATGACTTTACGCTTATCATAATGAGACACTACTTCTATTCCTTCATTGACCACTGTTGCACTCTTGATGGGGTACCAATCATCAGGCTTTTCGGCCCCAAAGATTAATTTATTAATCAATCCCATTTTATCGGTATACCTGTAATTATCGAGTAGAATGCCTGCCGATTGAAACCCCGGACTTTTAAGCGCGATTTCTGCTTTTTGATTGTTGGCATTCGGGCTTTGATCACCAATAAGCAGATACGCAAAGAGTGACAAGAAAGCGGTAAAAATGATAAAGACCAATCCTCCCATCGAAGACTTCTTATTTTTCAACTTCAACCATATGGATTTCTCTTTTTCCAATCTCCTAGGCCAAACTTTTTTCGTATGCCAATAACAATACCAAGGCATCGGAAGCTTTATTCTGTTGAATTAGATTCGCGCAATGTCGCTCCAAATCATCACCATAGGCCGCCACCTTGGATTCAGCTGCTAGAATTGATTCCGTCGTTGGTAATTCTTCCAAGGCTGCCAAAGCACCAATATCATTGCCAGAAAGAATTCGACTCTTTTTAGCTACTTCTGGTAAAGAATCGTATCCGACTGGTTTTGATTTCACACTTTGGTACAATGTCATTATCGCGTCTCCACTCGCTCTCACATAATAGCTTCTTCCCATTCGACCTACAAGATCTATCTTATGCGGATTGATTCGATTCTCATCAATTACATGTTCGTCAATATGCATCATCTGCACCTCACAAATGATCAAATGACCCGCTCCACCATGTTGGCCCAACGTGATGATATCCTTTACTTTACACTCCATATTCACAGGCGACTCCCCTACTCCCGGCACGGAGACGGTCTTGGATTCTACTGGTGTCAAACCCGTTCTCTCAAATTCACTCTCCCCTGCATCAAACTCTACAGAGGTCAGAGCCATCTGACGCATGATTCCATGACTTACGGCACTAATTACACATTCTTTATTAATCTGGATATTATGCAAGGTATCCTTGGTCGTATTATCCGAAACCCTGCGATTTGAACTAAATACTACAATGGGTGGATTCGAACTAAATGCATTAAAAAAACTATACGGCGCAAGATTATGTCTTCCTTGTTCATCTATCGTACTTACAAAGGCTATGGGCCGAGGGGCAACCGATCCCAACAAAAACTGGTGCATATCACCCGTTGAAATCTCTCCTGGAACTATCTTTCTTTTCATATTCAAAATTAACAATTATTCATTGTTAATTCATTGATGAACCTCTCCAATTCCTCAACTACTCTCCGAAGGACAAGCGCATCATTCTCTCAAATCTTTCCAATCGCATCAATCTTTCCAATCTCTCCGATTCTCTTTTGCACGATTTTTGTCTATACTTGTGGAAATATTGAATTCCTAATGGCAGTAAGGTGCGATTTGGTTTATGCCTAAAATAAAAAAGCCGACTACTTTTAGCCGGCCATGAGTAATAAGTTACTGATCAAATTTACGTCCCCTGTAAATTGATCCTTGTCAGTTTATGCATTTTTAACAAAACAATCTTTACTGTTTCATTAGGATAATAACTTGCTACAAACACTAACTAACTCCGATCAATCCCGATCAGTACTTGCAATAATCAAACTTTTATTAATCTTGAAAGACTATCTTTTTAGTCCCTATTTTTTTATTTGCTGATCTCAATTCGAGGAAGTACATCCCGCTTTGAAGAAAGTCTCTCTGAATATAAAATGCATTCGTCAGAACACTCGCTGCACTCATCACGCTGCCTTTTGTATCATAAAGCATATATGAAAGATCTTTGTATTCCGCCGGAACTTCGATTTTTAGCAGTGACGTTGCTGGATTAGGCGCCACGACCAATTCCTCTTCCGACAAAAGATCAACAGTGTTTATTACCACCTCAATAAATTCTTCTCCCACTATATGCGACACCTCATTGGTTTCAATTCCATCTTTCAAATCAAAGAAAATGATTGACGCGCTTGTAATCTGGGTACCTAACGGAAGATTTTCCTTCTGAGAAATTCTAAATTTTACAAAGCCCCTGGATCGAATCGGATCTATCTCTGTACTTGGTAATTGAATATTTTTGAAATCTATTCTAAGTCTTCGTTCATCTATAATTGAAAATGTATAATCATGGCTGGAAGGACCCGCAACCAGTGTTTCCAAATCTAACGATTCATCCACACGGTTTCCAATCCAAATATTATACACTGTATCCATGTCTGGATTTTCAAAGTGAATCGTGTATTCAATATCTTCATTTTGATTAATGAAGTGTTGTTCCCGATAACCAACAGGGAATGCAGACATTCTATTCTCTTCGGTGGCGTCAATAACTTCCTGGCATTGTATATCCAGATACGGACTTTCATCATCATTCTGGAACATGGAAACAAATCGATACGTATTTGTTCCAACTCCATTACAAGATTCAATAAAGTCCGTTGTAAAATTACTTAATGGATAACCATCTTCCTGATCGATCAAAATACGATATACCCCTCCTGTTGAAGGGTACTTCAATTTAACTTCTTCCTGTAGATCTAATAACACTTCTTGAGAACCAAACATAACATCGTCTTCCACTACGATGGATTGGATAGAGTTGGACATCGGAGATGAACCAATATTTTGTATGGTAAATGCAACGGAATCATCTTCACAGGTTGCCTTCGTTGTGAGAATAGCTCCTCCCCAATCAACAGGAGGAATTACAATGTCTGAAGAAGAGATTTCTGCATCTACACAAATCGTTTGCCCTACTTCAATATTATCACAACTGGCACTTAGTACCACTTGAAACTCTCCACCATCGCCTGGTCGTATGCTACCAAGATCAAACGTAATAAGATTATCATCAATCGAAAAATTACCCGTATTAGTGCTTACATAATCCAGGTTTTCATCCATATGAAACTCAATAATTGCTGATTGAGCCAAGGCGGTTCCATTATTTTTATAGCGAATTGAATAAATATTATTGGAACATATTTGGATCTCCGAAGAGCTTACCGCAACCTCCAAAGCGGAGGAAGAATTATTTGGCGAGATGACAAAAGAATTTTCAATGATCTCGCCCGAAGCAATTACATTTTCTATTATAGGAGCTTCACATGATACCCAAAGATCGCTCGGCTCTAATACTTCAATGGTATACGTACCTATTTCAACTGGAATAGTATAATATCCAAACTTATCCGTAATACGATAATATTGTTCCAATCCTCCGTCAATAAAGACGGTCCAGCCTGAAAGTGGGAAATCAGTAGCGTCGGCAATACAATTGCCATTTAGGTCGTGGTACAATTTACCAACCAGTTGAGTTCTCGTCTCATTTATACTGGCTGAAGTAGCATCAAGGCAAACTTCCTCAAAAAACGCATTAAAAAACTCAGTGTCAAAATTTGGATCGATAGCAAAGGTTGAAACATCCGAAATGATTTCGGTAAATCGCATCTCTAGTAGTGAATTTCCATCCGCCAGGGATTGCCCTACACTTGGATTGCTCCAGGAAACTGAAATATAACCAGGAATTTCAGAAAACACATGCGTTTGGTCTAATTCAATATCCGTATTACCTTGAATACTTATTAACTCTAAATTGGAATAATCATAGGTTATTGCAAATTGTGAAATTAGAATATTATCGAAGTTGCCAACTTTTAGTTGTACCACAAGTTCATCTCCATCCTTGTTGGAATCAAAATACAATTTAACACAGTCTTGAGCATGGCTGTATTCGCACGACAGCATAAATAGTAGAGCTACTATAACATTGAAGATTGAGAATTTCATATTTTCATGGTTTTCTGAATTTGCATTCCATAATCGATCGCAGAAAAATG
>JBCCVV010000017.1:0-45601 GCA_039194925.1 Bacteroidota bacterium
ACACATATATAAATTATTTTAATATATAAATAGGGTTTTTGATGTATAATTTCTAGTTTTTCGCATTGTATACACATTTGAGTGTGGAAATTAATTTTGATGAATACTTCATAAATAGTTGATTACATTTATGATTTTATTGTAATGTGTATAAAAAATTTATATCATAGAAAAAAGAATGAGACATGAGAGCAGTTTTACAACGGGTAAGCAGGGCTTCAGTTACTGTTGACAACGTCGTAACGGGTAAAATTGAAGATGGATTTTTGATATTATTGGGCGTAGTTACCGAGGATGATCAAAAGGATATCGAATGGTTGGCTAATAAATGCATAAACATGCGTGTTTTTTCGGATGAAGATGGAAAAATGAACAGATCCATTCAGGATATTGGAGGTGGTTTTCTGGTAGTAAGTCAATTTACACTTCATGCCAGCACAAAAAAGGGAAATCGACCTTCATTTATTAAAGCTGCCAAACCAGATCATGCTATTCCTATGTACGAGGAATTTTGCGAAACTCTATACAAAGTGAGTGGTTTAGATGTCGAGAGGGGAATTTTCGGTGCTGATATGAAGGTAGAACTTCTGAATGACGGACCGGTTACTATTATTATAGATAGTAAAATGAAAGAATAATGACTATTAATGAATTACAGGGTCGAGTAGATGAATGGATTAAGACAATAGGTGTGCGATATTTTACTGAGTTGACAAATATGGCTATTCTTACCGAAGAAGTAGGAGAACTGGCTCGGATAATAAGCAGAACCTATGGTGAACAGTCATTTAAAAAAGAAGTGACTGAGGAGGAGAAAAAAGAGATGTTGGCCGATGAGATGGCCGATGTGCTTTGGGTATTGACCTGTTTGGCAAATCAAACGGGCATTGATTTGGAGCAAGCAATTCAAAAAAACATGCTTAAGAAGACTGATCGGGATAAAGACCGACACAAAAATAATAGCAAATTAGTCTAATGTCGCTGATTTAAATTTCAGATCATTTCTTTTTTACAGTTTTTAAATAGTCCTCATACACTTTTGCTTCATGACAATATTTTTTATTGACATTGCATTGTTGTACTAGAATCTCATGAGTGAGTTTGAGACCCTCAATACTTTTTGGATACAATTTCAAGAAGAGGATGATTTCATCTTGTGCATAATCTAAATTTCCTGCTTCTAAATGAAGTTGAGCCGATCTGTAGAGTACATTTCCTGCTCTCTCTTTCTCCATATCTTTTATAGATTGGGTATATTCTGATGGTAATTGACTTTTATGAATTGAAACAGTTGTAGAACGCATAAAAAACATAAAGAGTAATGCTGTCAATACCAGTATAGATAATGCTGATGTCAACTTTATAAGAATTATTATTCTAGAATCCCAGTGTCTTTTATCCCTCGATTCAACTCTGGTATCTACGAATTTTTGTTTTTCGTTCAATAATTTTTTAGAGCCTTTAAACACCTTCTTATGTTTAAAATCTGTACCTGAATGACCAGGTATTTTTATACCGCAATAACCCATAACTTTGGTTTTTGAAGAAATTAAGATTAAACCGTAGGATTTGCACCATTGTATGATATAAAACACGAAATACTCGACAGAATAGGTTATAAAAATTGATCGAAACAATTCTATTCTTACAGAACTTTATAAGGAAGTCTATCTTTGTATGGTATATAATAAAGACAAATTATGAATGGTATTTCAGAAATGCGCGAAACCTATGATAAGGGTACCTTGGATGAATCCCATGTTGTATCAGATGCAATAAAACAATTTGAAATTTGGTTTCAGGAAGCAAAAGAAGCTGATATTCTAGAACCCAATGCGATGGCTTTATCCACTTTAGGTTTGGACGGAACACCACAGTCCAGAATTGTATTGCTGAAGGGATTGGAAGAGGAAGGATTTATTTTTTATACGAATTATGAAAGTGATAAGGGAAAAGAGATAGCAAAAAATCCGAATGCTTCGCTTTTATTTCTTTGGAAATCTATACAAAGACAGGTACGTGTATCAGGTACAATCGAAAAAGTATCAAGAGAGAAATCAGAAAGATATTTTCATAGCAGACCGAAGGGAAGTCAAGTTGGAGCCTGGGTATCGCCGCAAAGCAGAGTTATTTCAGACAAAGAAAAACTTCACAAGCGAAAAAAAGAGCTCTTGAAACAATATAAGGATGAAGATAAGTTGCCACTTCCTGATTTCTGGGGCGGATACATTTTAATCCCTACAAAAATTGAGTTTTGGCAGGGAAGACCCAATCGATTACATGACCGACTGCGGTATACACGGGAGGAAAAGGATTGGAAAATTGAGCGAATTGCACCATAACATGATTCCAAGTAATCGAATTTTATTACTATATGTTGTAGGTCTTATATCTCTGATGGGCTGTAAAGATTCTATCTCATCTTACGGTGCATCCAACATATTAATTCCTAAAGAGTACCTTGCGCTTGAGGAAGAGCATATCGAAATGCTAAAGCCAATTGAAAGTCTCAAAGAAAATGATCCTAAAATCTATTGGTTTATTGTTTCATGGTTAAATACAAATTACAATACTCCGATTTGGAAGGGATATGGTACGGAAAACTGGAAAAACGAAACCAAGAAACGAGGAATTGACTGTAGCGGATTTGCCCGAGTCATGCAAGATCAGATCTTTTCCAAAAAAGTGAGAGGGGGTTCTCAGGGAATATTAGATACGTATTGTAAGCGAATTTCAACATCGAAAATGCAAATGGGAGACCTTGTTTTCTTCAAAGCTCCTTATGGAAAAACGAATAGAATCGTTCATGTTGGAGTATTTATTAAAGATGGATATTTTGTCCACGCTACGTCCAACAAATCTGCAAGTAAAGGGCTTGGGTTAATGATTAATTCTCTGGAAGAACGAAATTGGGCTGCCGATTTTGTGACTGCGGGTCGGGTGAAAGAGTAAAGAGATTCTATTAGCTCTAACAATAGAATCTCTTCATTATTATTTAACTATCCTGCTTGGCAAAGACTTTTCTTAGGAGATCCGTAGTTCTTTGTGAAACGTCGTCTCGAATTCCTAATTCTTTCTTGGCAATCAAGGCAAAAAGCCCTTTAAGTGCTTCGGTCGTTACATGGTCGCCCAGATCTGGATTTACTTTATCGATGAATGGAATTTTATTGTAAGTATTTACAGCTCTGGCCCAATACTCCTGTACACTAAATTTATCCAGTGAAGTATCAATTACTGGGTTGAATTCTCCATAAAGACTGTTATACGTTCTATTGTTGAGATACGTCGTAGCTGCATCTTTAGGACCCATCAGTATATTCATCGCATCATCGAAGGTCATTGTCTTAATAGCTTCCAGGAAGATAGGACCTGCTTTTGATGCTGCATCTTCTGCTCCCTGATTTAATTTTTTGATGAGCACTTCTTCTACATTACTGAATCCGGGAATACCCTTTAGTTTATCCGTTACTTTTCTAGCTTCTGCCGGTAATAAGATCTTATAAACAGATCTATAATATCCATCTTCTTTGGAGAGAAAATCAACACTTTCATCTACACCAAAATTGAGTGCTTGTTTCAGACCATTGGCAATATCAGCATTGCTTACAGTACCGAGTGCATCCATTGCTTTTTGAATATCGGCCGGATCGCACGCAATGAGAAACAGGGGCAAAAGGAATAAATATATTTTTTTCATAATGAGTTTTTGATTTAGACTTCTGGTAGTTAAGTAAGTTACATACACAAGATTTTTTAACAAATTCGAAACTCCAAGTTAGTCATTCGAAAATCAGAACTAAAATTCCATTTCGATTACTGCTTTGTCGACTTTACCTCCCAATTGAGGTGCGAGTTTAGACATTTTGACCTTACCACCGGTGATATTGGAGAATGAATTTTTGAATTGAGTGATAATATTAAAAACTACGGTTTCGAGCAACTTCTGTGTGTTTTCCATTTCATTGGCACAGATAGCAAATAGCTTTTCATAATTGACGGTATCCTGGATATTGTCATCGTTTGAGTCGAAGGATTTCAATTCTACTTCTGCATCAATAATAAATGTATTTCCGGTAAGCCGTTCTTCTTCGTAGTAGCCATGATAAGCAAAGAATTCAGCTCCTTTAATAGCAACAGTCGTTTTCATATAGCTTTAGTTTTTTTGATGCTAAAAGAGGTGCAAAATAATTGAACGATTTGATTAAAACCCAAATTCAGAGCTTTTTCTCTCTTACTATGAACTCGATGCTACTTCGTGTCTTCTCTCAAAATTCCTCGGTGTAATAAATCTCTTTGACTCTTTCCTTTACTTCACAGTTAATATCTATACCTTTGCGGCGTTATTAGTTGACAAACCTTAACCAAAAATTATATATGGAGACTACAACACAAAGTGCTTTGGATAGTATGGTAAATAAATCCAAAACGGATAGATATGAGCATCATGATTATTATGGTGTGGATGCACTTCTTTCGGAAGACCATTTATTGGCAAGAGATGCTGTGCGCGAATGGGTAAAACAAGAAGTGAGCCCGATTATTGAGCAGTATTCTGAAAAAGCGGAATGTCCTACCCATCTTTTTAAGCAATTGGGGGAGATTGGTGCCTTTGGACCCAGTCTACCGGCAGAGTATGGATGTGGTGGAATGGACGAAATTGCCTATGGTGTGATTATGCAGGAGTTGGAGCGATGTGATTCCGGATTGAGATCTATGGCTTCGGTTCAAGGATCATTGGTGATGTATCCCATCTATCGATTTGGCTCTGAAGAGCAAAAGAGAAAATATCTACCCAAATTAGCGACTGGAGAGATTATCGGTTGTTTTGGATTAACAGAGCCTGATTATGGTTCTGATCCTGGTTCGATGGCTTCTCATTTTGTAGAGGATGGCGATCACATTATTCTAAATGGTGCGAAAATGTGGATCACCAATAGTCCGGTAGCAGATATCGCAGTCGTATGGGCGAAAAATCCAGAAGGAAAAATTCAGGGAATCATTGTAGAACGAGGAATGGAGGGATTCTCTACTCCGGAGATTCATGGTAAGTTATCGCTTAGAGCGAGCATTACCGGCGAGTTGGTCTTTGAAGATGTACGGATTCCAAAATCAAATATTTTACCGGGTGTAGCCGGATTAAAAGGTCCATTGTCTTGTCTTTCCAAAGCAAGATATGGTATTGCATGGGGAGCGATTGGCGCAGCATTGGATTGTTACGACTCAGCTCTTCGATACTCTAAAGAAAGAGAACAATTTGGCAAGCCAATTGGTCAATTCCAACTCACGCAGAAGAAGCTGGCTGAGATGATCACCGAGATTACCAAAGCTCAATTGTTGGCTTGGAGATTGGGTACGCTGGCCAATGAGGGGAAAGCTACCCCAGCTCAGATTTCGATGGCTAAACGAAACAATGTACACATGGCTTTGGAAATAGCTCGTGAAGCACGACAGATTCACGGAGGAATGGGAATTACAAATGAATATCCTATTATGCGTCACATGATGAATTTGGAGACGGTGCTTACCTATGAAGGTACACATGATATTCATTTGCTGATTACCGGCATGGATGTAACGGGACTTAACGCGTTTAAGTAAAAAAGAAACGAAATAAATGATTTAAAGCCTCATCAATTTTTGATGGGGCTTTTTGGTTTGTATCTGATTCAGATGATGAGATAATAGTAGTGAGGCACCCGTTTTAATTCTCAAGTTTTACGCACACATAAATTGTACATTGAATATGATCATAGGTTTAAAGGAATTACACAATTCACTGAACCATTCCAAATACCTTGAATTCGACACGATAATTTTTTTCTTAATAAAATAAATAAGAGGGTAACGGTTTGACGCTGTAATTACACTACTCAATATAATCTGATTAGAAAAAAATTACAACTATGGAATCATTATTCAAATTCATACTTAGAAGACCTCCTGTAAAAAAGGAGGAAAACATGTTTATTGACTTAAGTCAGGAAACGGATTATCAAGCTGATTTAGCAACCTCTATTGGAAAAGAAAATGCAAGGGAAATTCTGAAAGCTGCTTCAGAGAAATTTATCCAGACGAGCAATTTTATAAAAAAGCCAAGTGAGGTTGTTGGCTACGAAAAAACAATGACGTTCATTGACAAGTTGAACGAACTCGATAAGAAAGGGAGCATTTTGATTCCCGAGCTCAGGAAAGCTGTAGAAGAATCTTTTGGAATGACGGTCTCAGATACGCTTAAGAGTGATGCGTATCTGAAAGCCATAGAAACGCTTAAAGATAGCATCTTAGCCATCAAACATTTACCTCAATTGCATCAAAAGCCTATCGAAGAACTTTCTAATCTGTTAAGAGATCTTGAGATAGTTAGGAAAATTAGTGAAGACGCTAAATCCTTAAAAACAGGATTAGGCCTTAAGAAATATAGAAACAGACCATTTAAATTGCCTACGAAAGCAAATTTGAAAAGTACATTAAAACAAAAAGACGAAGAAAGAAAACAAATTCTGGAAGCAGAAAAAAGAAGACAGAAAGAGAAAATTGAATCCGTAAGAGAGAAAGCAAGCTTGTATAGAAAATTGGACCTTGCTGTTAAGGAGATTATGAAATTAGATACCGAGCATCTGGAATCCACTATCCAAAGTGCTCATGAAGGATTTATGCCACCTAAAGAGCTTAGACCTTTAGCTGTATTTGCTGAAGAGATTCAAAAACAAAGTACTCTGGGTCAATTACAAATTCTAAATGCCAAGACTCTAACGGAAACGACTAAAGGAATTAACACGGCATTTCTTACGGGTGCGGAAGCAAAAGTTGCAGAGGTCAAGAAGCCTCCCAGTAAACAATTTTATTCTGGAGTTGGTGAATTTCGGCCTATCAGCAATCTATCGTCCCAGTTCAGATTTAGGCCAGGGACAGAAAGGTTGCTCTCTAAAGAATCGTCTTCACTATTAAACGCCCGTAATTTTGACATCACCAAAACGGGGATAGATAAAATAGTCGCTGAACTGAAATTTGAAATGGAAGAACTTTCTTCTGAGTTGGAGCTACTTACACAAAATGAAACTAAAAAATCAATAAAACGCATTGGCAATACGCTCTTGATTTCTTCTTCTCCTAAGGTTTCAATGTGGGGTCACATGACTTCATTGGATGATTTCAATTTTTTTAATATTCCATCGTTGGATTTTAGAATTCCCAGATCGAAAGGAAGTGTTGCGCCTTCCGGGTGGGCAGATTTAATCATAGTTAAACAGCACCTAAAAAAGTATCAGGGCAAAGAAGTAGCACATATTGAAAATGTGCTTAGAGGTGAGCTAAAAGAAAGAACTCATCGAAGATTAAATCGATCAGTTGAAGATAATTTTAGTGAAACGGAAGTAATTAAAATTGAGGAAAGAGAATTAGAAAGTACGGATAGATTTGAATTAAGCAGGGAAGCAAGCGAAATCATTAAAGTAGATGCATCGCTAAAAGCAGGATTGTCTGTATCGGGATCTTATGGCCCTACCGTTAGTTTTTCTGCCAGTGCAGAAGGTTCATTAAGTACATCTAAAGAAGAAGCTACCAAGTCAGCCTCTAGTTTTAGCAAGGATGTTACTCAAAGAAGCGTAGATAAAATCACAGAGAGAATTCTTTCCAAAAATAGATTCATCGTTACCAATGAGGTTGAGGAAACAAATAATCATTCATTAAATAATGTAGGCGATGGAGCCCATATTTCTGGGATTTATCAATGGGTCGAAAAGGTATATGAAGCGCAAATGTATAATTATGGAGGACGCATGATGTTTGATTTTATGGTTCCTGAACCTGGAGCTTTTCTTGTCGAAACCATGCAAAAACCCGATGCTAGTGTCATGGTAATAGAACCTGTTACTGAATTTTCTTTACAGCCCAATCAGATAAATGAGAGAAACTATAATTACTGGATTCACAAGTATGCTGCCAAAGGTATAGTCCCTCCTCCCGAAGAGTACATTACTAAATCATTGGACTTTAATGCTGGAGGTGGTGATTCCAGAACCCATTACAGACATTCTGGAATCATACAAATAGATGAGGGATATAAAGCAATCTACGCATCTGTTGCAGCCTTGGATAATATTTGGAATGGCAATGCATCTATTGATGTAGCAATAGGAAGAAGAACCCACAGATTCAAGGATAATTCAAGCTGGGTATGGTCATCACAATTAAACAATGAAGCTGATAGCATACCGTTTGCGATGAAAACACATGATGTATCGGATATTGCTTTGGCAGTGAGGGTAAAGTGCCAACGAACAAGTCGTGCTTATAAAAAATGGCAGTTGGATACACACGCCAAACTTATGGATGCCTACCAAGCCAAATTAGCAGACTACGAAGAAAGATTAGCAGCGTTGGAAATGCAGGCAGGAGTTGGGATTGAAGGAAAGAATCCAGCTTTAAATCTTGAAATGATGAAAGATGAGCTAAAAAAGAACTGCATAACTATATTAACGGATCAGCACTTCGAATTATTCGATGCAATCGAGAATGGTTCGACAGGATTACCTCAAATAGACCTCTATCAAAATGAAGCTGAAGGACCGTACGTCCGATTTTTTGAGCAGGCTTTTGAATGGGAGCATATTACTTGGCTTACCTATCCATACTTCTGGGGTAGAAAAAGCAAGTGGGAAGAACGCATATCCTTTGATGATCCGGATCCACTTTTCAATCAATTTATAAAGGCGGGTTATTGTCGTGTTGTTGTTCCGGTAAGACTTGGTTTTGAAGGTGCAATAGATCATTTTATGACGTTTGGTGAAATATGGGAAGGTGGACCTTTACCTATAATTTCAAGTGAATTGTATCTACCTATTGCGGATGAATTAGCAGAGAGATTGGATCGCCCGGGCCAGGAAATACCACAAGGTGATCCTTGGGAAGTTCGGATTCCAACCAACTTGGTTAAGTTGCGGCAGGATGACAAATTGCCACAATGGGAGAAAAACGAAGATGGAGAATGGATAGAAAGTTAATGGGTCGAGATGGCTAAGAAAAAATATAAGATCCACCCCGCTATCGGTATTGCACGGTTAGGAGATTCGGATAATTACTTTATTGGACCTGAAATGGCAGATGAGGGTTGGAATAGGCCCTATCCAACGGCACCAAAGACGTTTAAGGATAAAGGAAAAATAAGGCCACAAGCAGCGAGGTTTAGGATATTTGAGTATGTCTTAAAAGGAGGAAAATATGTAGTAAACAGAGAGATAAACATCAAGCAAAAGGATGTGGATGTGATCAAATGGAAAGTTCATTTGGCAAATAAAAAAGGTGCATTTTTTAAGTTTGACGGATTACGGGGGTCAAAAAGTGTTACCCCTAGAGTGGGTTATCAGAGTGAAAAATCTGGGAGGAGAAATGGTGCCACAAAAAAAAGCATTAGGGATATGTTTACCATTGACCCGAAAGCTCGTTGGATTGATGCAAAGTATAATAAGGTTATTGAAATAAAAAAGACCACTAGGCCTGTGAATCAAAAATGGCCTGCTACAACTCCACAAATCAATTCAATAGGTCGAATTGCTACTGATTCTGACGGGAACCTTTTAGTCATAGGAGCAAGAGGGGTTTCAGGAAGAATATCTGGCGCTAAGGATATTTCGAATTATGCAAATAATGATGGTTGGTTTGATGATGTTGCAGACGGTGCGGTTTCGGTATATTTAAAGTTTAAAGGTCAAAACCAGGTAAAAGTTGAAATGGCTTGGGTTATCACAGCCCCTCCCGATTTTGCACCGCACATTTCCAATGTAGTCTCCCTGTATGATGTCCTTTTTGATTTAACGGCAAGAAATCCTGCATTAATTCCCAAAGACGAATTGCAATATTTTACTGGCGAGTTAAAAACCCTGAAGGAAATAAGTGATGAGTTTGTTAGGAATGGAAAATATAAACTTAGGAAATACACCCCGGATTTTGACACAGAAATTTTCCCTATTCTCAAAGCAACAATAGATACAGCGTTTGTCTTTGGACCTGCAGCAAATAGCCACAGTGGACTTAGGCTTAATTTACTGAAAGATTTAGGAGATCCTTCTAAACCAAAACGAGCAAGGGAAATGATCTTCAACTTTTTAAGATCACCTGACCAAAGCGTGAAATCAGCGTTTCCCAATATGCCTAAGTTACTCGGAGACGAGCCCTATTATCTTAAAAGTCTAAAAGCGTACCACCCAAGGGTCAGAGTAACCGTGACCCCTACCCAATATGCACTTCTTGAACAATGGAAAAACGGAAGGTTCAAAAAAACAAATGGTGCTTTTGGCAATAGGGTCTCTCTTCCGCGAATTACACCCCACGGCCTGGATAAAGCAGCTTTAATGAACTGTGTGGGCGCAGCCATGTATCCAGGAATAGAGGTAGGATGGCAAATTAGAGAAGCTTCTATATTTTCCGAGCCCTTTAGAATAAAAATGGATGCAATTGATCCTTATGTCAGTTTACCAAATCGGGCTAAAAGAATACAACCTGGTCATTTTACACGACAAATGGCACTTCCATGGCAGGCAGATTTCTTAGAATGTAAAAGCGAAGAAGGTGAGGGAATATTTTCAGGCAAATGGGGATGGTGGCCCGCACAGCGACCAGATGAAGTTTTCAAAAGTGTAGCAGATTTTAAAGCGTCACCAAAAAAGAATGTGCAATGGACTCGGGCAACTCGTCATGGATCAATAATTGATTGGCCAACAGGATATGAACTTAAAGCTGGAAGTCATGATAAAACTCGTCCTTCATTTATGGAAATGATTTCTCATTGGAAGAAATTTGGGTTTGTTGTTAAAGACAAGGCAAATCCGGGTTATTATATCGAAAAAGAAAGAGAACCAAATGTCCCCTAACTATTATGATGCCATAATTATTGGTGCAGGTGTATCTGGTTTAACATGTGCCCTTGAATTAACCCGGACGGGCAAGAATATTTTAGTCCTTGAAAATTCAAAATATCCTTTTTTCAAAAGCTCTTTTCATCATGAAATGTTGTCTTATGAAGCCAAAAGAAACCTGGAAAAAATGGTAGAATTGAATAGTGATCTGGATATTAAAAAGACAAGAATAGAAAGAATTGTTAGCAGATGGAAAAAGGAAGAGATTATGGTAAAAAACTTGGACCCTCTTATTTATCCTGTTTCTGTTAATAAACAATTGCTGGTTCAAAAGATGAGAAACCAATGCCAAAGAGAATCTATTCGGGTTAATTATCAAAATAGAGTCTTAAAAATTCAAACGAGAAAAGAGAATTGTATACAAATTGAAACAGTACACAACAACAAGAAGCGTATATCTCTATGTAAACATCTTATAATAGCAACAGGCCGAACATCCAGAAATCCAGTTACCAACGAAAACTATCAACCTCAATACATTTCTTGTGGATTCGAATTGCCATTAAGGGACAGTGCGTTTAGGAATGACTTTTTTTTAGAAAGTAACGCATATTGCAAAAATTGGATTTATGGATTGCCAAATTCATTTGATATGTTTTACATAAATATTTCAATACCGGTCAAGATCCTAAAAGGTTGCAAGAATAGAATCCCACTTCTGAGGAAAGTTCTTCAGGAATCCATACTGATGAAAGAAGTAGTAAAGGAGGAGAATATTGATAAAGTTCAATATTATTGGGGAGGATCATATCAATGGGATCAAAATTTTGACAACAACATTGTATGTATAGGTGATGCAGCGTATGTACATAACCCTTTAAGTGGCAGGGGAAGCGAATTCGCTATTGATTCTGCCCAAAAAGTAGCGGAATTAATAAATTATGGAAAGTCGGCAGATGGTTTTGAATTCTATAAAGAACATATTTATAAGTATATTCAAAATCAAAAAAAACATGAAGATTACTGGTTGAATTAATTGAAACGGAAACGATTTAACGTATTGACATTTTGGGAATGATATTTTCGGAATGTTGTTTTAGTACTTCGGTAAATTGAAAACAGCCTTCCTATCAAACGGTATTTGACCGTGTGTGAATTGGAAGTAGCGGTTATGTACAAAGATAAATATGAGATTTATTTGTTTATTATGGGCATATATCGCGTTAAGGCTATTTTAGTGATATAGACAGGTAATAGTGAGTTACTCGTTACATGTTTTGGTGGGTTATTTTGATTATATTATCTTAAGGTGTTGAGATAATGGAAGGACGATACCAATTTTCCATTTAGTCAAGGCAAGTCTATTTATGTTTGCATAGTCAGGGTTAAGAGCCTGGAGTTTAGTAAACTATTATTGCCAATTGGAACGAGCATATGAGTAGAGAGATACAGTTAAAACAACTAATTCTGGATGACGATTTTACAAGTCTGCAAAATCTTGTGAATGAAGAAATCAATCTAATGTCAATTCTTAATGTATCGCATAGAGAGTTGCAGCATTCGAATTTATTGGCATGGTTGCTGGCTCCTAATGAAACGCATGGTTTAGATGACTTTTTTATTAAAGAGTTCATTAAACTTTATTTTAAGGAGAATGATTATCAGGATTTAGGAACAGAGACTTCCAAACTATCCGTTTTTGATTTTGTCAATATGAAATTCGACGACTTAGAAATTAAGCGTGAACATAAAAATATTGATATACTCTTACTATCTCCAGCAAATAAACTATGTATTCTAATAGAAAATAAGATCTATTCAAAGGAATCAAGAGGACAGCTGACCAAGTATCGTTTGTATATAGAAAATGAATATCCAGAATATCGACATAAAATTTACATATACCTTTCACTATTTGAACAAAAAATCTCTCAGGATGAGGAACATCATTACATCAGATTAACATACGATCATATAAAAAAACTCATCAAACTTGCCTTGGATCGGAATTCTTATGGAAAAAGTAATAATACAAGGTTTGTTCTTGAGCAATATTTACAAACATTGAAATCGCTTATGAATGAAAATGAACAAATAGAAAAACTATCTAAAGATTTGTATAAAAAATATAAAGCAGCATTTGATTTGGTATTTAAGTATGCTACTCCAAATGCTGCATCTTTAGTACCTCATAGGTTGGTCGAGTTAATTAAAAAGGAACAATCAATTATTCCATTTAGCACTTCTAAGACCTATGTTCGTTTTCAACCTAATTTTATACATAGACTCTTGCCAAAGCTTAAGGAAAAAGGATATGTTTCTTTGGATGACGACTTGTCTAATAATTGGCTATTACTTTTTGAATTCAATATTACGACAAATTACATTTATTTTGATCATAAGATTGGCAACTACTCGGATCAAGAATGTAGAAAAAAACTATATGAACTTTACAAAGCGAATCAAACTATATTTAAGCCCGTTGTAAAGGCAAACGGAAAATTGAGAAAGTCATGGCATCAGGCTTTTCAGAAAAAGATTTTAACCAGACAAGAGTATACAAAATTCATAAATGAAGAATTTAATGATCTGGATGGATTAATTGAAAAACGTTTTAGAGAATTAATTGATCAGGACTTAAAAAAAATAGAAGCCGTGTTTGAAAAAGCGTTAGGTGATTAAGACTATAAATAATGAAAAACCAAGTATATAAATTCCTTGTGATCCTATTGGTGTTGGGAGTAGCTAACCCCTTATCATCTCAACAAAGTTCTACTAAACAACTTAATGAACTCCTCTTTATCGTCACACAAGAGAACCATACAGGAATAATAAACTCTAAAGAGCAGGTCATCATACCGATCGAATACAACTCGATAGAGCCAAGTAGTCATCATAATTCTATAGTAATTGCTTCCAAGCAGAAACAGAATTCAAATGATGTAAAAATGGGAGCCATAAATTTACACAACCAAGTCATCATTCCTTTTGAATTTGACAGACTCAACAAACGGAAAAATACTAACCGCATTCTGGGACAATATAAATCTAAGAAAGGTCAAAAAGTACAGAAGGTATTTGATAGTACGGGATCAGAAGTATTTCCATCCGAAATCAAAAATGTCTGGTATTTCACAGATACCGTAGCGAAGATAAAAGAGGAAAATTTTGAATATTTAATAAATACGAAAGGTGAGAGAATCACAAGAAAATACACCGAAATATATGAGCTGGTAAATGGAATGATAAAGTTTCGAGATGGAGATCTTAGTGGATTTCTTGATTCTACATATGCTGAAGTAATACCAGCTCAATATGACTGGTTTGCAACAGGCTTTTTCAAAAAGAACGGCCTTGCCAATGTAAGACTTGCAGATCAATGGACGGAAGCGGAAATCAAAAAAGATGGTTCTGAGGTATTCAACATAGGTATAAACTATAGATATCTGGCTCATTATCGAAAGGGAGATTTTCTATTGGCATACGAGGTAGATCCCTCTGGAGAGAATTCATCATTCGAGCATTGTTTGTTTGACTTCAATACAGGAAAGATGATTTACAACTTTGGACCGTCAATGGAAGGTGCAGGGTATAAGGTATTTGAAGATAAAATATCTTTTTGGGGAAGACCTATGTATCAGGACTATTACGAATTGACCGTAATTGATCGGATTGGTAATTTAATCCGTAAAACTCAAATTCCAATGATTGAAAATTACACCCATGATGCGTTAATCTTTTTTGATAAAGACAAGGAAAAAGACAGATATGGAATAATTCCTATGGATGCTAGCCTTCAAGTTGAAATGAGGTTTGATAGCATTTACAGGATAAGAAAATATGAAGATGGATCGGATGTTATAATCGCGATAAAAGACCAAAAATTGGGTGTAATTGATAATACAGGATCAACGATTCTTGATTTCAAATATGATAAGATTGATAGAATCAAATCTGGAGACCTTACCGTATTCTCCAACGGAGAGAACTCACTTTTTTTAGTCAATGGAGATGAAATACTTAGCAATTGCAAATACCCGATTATACAATCGATTGAAGGAGATTCTAATTTATATGTAGTAGAAGCAAATCACAAATACGGAGTCTACAATTTCAAAACGGATACGTGGATTTTAAAACCTGAATATTCAAATATCAAACCATTATATTTTTCACTTGGACGATGATATGGTTTACACATGGCAGCTAAGACAACATATTCGAATAAACAAAACGTATCAAAGTTATGATTGCCGAGCTGAATAAAAAACTCAAAGACAGATTCCAATCAGAATTAGAAGTTGCCAAACAAAAGGCGAGTACCTTAACTAACTCACCGCATGAACCAATCAAAGAAGCTCTCGAGCTGGCCAATAATTTTGACTTAAAAAAATTTGAACAAAATGTACAATCAAGGCTTTATAACATTTATCCCAATTGGATTGAAATACAATCTAAAGAAGATTTAATGTATGACACGATTTCTCTAGAATATAGCAATCAACAAGTTCCACCATATGAAGTATATTCTTATGGATTACGCAAAACGAAAGATAACCCCCGTGAGTATATGTATTCGGGAAAATGGTACGCAGGTCCTGGTTTTGTATTGGAGCCTTATTCAATTTACAAACCACTACATATTGAAATTTTATCCGATGAAGAACTATATGAAGAACTACACGAAAATCATGACACTGAAGTTTACATTTTAGAAAATTTAGCTAGTGCACTCTGTAATGTTGCATTCAACAAGGTGTTTAGTGAAGCAGATACAGCTGAACTATTCGTTGACTTACGAATTAATAAAGGGGGGCAGTTTATGTATTGTGATGAAGATTTTGGAGGGGTATATAACCCTTTCTATTTAAAAAGCTGAATGAAAACCATATCAAAAAATACAATGCCCGAATCATATGAAACAATAACCTTGAAAAACATGATCCGATTATTTTAGTTAGAATAAATAAATTCCCTGTAATTAAATGTCAGTCAACAACGCTATTATGAATAATCAAATAAATCACAAATCATGAAAATAAGACTATTACTAATTATTACTCTGGGAGTATTTAACAATTGCCTGTCCCAATATGTAGAAATCGAAGGAAAAATGAAAGTTGATACGGTACTACAAAGCACAGATAGTGATAAGGTATTGATGCATGAAAACGACAACTCTATTACACACGTTCCAATTTCAAAATTTGATACGAGCCAAGTAAATGAATTACAGTTATTAAGCTTTAGTGGCGATACTATATTTATTAGCGATGGCAATTTTATAATCCTACCTGGCTTATCTTATTTGAGTACTTTATTGCCCCCGGTTCAATCTCGATTAGACAATGGGGAAACTCCTTGTGAAATTATAAATTCCGGAGTTTCAATTGACTCATTATATGGTAAATTCTACGAAGGCGGATTAATATTTTATGTGGACCTTATTTCTTGCGAAACATTGATAGCATTATCTATAAGCTTAAATCAAGAGCAATGGGGCTGTCAGGGTCAAAATATAACCGGAGCAAATAGCCAGAATGTTGGGGACGGAGAAAATAATACCATTTCTATTGTTTCAAATTGCAATGAAGCAAACTTTGCTGCCAAAACAGCTTGGATCCTTAATAATGGCTATACGGATTGGTACTTACCATCATTGAATGAATTGCTGGAAATCTATAATAAGCTTTATGCGATGAACTATGGTTCTTATGAAAATGCAGCACATTGGTCCTCTACTCAGAGTAGTTTTGATTCAAATAAAGCCTGGACCGTATTTTTCGAAAACGGAAACTGGAATTCGGCCGTTACAAAAAGTACTCCAAGCTATCTCATACCCGTAAGAACACAACAATAATGGACTGTCTATACAAAGAACTTAATGGAACACCATACATAGGTTATTGGAGTTCTGATGAAAAAATCATCGAAACATTGAGGGAGGTCTGTCATAAGTCTTTTCGTATGGAAGATGGTACTTCACTAGAAATTCAAGCGCATCGTTTTGGATATTAGTCAAGTAAAACGGTATAGAATCAAGTATTTACAAATTCACAATAGATATGTGGGCTGATCTCTACGATAAGGTAATGTGAAAAGAAGTCTTAGATGCTTTTCGCTACTTCAGTGAGTACTAATTTGTACGAAGTTGTAAGCCTTTGTCCAATAGAACGCTTAATCCAAAGATATTTTTCACCAATCATCTACAGATAATCGAAAACCTGCACCTCTTAACACTAAGTGATCCATATTTAGCTAAATTTTAAAACGCTACACATATTATTTCAAAGAAGGACCTTATCTTCGAGCGACCCCCTTAACCAAGCCTGATTATATAAATCAAACATTTAAGTATAATGTCTAGGAAAAACACATTGACCATCAAACCACATTCATCTATACGCAATTCTGTAAAAGATAAAAAAGGGGTCCAACTCATGGCAAAATCTGTGAAAATTGGGGCACTGCTGGTACTGATTTTAAGTTCTTTCTCACTTTTCTCGCAAAATAGGCTACAAGAATTAGCAGAACCCAAAAAAGTATACATAGGAAATATTATTAGCAATGAACACCTCGATGATCCGGTAAACTTCAGAAACGGTCTGGCGGATATTCACCTTAGAGAAGAATACAACACTGTGGCTTTGGAGAATTATATGAAGATGGCCTTTGTGCTTCCTTCTTCAGAACCAGCCAATATTCATGACCTTACAGTTGATCAACTGCAAGCAACACTTACTGTCGATAAGATAGAAGCGTTTTTGAGCAATGAAGGATGGGTAGATTTTAGAAAGCGAGGGCATGCCATGATTTGGTTTAATCAGGCACCGGATTGGTTGAATTTGGCAGGTCCCACCTGGACGGGGCAGCAGGTATTCAGCTTTTCGAGGAAGTATATTCTGGCATTGGGGCAAATTTGTGGTGACCGGGTAGATGAATGGGATGTGATCAATGAGGCAATATCTGATTTCGCACCCAATGGTCAACGCATATGGCGACAAGGAACCTGGTATCGAAGAGCCAATGATGGTAGCACGACCGATTGGGGTGAGGCAACCTATGAAAACTACATCAAAATGCTTTTTGTCTGGGCAAGAGAAGCCCAACCAGAAGCTCGTCTTCATATCAACGATTATGGCATTGAGGTATTTAATAGCTCTGTGGCCTCAAAAAATCGGTTTATGCGGGATCAGGTCAAGGCATTGAGAACTTGTGGTGCTCCGATAGATGGTGTAGGATTTCAGTCGCATTTGGACTTGTCCGATATGGTAAATCCCAATGGTGTTCTGGATGATGATTTTATTCGTTCCATAGAGCAGTCAATACAGGATCTTGCCACAGCGGATATAGAAGTGGCGATTACGGAGTTGGACATTCGGATTTGTAATGAAGATCGCGACGAAGCATTTCAGGAAACGGCGTTTCAGGCATACTGTGGGATGGCACTAGCTCAACCCAATTGCCACGAAGTTCTGATTTGGGGTCTACGTGATGAAGACAATTGGATTACCTTAAGGGATGATGTTTTTTTTATGGGCTGTGAAGATGCGGCAATTGTTGAGGGCGATGACTACACTACGAAACCGGCGTATGATGGAGTGGTCGCTGCTATATCGGCTTTACTGGATCAAGATGATTTTGGTTTTGCTGCATTGGTTCAAGGAAACGGCGCTCCTGCGGATTGTGGAGGAGAGGGAAGTATTGAGCCGGCTATTCTGAGGGTAAGCGGACCTATAGCTGCTTTTCCCGGAGATCAGGTATTTGTTGATGTAGATTACCTGGCCTCCGGTAATCAGGATGTTGTGGTTTGGTTCCAATTGGATGAGGCTCCGTTTACGGTTTATTCTCAAGTGGTGTTTGATGTGAATGAAGGTTCCGCTACCATCAATGCAGCAGTTGATATTCCCATGGATGTTGTTCCGGGCGAAGGCAAGTATCGCTATTTGGCATTTATAGCGCCCGATGGTGAAGGATATGACAATCAATTCTCTGAAACCATTCAAAACGGAATTACGGTATTGGGAGAGGACAGTCAATTGATCATTTCAGCGTTAGGCCCAGAAAGTGTGAAACCGGGAGAGACAGTAGGAGTAGAAATTTCGTACAGCGCCGTAGAGGATCAGGAAATTGTCGTTTGGTTCCAGTTAGACAGCCCTCCATTTACGACATATCAGGAATTTCGGGAAACGGCTGTTCCCGGGCAAAATGAGATCGTCGCTAATCTATTTATACCTACGGATGTACCGATAGCACAGGATGCCTATCAATATCAAACCTTGTTAGTCCCTACAGGTGGAAGTTGGCCGGATAGAATTTCGAACATCAGTCAGCAAAATATTGATGTGGTTATGGTGTCGAGTGTTGCGGAGAGTAATGGTCAAGAACTAAAGTTTGGAGTGTTTCCAAATCCTACGAGTGGGTTATGTACTGTAGAAGCTCCAACGGGGAATATGAGTTCAAATCTTGTTATGTACAATATGATGGGTGAGGTTATGCATCGGCAAACTATTCCTAGTGGTATGGATGAAGTCAAGTTGGATCTTGAAGACTTTCCGTCGGGTTTGTATTGGGTATCTATGCGTCAGGGTACGGCTTATGGAATGGTCAAGCTTTTTAAGCAATAGGTCAAATTCAATTAAAGGTAACATAACCTTTAATATGATTATATAAATAATAACTATTCATGTAGTTTATGGTAAATGCTAAGAAGTCTAAAGGACTTCCATATTCCTAGTCCTGGATAACAATCCAGGGCTAGGAATAGATCAAAACCTAATTTTGGCGGCATTATTGGTAAAATGATGACAAAATTAAATCGAAGTCGTCACGTCAATTGATTATATGAATAGTTCCGAAAAACTGTACCAATCAAAAATTTTTGGGTGTTAAGACAATGGGAAGCCGAGACTACGGTCCCATTTTCAAAGTTGGAACATTTGTGTGTCTATTAGTGACCTTAAAATTAATTGATTAGAAATCTGGCTGAAATTATTTAGTGGTTGAACATCAGGTTTAATAAATATAATGGTATCAATTTAACGATAATCTTCAGATTAAAAACCAATAAAATCAGGGAGACCAAAATAGAAATCATAGATTAAAGAAATAGAAGAAATAAAACAGAAAAACTTCGATTTAAGAAAGTTCAATAGTACACTACCCAGGCCAATTAAGAATCCTGCATGCAATAACGAAAGATTGGGTTTTACTATCTTAAATACCCTTCATAAGTAAGATCATGTAACTTTGCATTGCTGTATAATTAAAGAATTATAGTAAAAATTGAAAAAGTGATTATGGGCAATAGGTATGCAATCTCAGATATTCATGGATGTTTTAAAACCTTTAAACGATTATTGGAGAGAATACATTTTTCTATAGAAGACGAACTCTATCTATTAGGTGATTATATTGATAGAGGGCCGGATAGCAAAGGCGTTATCGATTTGATTCGAAGGTTGAGAAAGAAAAACTATACGATACATTGTTTGATGGGCAATCATGAATACATGCTTATTGAGGAGTTAAAGCATAATGTATGGCCCCCTGGTGTACCCGAAACCTTGGAGAGTTTTAAAGTCAGTCATAACAATCAAATTGCCCAGGAATATGTCCGGTGGTTTAAAGATTTGAGCTATTACTTCGAGCTGGATAATTACATCCTGGTACATGCCGGACTTAGTTTTTATTCTCAGAATCCTTTGTTGGATGAATACGATATGCTGTGGGTCAGAGGATGGTATGGAAAGTTGGATTGGGATTGGCTGGAAGATCGAATCATATTGCATGGGCATACCCCAATACACAAAGGAAAAATAGAAAGCATGCGAGATCAAATTGACGAGGATAGAATTTTGAATATCGATAATGGTTGTGTTTTTAAGGAGCAAGGATTAAACCATTTATGTTGTTTTAATTTAGGAACAAGGGAATTGATATTTGAATCGAATCGAGATTAGGTTTATCAAGAATAAAAACAAGTTCGGACATCAGCTTCAGCGTTTTAGAATGGCTACTAAAATCAAGATAAGCATCATGTGATTTGGACCTGTCCGCCATATAAGACTAGGCTGCGACAAATCATTTTAATCTTCGTTTTTCAATTGCGGCACATATATTTTTTGTATCTTAAGACTAAATAGCCATTAAAAAAGACCAATCAAAATGAAATCAATCTCTATTTCAGGTGTTTATTCCCAATTTATAAATTTGTGTTGTAATGGATTTTCATGGTTCATCTTGCTATTCCTTTTTCTTCTTCTTGTTCAATGTTCTGAAGTTCCTCTTCCAGATTCAACAGCAGGAGTATCAAGGGACATGCCTGTTATTGAAATTCAAATTAATGATACAGAAACAACAGCGGATGATTATGTTAATGCAACAACAGCAGCAAGCTGTAGAATGCGCCTGTTAAACCCCAATTCTTTTGGATCGGATATTACAGTCAGGTTACAAAACATTGACTTATTAAATGAAAAGATTCGCTTTAGTTTGACAAGTGCAGGAACCTATGCCAATTTCCTGATAACGGATATTCCTGAGGATGGATCGTGGTCGAACCTATATATTCTGGGCATCGGCAGCAATATGAGTAGTATTGATAAAGATGCCGTAATTGAGGTAAAAGAAAATCGAGTAAATTTACGCAACATCGTTCTTGCCAGAAAAGCATTGATGACCACCACAAGTCCGCCAATAAATATTGTTGGTACTTTTCCGGAGATAGAAGTTCAAATAAACGGAAACGCGACAACTATTGATGACTATATTACCTGGTCACCATTTTTTTGCCGTGCAAGGATTGTGAATCACAGTGCTTTTTCAACAGATTTAAATGTAAGATTACAAAATGCTTCGTTTTCTGGAAGCAAAGTACTTTTCGCAGATGAAGGAAGTCTCGACCCTACTGTAAATGCAATGGATAATACAGTAACAGATTACCATACAGCCAATAATGCCACGTTGAACATCTCTTTGGCCAGTGATGGAAGTTGGAAAGAATTTTATGTTGCGGGCAACTCCAGTGTAGTAGCCAGTGCAGTTGATAAAGATGCTGTTATGGAAGTTCGAAGAATTAGTGATAATGCAAATTTGGGTCGTTGGGGCTTGATGGTTCGAATTCGCAAAAATGCTCAAACGATGTTGAGTGAGGAACGATATAGATTTCTTAATGCGATACGAGAGTTGCAACCCAGAGGAGGTGTTACGTTTGACAGATATAATGATTTTATTGACCAACATATAGTTGGAACGAATGAAGCACATACCGCTGGTGGATATGATGGAGATGCCTTTCTGCCCTGGCATCGTACCTATCTGTTAAGATTAGAAAGAGATTTGCAAGCTCTTGATCCCAGCGTAGCGTTACCGTATTGGAAATTTGATGCTGTTGCTAATAACCTTTTTTCACCGGATTTTCTTGGTCAAAGAAGTGCTGGTAGTTTTGTGACTCTTAATTCTACCAACCCATTATTTACATGGACAATTGGTACTTCTACTGGAATACGAAGAAGACCTTCGTTCAACGATCAAATAGGGTATCCCACTGGAATTAGAACCGAAGCAGACGTATTTGCTTTAGGCAGCGACTTTGATAGTTTTAGGACAATGGAAGGCAACCCACATGGGTCTGCACATACGAGCGCAGCGGGGCCAAATGGTTGGATACGTAACTTCTTCTCCTCTCCTCGTGATCCACTTTTTTTCTTATTGCATTGTAATGTAGATCGGTTGTGGGCCAAATGGCAAATCAGACAAAGAAAGACGATACATCCAAATTTTATAGAAGGATATAGTGCACAAGGAGATTTTGCCTCTGCTCCTCCAGGTCATTCCGTTCATATTGGGCACTATTTAGAAGATACGATGTGGCCTTGGAATGAATCTTCAGGAACGGGGACAAATGGTATTGGAGATCGACCAACTACTTCTTATGGTCCGTTTCCAAGTACACAGGGTCATATATTAGCGTTGCCTAAGCATCCACGACCTTTTGATATGATTGATTATCGCAATACTCGAACAAACCCAAACGTTAATCCTTATGTAAATAATGGATTGGGATTTGCTTATGATGATGTGGTTTTTCAATCGGCGCTGTAGCACTACGCATTAATTAATTAAAAATCTCTGACTATGTATTATTACAATAAATGGGTTTATATAATAGCTGTTATTATTATGTTTGGTTTTAATCCGAAGGATTCCTTTGCCCAAAAAAGTGAAGAGGAATATAAGAAAGAAATAGATACGTATAAAAACGAGATTCGTGAAAAGGCTGATCTGTTTTTACAATCCAACAGACCAGTGCAAGAGCGTTTAGATGCGATTAAAAATTATTCTTCCATATACGATGAGAATCAAATAGAAGGCTTTAAAAATATTGTTTATTCCGACAATGAGCCTGATGAAATTAGAGCCGCAGCATTGAAAATGTTGGATGGCTATGTTGAACAGGATGCAAAACTGTTTGATTTTGTAGGAAAAGCAGTCGTAAACAGAGATTTTCCTCAGTCATTAAGATATGAAGCAATGCAAATTTTTAATCGTATAAGCTTTAATTCTTTTGGCATGCATGGAGGTAAAGATTTAATCGTCAGTACATATCGGGAATTAGTCAATGATCCTGAAATTGAGTTTAGGAGAGAAGGCTTTGGTTATTTAATTCAAAATGGAGATGACGTTGCTCAACAATTATTAGCTCGGGGTTTAGAGAATCCTGAAGAAGCTTTATTGCCACCTGTAGAATGTATTTCATTGCTGGCTTTTGATACCCCATCAGATTATCAACCTCTGATTTTTGATTATTTGAAAAAAGAAAATAACTATGAAGTTCGGGTAGAGGCAGTAAGAGCATTGGGAAATTATACACCAGCCAGAGAGGAACTTATAAAAATATTACAAGATGAGGAAGAAATAGCGGATTTTCGTCTTGTCGTAATCGGTATATTAAATGCCAATTATCCGGATCAGTTTCATCAATATACCCTGCCCCTGCTAGAGGATAATACACAAACACCTGCGGATTTAATTATGTATACCATACAAGCAGAAATGTATAGAAGAAATGATAACCAGTCACGCAATAAAAGGTTAGATGGTGGCAGATATGTTCCAGACAAATTTGATCAATTGGTATTAGCGAAAAAAGATAATGACTCTCCTGAGATTAGTAATATTGCCATTAGATATACGAAAACACTTAATTTTGAATAATGAAGTCGTTTAAAAACATGTTGTTTTTTTCTATGGAAGTCATTGAATTACATTACTTCAGTTTTTTCTTAAGTAGACGAAGCATTAACCAAGAACTTCAAAAATGCCTAGTTTATAATGTTAGCGAGAAATTGCATTTTGTATGTCAACCACGCACCCATAATTTTAGCATACGTTTTTAAACGACCTCAATGTATGTTTTCCAGATTAATAAGGATTTCTTTTTTGTTATTTGCAGTATTGAGTGCATTATTCGCCTGTAATAAGAATGGCGGCTCTGCAATTCAGGAAGACTTTTCGTTAGTTTACCTCGATGAACCGGTTGGTTGTGACTCTATTTTGAATACGATAGAGCAAAACGATCCACTGCTTTATGTATATCAACAACTTTGCGCTGCTAATAGCATTATGGATCAATATTACATAGTGGAGTTGATAGACACCTTAAAAGCACATGGTAAATCCGATATTTCTGCTCAAATTATCAGTATACTTTTAGCTGAAAATCATCCTATATATAACAATAGGGGAAAGAGAGAAGCGAATCGATTGAGATCGTATTTAATAGCTTCATTAGGTGAAACGGGAACCCCACAGCATTGTATTCCAATTCTACTTTCTGAATTAAAACATTTTGATCCAAAAAATAAAATACTAATCGCAAGTTGTGTAAGGGCTATAAATGGACTTGACTCTAACGCTCATATACTGATCCCCTATCTACTTCCTTTTTTAGATGAAACGTTTCCGGATGAAGAAATGGATCTGGAGTCTTATAATTCATTCTACCCCTTTAAACAGTCAACATATTTAAAAAAAGAAATTCTACTTGTTTTAAACAAAATCAACTCCAACCTTGAGGATGCTTTGCCAATTCTAAATCATATTACAAAGTCAGAATACAATAGTATTTACAATAGAAATAAAGGATTAATGGATTTAGTACGGAAAACCATTGCTCACATTCAAACCAGGAAAACCCAACAAGAAAAGCCAACCGCACAAAAGAATGATAAAGAAATTATCTTTCTGACCAAATGGATAGACAAAGACCTGAGAGCCCCCAATCGTTTTACGAGCACTAAGTTTATTAATCAGGAAGGAAGTGAATTCTATTTTAAAGACTTGTACGGAACGCCTTTTCTGATTACATTCTTTTATACCAGTTGCTCAAATTATAATAAGTGCTCTATGACCGTTTCCAAATTTCGCGAATTAGAAAGAGCAATAGAGGAGACGAAATTGAAAGGTAAAGTTCACTTATGTGCTGTCACCCTAGATCCTAGTTTTGATAACTTTTCCAGGATAAACAATTATTTTGAAAACAGGCAATATTACTATGACAATTACTCACATATACTTTCAGGAAATAATGATAAATTGATTTGTTTTTTTAAAGATTTAAATCTAGGGGTTTCTCATTTTAACTCAGATGTTATTTTACATGACATTGAACTTCTCCTTTTTGATAAAAAGGGGCGTTTTGTAAGAAAGTATAAAAAGACACATTGGAACAATAATTTACTATTTGAAGACCTTTCTAAACTTTCAAAGGAAAAATTTTAATAATATGTTGGCGAAAAAAATAATTAGGCCGGCATTGAAAATCAAAAAGAAATGTACAATACAATCAGCACATTATCTTTGGTACTACTAGCCGCATTTTTTAATGCCTGTACGTCGGAAAAAGAACCTGTAGACACTATGATCGAAATCCTTTACACCTTTCCGGAAGAAAGCGAACCGCATGAAGGCACCTGGCTGCAGTGGCCACACCACCATCAGTATGGAGTTGAATTCAGAGACGATTTGGATCTTTCCTGGATTGAACTGACACAGGAATTGGTGACGAGTGAAAATGTTCATATCATCGCTTACGATCAGACAGAGAAGGATAGGATAACCACTCTTTTAACTGATGCATCCGTAGATTTGGCGAATGTAGACTTCAACATCTACCCAAACGATGACTTTTGGATTAGAGACAATGGTCCCATTTTCGTTCATGATAGAAATGGAGATCTGGTTATCCAGAATTGGGGATTTAACGGCTGGGGCAACAAGGCGGAATTTGAAAACTGTAATGACATTCCCGCTCGAATTGGGCAAGATCAAAACAGAACCGTAGTTGATTTGAATGCTGTTATGGTGAATGAAGGGGGAAGTGTAGAATTGGACGGAAATGGCTCCTTGATGGCGTGTAAAAGTTCTATTTTGAACAACAATCGAAATCCAGGAATTACTCAAACAGAGGCAGAAGAAATCTTCATCCAATACCTGGGAGCGACCAACTTTATTTGGTTGGATGGACAAGCCGGTCTCGAAATAACGGATCAGCATATCGATGGGTTTGCACGATTTGGAAATTCAAGTACCATCGTAACCATGGACAACGATGACTTGCTGGATTTTGATGTACTGCAATCGGATATAGACAAACTATATGCTGCGAAAAATAAAGACGGCGTAGCGTATGACTTTTTACTTCTTCCATTGACTCAAAACAACGTGGTTACTACGTATGGACAAAACCTGGGATACAAAGGCTCTTATTGCAACTACTACATTGCAAATACCAAAGTGATCGTGCCTACGTATAATGATCCAAATGACAATATTGCATTAGATTTGTTACAAACGCTTTACCCCAATAGAACAGTCGTGGGTATAGATTTCCGAAATGCGTATGCGAATGGTGGGATGACCCATTGCGTTACACAACAACAACCTTCAGAATGAAAAAAATAGGATTAATAGGAGGTATGAGTTGGGAATCCTCAACGATCTACTACCAATTGCTCAACAAAAAAACGAAAGAACATTTAGGAGGATTCCATTCTTCTCGATGTGTTATGGATTCTGTGGATTTCGCAGAAATCGAGAAGTTACAGCATGAAAATAACTGGGAGGAACTCAACCTGATGATGGTCGAAGCAGCCCAAAATCTCGAACAAGCGGGGGCTGAACTTATTCTCCTTTGTACCAACACCATGCACCTATGCAGTGACGAGATCGTAAAAAATACAAGTATCCCTTTTCTTCATATCGCGACTGCAACGGGAAGAAAAATAAAAGCGGACAATCTAAACAAAGTCCTTCTTCTTGGTACAAAATTTACGATGGAAAAAGATTTTTATAAAAATATACTGCAAAATGATTTTGGAATAGAAGTTGTGATTCCAAACGAAAAGGATCGCGAAGTAGTACACAAAACCATCTACGAAGAACTTGTTTTGGGAATTATTAACCCTGAATCAAAAAAGATCTTTCAAGAAATCATAAATCGGTCTAAAGAACGTGGAGTTGAGGGTGTCGTGTTAGGGTGCACAGAAATTCCATTGTTGATTGGTCCAGATGATGTCACACTGCCCATTTACAATACGACCAGAATTCATGCTGAAAGTGCGGTGGAATTTGCGACAGAAGGTTAAGTTGTTGTTTATAAATTTTAATACGACAGGGTATATAATTGGAATAAAAAGATTAAAGTTGTTTTTGGCTTAGGAGTGAAGAAATTTAAACTGGGTTGCAAGCGTATCTCCAAAATCGAAAGAATGATAAGGTCAACACACCTGGTAGAACGATTTATCGGGGTATACTTCCGGGAGAGATTCTTTATACATATCCATTCATCAAAAAAGGAGTTGCAAAAAAGTGAAAAACGTACATATTGGTCCTTTTGATCTGGTAAAAATGATGTATATAGGGAATCTCTTAATTTGAAAGACAAGAGACAACAAATCAAAAACTACTCCCAAACCAGATCATCGAACAATCGGTTGAAGACCATAACGCTAAAAAGCGATTTTTATATAGGAAAGATTATCGTATGGTTTGATTAAGAATAGAGTGATTAATAGACTTAACGGACCATCGCTTTTGTTTTTAATGGATCCGGTGATTAAGAACACCAAAATGCACTAAAAGGGACCTTGGAAGAGATACTATATTACAGTTACAATGATTTCAGCTCAATACTGTTGATCTTCTTTTTTCATGCCGTCGTCTTTTCAATTTTACTTTTGAAGAATGGAACTGAGGAAAACAAGCGACATAGTAAGTGGTTGGCTGCATTCATATTTCTAGGGGCACTATATATAAGTCCTTTTATGTTTGGATATGCTGGATGGTATGGCAAAGATGGCTACCGGGAGTTTTTATATTTTATGCCATTGCAGCAACTGTTTTTAATCGGGCCGGTATTCTATTTTTATGTAAAAACATTGCTCAACCGCAACCTGGAATTTGACCGAAAAGATCTTCTGCATTTTGTTCCTGCTATCATTTATGCGATCTACATTCTCATTGTCTTTATTACAGACTACCTCATACTGGATGAATTCTACTTCTATGCAGATGGGAGAGATATGGATTTAGACTTTTGGTATCAAATGGCCGGGCTCCTTTCCATGCTATTCTATCTATATCGGAGTTTGAAGTATTATCTCAATTACAGAACAATATCTTTGCAAGAGGTAAGTTTTGCAGACGAAATTGCCTTTAAATGGATCAAGCATTTTATCATTGCTTTTAGCATAATTCTGGTCTTACGGGTGTTGTTCTTTATTCTAAATCCCGAATGGGGTAAATTTGGCAGTAAGTTCTGGTATTACTGCTGTTTTTCCATTTTACTCTATTACATCTCTATCACAGGATATTCCAATACGATTCGAACCACAATAAAGTTAGATGATGGTCTTTTAGAAGGGTTAGAGCCATCCGAAAACGGTGAGAGAAGTAAGACATCAAATGAAATGGAAGAAGATATAGCACTCTCTGAATGGAAGGAAAAGATAACGCAGCTTTTTGAATCCAAACAAGTCTTTAAAAACTCAAATTTAACCTTGACGGATGTCGCTGATCAATTAAATACCAACCGAAACATCATTTCAAAAGCCATCAATCAAGAGTTTCAAATGAACTTTAATGATTTTGTGAATGTAAAGAGGGCAGAAGCAGTGATTGAACAGTTGAAAAAAGGGGAACACATAAAAAATACGTTGCTCGCCATCGCCCTGGATTGTGGCTTTAATTCCAAGACTACGTTTAATCGAGCGTTCAAAAAGCATACAAGCATCACTCCCCGACAATTTATAGAACAAAATCAACTCTAAAATTCGGTTCAAATGATAATTTGAAGCGTACAACTCCACCGATCCCTATAGATTAGCCCAAAAAATTAAAAGTATGTCTATGCTAAAAACCATCGTAGTATTATTTATTTTTTCCTCAGTGAATCTATTTGCACAACCCAATCAAACGGTTGATCGAGAAGTCATAACCCAAATGCTTTATCAATATGGCAACGATGACATTCCGGGTATGGCGGTCGGTGTTGTGAAAGAAGGCAAGATTATCTATGAACATTATCTAGGTTATGCGAATCTTGAGCACAAAGTGAAAATAGATAAAGATACACGATTCAATATTGCTTCTGATGCCAAACAGTTTACGGCCATTTGTATCCTAAAACTTGCTGAACAGGGAGAAATTGATATCAATGATGACTTCAGGGAATATCTGCCGGATATATACAACAATATCTCAGATAAAATTACCATCTCCAACCTCATCACACACACCAGCGGCATCAGGGATTATGGTTATCTAATCGGTCTTACTGGAAAAACAACGTGGAAACAATTTACGGACAACGATGATGTCATCGCACTATTGAAAGATCAAAAAGATCTGAACTTTAAACCCGGCACTCAGTATTTGTACAGCAACTCGAACTACATCTTATTGACCGAAATTGTAAAAAGTGTAACGGGTCAGGAATTTGGCGTGTTTTCGGATGACATGTTTATGGAGTTAGGAATGCTCAATACGAGTTTTATGACCAATTATATGGCCATTATTCCTCATAAAGCAAGACCTTATAGCAATTGGAATGGTTGGCGAGAAGAACCAAATATTGGGGATGTACATGGCGATGGTGGTTTGTTTACCAATTTACAAGATCAGCTGAAATGGGAGCAAATCGTACAACTCAACGATGAAACATATTTCTCCAAAAAGTTCATTAACAAATCCCAATCTCCTCTCATCACTTCTATAGATGGTGGCTATGGTTATGGACTCGAATTTGGCCAATACGGAGGATTGAAATACACCTATCATGATGGAAGTACAGGAGCATATAATGCCACATTCTTTCGATTTCCAGCAGAAAAAGTATCTATCGTCGTTATAACCAATAACCGTAATGTACCCACAAATTATCTTGCACAGCTAATCGCCGATTATGTTTTGAAGTTGCCATCGGACAGTTCAAAATATCCACGTAAGCCAAAAGAAGTTGAGCCATTAAAAAACCCAAAAGACCTGGTGGGAACGTACCAAAATGAATCCAATGGTACGATTATCAAAATCGTAGAAAAGGGGGAAGCGCTCTACCGGGAACGTTATAAACAAGATCCGGTAAAGTTAATAGCGCAAGATGGTGCCTTATTCGAATATGAAACCAGATCAAAGAGAATAAACTTTACAAACATTGGTCAAGCTAATCAAGAATTTACACTCTACCATCCTTCGATTAAGCCGGAGACCTATCGTAAACTATCCATCCAAAATTCCAGGAGTTTTGACAAAAAAGAATTGAATGGCAACTTTTACAATGAAGAGACCGGAACAAATATCACTCTGCAGTTTATAGAAGGCAATACCTATGTGTTAACGAAAAATGGAAAAGAAAGAAAAGCACAATTGATTCTGGATGATCATTTAAGAATGAACACCTATTTAATTAATACGATTCGGGATGAAGAAAACAAGGTAATTGGATTGAATGTAAATAATAACCGGATCAGGAATGTAGTTTTTACCAAAAAATAAAGCAAGAAAAACATTATAAGCTACATGCAGAGCTTTTTTAACCACAAGAGACACCATAATAGGTTTAGCGATTTTTGTACGAACCGTGGAAACCTTTGATGTTAAAAGTCAACATATTACTTTGCTAAAGAATGATTACTTAGAATTCAAACCACCTTTCGTTTTTTGTTACTACCTTACCAGTCAGAGAAATATTCTTTTTACAACCTAATGATAAAATGAGTGTGGTGCATTGCTGAATTCAATAGCATACCAAACCACCGCCACATTTATTAAATGTATTGTGATTCATGATTGACTTCTTTGACGCAAACCGCCCTTCAAGTGATGAGGTGATCCAAATGCTTACGGGACTAAAATCCAACGATCTGCCTTGGCAAAATGGCAAGGTCATGGCGTATGTGTACGAACCCGAGCCTGAAGCTTATGCTCTCATCAAAAAGGCATATACTATGTTTTTAACTGAAAACGGTCTGGACCCTACAGCATTTTCCTCCTTGCTTCATATGGAAAAGGAGGTGATCGACATCGCGCTACAAATCCTTGGAGGAGATGAAAACTCTGCTGGCAATTTCACCTTTGGAGGTACGGAAAGCATTATGCTCGCGGTAAAGGCGGCGAGGGATTATGCCAGAGAGAAGAATCCTCATATCAGCCAACCCAATATTGTCTTACCCGTAACGGCACATGCCGCTTTTTTCAAGGCGTGCCACTACTTGTGTGTAGAGATTAAGCTTGTGGAAGTAGATCCTGATAGTTTTACTCCTCGGGCTTCAGATTTCGAAACTCAAATTGATGAAAATACAATTTTGCTGGTGGCTTCTGCTCCTTCTTATGCCCATGGAGTGATGGACCCAATTGAAGATATTGCGGCATTGGCGCGTCGTCGAGATTTGCTTTTTCATGTAGATGCATGTGTGGGAGGAATGTATTTACCTTTTGCAAAGAGAGCTGGATTTGAAGTACCTCCATTTGATTTCAGTGTCCCGGGTGTTACATCTATTTCCATGGATTTTCACAAATATGGATATACCGCAAAAGGAGCATCGTGCATTTTACACAAACATAAGGATATCCGAAAGTTTCAAATCTATACGTGTTCGCAATGGTCTGGATATTCGGTGGTCAATGCTACGGTACTTTCGAGTAAAACGGGAGGATCACTTGCGGCATGTTGGGCAAATCTGCACTACCTAGGCTCGAAAGGATATGAAGAGATTGTGCGGAAAACTCAATCGGCAAAACAAGACGTAGAAGCAGCTATTGAACGAAATTCATCTCTGAAATTGCTTGGCAAACCAGTCATGAATATGGTGGCTTTTGCCAGCGAAGATATTGATCTTTTTGCTCTAGCGTCTCTTATGAAGGAACGTGGTTGGTACATCCAATTGCAATTTAGAAATGGTGTATCCCCTACCAATATTCATTTGTCTATTAATCGAGCGAATGTCGACCACATACCGGACTTTATAAACGAATTAGAAGAATGTGTAGGACAACTGGCAGGTCAAAACTTAAAAATAGAAATGCCTTTCCCAATCGAGATGCTTGAAATGCTAACACCGGAAATGGTAAATCAGCTCAAAGAGGGACTTGGAATTTCGGACGGAGAGGCGCCCAAGGATTTGACATTGGTCAATCGTATATTGGATGCTGCTAGTCCCAATATTCGGGATATGATCATCAGAGAGTTTATGAATGGATTGTTTCGATAGATTTTGAAAATGTAAATCGCTTGAACACAGCAATACAAATTCTGATGATTCTTTTTGTGCCATATGTGCTGACACGAATGGCCAGGGGAATGGGCATTGACAGTATACTTAGTCCAGTAGTGCTTTGTTATGGTTTGGGGTTGCTTCTGAATTTTTTTCTACCTCACGGAATGATCTTGGTGGAAGTTTTGAATACCACTATGGAGGTGAGTATTGCCCTGGCTATTCCCCTCATTTTGATGAATGCCAAATTCAAAGCATTTTTACAGAATGGCCCGGAAGTAATTCGTTCATTTTTGATAGCGGTTGGTGCGGCAATAGTAGTATGTATTTTGGGAGGATTCCTATTTAAAAACCAGACTTCAAAATCGGCTGATATAGCCGCTATGCTGGCAGGTGTATATACCGGCGGCACACCGAATATGGCAGCCATCAAAATAGCCATTGGAGCAGATGAGAATTTATTTGGAGCATTGAATATTGCGGACATCCTGTTTGGGGGAATGTATTTAATATTTTTAACTACGATCGGTCCTAAGGTCTTTCGAATGGTGTTAAAACAAAAAGCAATTAACCCCCAACCGGTAAATCAAGCAGACGATAGAACGGGCAACATATGGTCATCTTTAACGATACGCAATAAAGCCAAATCACTACTTCTGCCTTTTATCCTATCCATCCTATCGGTTGCTATTGCCGCAGGTATGAGTTGGCTCGTATTTAATGAACTCAGCATGTCGTTTTTCGTCGTACTGCTTACTTCATTTGGAATTCTAATTTCGCTTTCTCCATGGCAAAGTCGTTTATTGGGTAGCTATGAAGCGGGTGATTATCTTCTTCTAGTATTTTGCTTTTGTCTCGGTTTATTTTCAAACCTTTCGGATTTAGCGGATTCGAGTCTCACCATTATTTACTTTACCGCTTTTGTATTGTTCACCTCCATTTTTTTGCATTTGCTTTTGGCGAGAGTCTTTAATATAGATGCCGATATTACTTTGATTACCTCTGTAGCATGCATTTTTGGTCCTTTATTCGTAGGTCAAGTCGTATCTGTCATGAAAAATAAAAATATGATTATCCCTGGGATGACATTGGGGGTAGCGGGTATTGCGATTGGAAGTTTTGTGGGGATATTTATTCACAAAATATTGGTTTATCTTCTTTGATACTATTGAAGTGATTTACTCTAAAAATAGAATAGGTGAATTTCTCTATTTGTAAATCAATTTTTTTACTTGAAAATGGAGTTTACGTTCATTACAAATTATCCTTTAAAAACTTGATAACAATCGGCCAGCTTTCTTTCTTAGCTCTTGCATTTCCTGCTTGCATACCGCCCATAGATTTCGAAGATGTATAGGGCCACCACCCTGAACCGAATACTTCATGTCCTGCTTTAGGATAGATAAGGTTGATCAACGGGTAAGAGAAATTATTTTTCTTCAACCTGGCTTCAACCTGTCTGGTCATTTTAGCTGAGGGCCACATGTTATCTAGTTCTCCTGATATCATTAATAAGGCGCCTTTTATGTTTTCTACTGGAATGATGGCTTCTTTTTGACCATATTCATGGAGAGAATTGCGATATAAATCAACCAATAGTCCCGTTTTCTTAAATTGCTCTATACCTGAATATGGCACAAAAGGCAATGGTTTTCCATCTTTTGTCCATGAAGAAAGTGTTCCTTCAGCACCTATATCCTGCCAGACTACAGAACTTGGTACAATTGCAATACAAGCGTTGTACAAATCAGGATAATAGGCCGCCATTAGTAACGCCAACTCTCCACCTTTAGAGCCTCCAATTATTGCTGCTTTATTTCCCAATACCGTTGGATGCTTGAGTAATGTGCGTGTTGCCTTTTCAATATACTCAAGAGGAATCTCAGCTAAATGTTGTGGAAGACCTTCGGACTTGAAATAGGATAATGCCAATACGGTATACCCCTCTGCCGCAAGCGTCTTTGCCAATCTTGTTTGTAATCCTCCACCGCTATCACTTAAGGCAATAATAGCAGGTCTGGCACCTCCAGTTAATGGGGTATATAATTCTGCCACAACGCCCTCCCAATCCAGGTCAACTTTTCGAATGTTTGGAGCAAAATTATATTGCGTATGATCGGTTTTGGCGATTACATTTCCTTTTCGATTCACCTCTAATCGTACAGTACTTTTGCCGATATCGTAGGGTACAAGATCTTCAGGAATTTGATGATTCTCGTCCGCGTTCATACTCCAGAAAAGTCCTGAAACATCCGCACCTTTATACGATCCTTTAATAGGGGCGGCTCTTCTTAAATCAATAGTACCTTCAGCATCTGCTTTATACGTTGCGGAAGAGGTATATTTTCGACTCCCTACTTTCATATAGGCTGAAACAGAGACGGTATCTTTCGGCTCAAGTCCTGTTACGCATATTTCGATAGGTGTTCCAGTCGTAATTGTATGACCAGGATCAATTTGGATTTCTACAGGTACTTTTGCACGTTTTTCCACAACCAATTCTTTTATCGATTGGGTATAAGGATTGTAGGGATGTATCCGATCGGCTTTTTCTATTGCTTCAAGACTTTTTTGATATTCTCCTCTTGCACAATAAACTCTGGCCAGCATTTGAAACCCTCGGTGATATTCGGGATACATTTCGGTATAAAGAATAAAATGCTTCAGTGCTTTGTCCAGTTTATCCTGATCGGTGGTAAAATCTCTACCTTCATAAACCCAACGAAACCCGAGGTAAAAAAACCAATAGTGCTGAGCAAGTAATGGCTCTTGGTCCGTTATGCGAAAATCATCCCAAAGGGCCCTTGCCTTTTCATAATCGCCTTGGAGAATGGCCATTTCAAATTGATCAGCAATAGGGCGAATCGCGTTGAAAGTAGAGGCCAGTATATTTAGTTTTTCTTTCATCTGATTGGCATTATACCAGACTCCATTAAGGAGCACACCACTTCGCTTGTAAATTGCCTTGATGTCTTCTAACGGATTTTCTTCCAGTAACAATAAGTCTGCACGATAGCCTTCCTTGACATAACCTACGTTTAGATCGGGTCGTGAATATTGCTGAAGAAACGCACCACAATTACTCGTTGCTGTTTGTAAAGCTTTCAGCGGGCTTAATCCACCCTCTACCATAAGTTCAAGTTCTTCTAATAAACCGTATCCTGGATACGCAAAAATGGTAGAAGCATCAGTTCCCGCTAGTAAATTGCCTCCTTTCTCAGCGATTTGTTTGGTGAGTTTCTGTAGCGTTGCAATTTCCTTCAATTGATCTTGATACCATTTTTCGTTTCGCTTGACGAACCGATTGTTCCTCGCCTTCCATTGCTGAAATACTGCCGGATGCATATAGTTGGCCACTTCAAGACCATTGATGGACTTTACATCCTTCCAGCCTTTGCCCATATGATCTACTAAAACAAGATTAGGAATGAGCCATACACCGGATTTGGCTATTTTGTCTGCTGTAGTAGCTATCACTTCATCGGATGGGTTTACACCAATGTATCTTGTGACCTCCTCGCCATGTGTAATCACGGTCTGTCCACTATTTAGTAGGAAATCCAGATCATAATTAGGGCCAGAATGTCCAAAGACAGCCATCCCATATTCGGCTGCTTTAGTGGCAACTGCAGTGAGTTGCTCAGGTTGCATTCGGGAATATACTTTTATGGCATCATATCCTTGAATTCGCTGCAATTGTACCAGACGAGCTGCGTCTTCAGGAGTAGTTGTACCCATCATGGTTTCAAACGTGGCGGGATATCCATCTATGTAATCGCCGGTAGAAAAGAGTTGTGGTCCGAATAATTCTCCATTGGCAATTGCTTTTTTCCACCGCAAATGCCTGGGATATCCGGCGAGGTTGTATACAGAAGTAACACCATATGCGGGGTATAGTGTCAACTCACTGGAGTGCTCTACATGGACATGCATATCGATCAGGCCTGGTATTAGGTAACCGTTATTTGCATCAATAACGGTGGCATTCTTTGGTACAGTCAGGTTTTCATTGGAAACGATTTGGTCGATTGTACTGCCTCTGACCACGATACTTTTTCCTTGAAGAACAGTACCATTTTCCATGGAGACAATATTCACATTAGTAATGATGGTTTCATTGGTTTGTCCAGCTAAGACAATGAAAGAACAAGCAAAAAAAAGAATTAGAAAAAGTTTCATGTGTTTGTACTTAATAAGCCAATAACTTCATGTTCAGGTGCTATGTTATTCATTCTTCTTCTTTGTATCTGTGCAATTTGTTGCTTACCCTGTGAAACGTATAGATAGCTAAGTGGTCCGTATATGAAGGCGAACCAATCTTTGAAAATATTCTTACTTTTAACTATGTTATTCCACAAAAGACTCCTGGTTCCTTTTGTCGCTTTTGTTACGGCCATATTATGTTTTTCAGTTATACGCAATTACCAAAATGATTTTACCCAGCGCTTATTCGAAGATCCATATGCATACCAATCATTAAGAGCTATAAAAGGAGACTCTATTAATTGGAAAAACATCGATTATGATGATAAATACTGGCAAGAATCAATTCCACAAGAGGTTACTCAATACTGGCTGAGAGCGCATTACGATTTTGCGAATAGACCAATCGATCTAAAACCCGCAGGAATAATGATAAATGGTTTGTTGGGCAGTTATGAGGTGTATTGGAATGGTCAATTAATTGGTGTAAATGGAAAATATGCTACCAGCAAAATTAAAGAGGTGCCTGGCAGTATTGATGCTTCTTTTTTAATTCCTGAACAACTACTCTCAAGCTCGAAACATACATTGGCCCTACGTGTGAGCAATCATTATGAACAACGCGTTCGAAACTCTCCTTATATCAGAATGGTGGAATATCGAAATAATAATCTTGCGTTCCTGCTTTTATTCATGCATATGGTGGCGGGAATTGCGCTGATTATTTCCATATATTATTTTCTGACTTTTTTCTCAACGTTTCGCGAGAAGACATATTTATTCTTTGCTTTAATTACGTTGTTTGCCTCATTGCTAATACTCATGGAATATTCGAGACAGTACATAGATATTCTTCAGACCTGGCAATATTACCGATTGAAAATAATCTCAGGATTGGTGGTCTGCATTACACTATTGATTTCGAATTATTTTTTAGAAATCTTAAAACTACCCTACAAATGGATTTTTAATGGGCTGCAGATTCTCTTTGTTTTATTTGTCTTATCGGTAATATCCGATTATGACGAACAGACCTTTAATCTTTTCTCTGCGGCAATTGTTGTTGGTTTCTTAAGCACATTATATGGTTATTATAAAAATAGTGACGGATGGGAGTATGCTTTATTCAGTTTAATTCCATTTATCCTGACGGCATTCTTTTTTATGCCGTTTTATTATGACTTGTTGCTCTTCTTAAGTTTTGTACCCTTTATTTTTATACAACTTCTTTGGCTAACCAAAAGACTCAATCGCCAAAAACGAGAGTATGAAAGATATATGCTGGAGAGTTCAAGATTACAGACCGAATTACTAAAAAGAAATATACAGCCTCATTTCATTCTAAATACACTTAATTCTTTAATTTCCTGGGTCGAGGAATCTCCAAAGGTTGCCATACGATTTATAGAAACGCTTGCTGAGGAGTTTAAAATACTAAATGAGTTTACAACCCAAAAGATGGTTTCGATTAGAAGTGAATTGGATTTGTGTAAGACCCACTTGGAATTGATGAGTTATCGGAATGAAAAAGTCTACAATTTGGATCAATCCATTTTAGATTGGAAACTAAATATACCACCAGCCATTTTATTAACCATCCTGGAAAATGGGCTTACGCATAATGTACATTCTCAAGAAGAAATCACCTTTAAAGTCGCACAAACCAAAACGGGATCGAAAGCGAAAATTGAATTTTTTTCTCCGGGTCAAAATATTAACCTCGTAGATAAAATAGAGGATGGAACAGGAATAAAATACATCAAAGCCAGACTATCGGAATCTTATGGCAATGATTGGCAATTTGAAAGTAAAAGAGCGGAGAATGGTTGGAATTCTGAAATCATAATACCAATGCGATGAAGGTACTTATCATTGAAGATGAAATCCGAATAGCAAAATACATTCGGGTACTTCTTTCTGAATTGTTTTCAGCAAATCAACCAGAATTTATACTAGCAGGTACGTTGGAAGAAGGAATAGAAACAATAACATCGGACAGCACAATTGAGATTGTTTTTCTCGACTTGAACTTACATGGTAAAGATGGTTTTGAGGTTTTAGACTCTATCACGTGTGAAGATATTGATGTTGTTATATGCTCGGCGTATCACGATAAGGCACTAAAGGCATTCGAATACGGAGTTCTGGATTTTATCCCCAAACCGATCACCAGAGAACGAGTAAAAAAGACGGTTTCTCGTTACTTTAATACGATTCAATCTGATAAATTACCGAGCCATTTAACCATTAGAACCAACAAAGGAATAGAACGCATCAATACAGTTGACATCATTTATTTTAAGGGTTCGGATCAATACTCTGAGATCCATTTAGATCAAAATAAAATTAAACTTCACCAAAAATCATTGGATCGATTGGAAAAAACCTTCAATCCTATTTTTATGAGAGTGCATCGCTCCTACTTAGTGAGAAAAGAGTTGATTGTAAAAATGGAACGTGTTTCGTCGAGTGATTATCAATTGGTTTTGACGAATGGAGAATGCATACCTATTGGAAGAGGCAGGGTCAAGGATATTAAAAACCTTTTTAATGAGACAAGAAATTTTACAATTTAGAGAAGTCTTGTATTATGATGTTATTTATAAACGCAGTGTTAATTCCTCAATACGCCCTTGAATTTGCCTATCATGTAATTACTTTTAGAAAAAATTAATCATGCCCAAAAAAGAAACTATAGAAAACTTCATCCAGGCGGTAGAACAACAACCTCATGACATAGTCATACGCAATTATTATACGAATGATGCCTCTATTCAAGAAAATCAAAACGCCCCAAGAGTTGGAATTGAAAACTTGGTAAAGAATGAACAAGAGATGCTCCAAAATGCACTAAAGGTTCACTCCAAATGTATCAGGCCATATTTTCAAGTTGATGACACAGTGGTGATCAGATGGAAGTTCATCTTCGAATGGAAAAATGGTACGATCACCGAAATTGAAGAAATGGCCTATCAAATATGGAATGGAGAAAAAATACAAAAGGAACAATTCTTTTATGATCCGAAACAATTTGTGCCCAAGAAAAAGTAAGAAGCATGTCTTAAAGAATCGTAAGGTATAAAAAGGTGTAAGTGCTAATCTTACGACCTTTGCGAAACCCTTCTACCTTCCTTAGCACTAAAGTACGGTGGATAGGTGTATACGTTGTTCTTCCCTTGAAGTTTTTCGCTAAAGGCTACAATCATCGGTGAAGGCAACAGGGACAAGTGGGCGGTTATAAATAAACATCATACATAGCCAATTATTGAAAGTACTCAAAACGGAATAAATCAATCTTTCATTTGTAATCCTGGTTTATCTTTGACAAGATCATACATTACAACATTAATAAAAAAAACATGAAACTAACATATGGACTAGTATTACTTGTTTTTTTGGGGTGTTCGACATCGAAAAACACAAAATCTATCCAAGAGGAATTAAAGCCGTTTGAAGGAGTGGTAACCTATAAACTTTCGACACCAAAACCAGATATGATATCCGAAGAGGAATGGAATGCTAAAATGAAAGAGGTTACTGGAGAGCAGGGATATATTCTTCAAAAAAACTACTATAAAAGCGGGCAGTTTGCTGCAAACATTAATTCGGGATTAGAGGTTGGAAAACAAATCTATAACTCGGAAGACAGTCTTCACTATGCCTGGCAACTAGAATCAGATACCGTTATGGTTCAGGATTATAGAAAAGAGTCTTTTGTAAAAGTGAAAGAAATCATTGAATTGGATACTACAGCTATGATAAACGCAATTGAATGCAAAGCCATTAAGGTAAATATGAATATCTCACAATTGATAGTATGGTATAATCCGGACATTATTTACATCGAAGAAGACACTTATAAAGGAACGCTTTACGGTAGTAAAGTAATCAACAAGATTAAAACCTTACCCATAAAAACAGAAATTCCGGGACTTCTTATTATAGAAATGTTGGATTTTCAAATGCAGAAATTAGATGAAAGCGTTTTCAACATTCCGGACTTTAAAGTTAGGGAAGAAATGCCCACATTCTAGAATATTATGAGTCCATAATGTGTAATGATCATGGGGATACATGAGGCTTAAGCAATTACGTATAGTAGATTCGTGGCCAATTCCATATATTTAAAGGGATAAGTGTTACTGAACGTTTGTTGAGGCAAACAAAACAAAACGACATGAAAGAAAAATTGCATCCGAATTCGCTTTGGAAAGGCTATCAAAAAGTTGCATTTCGTTTTGTGTTCATTTTTTTTACGCTGTTTATCGTTTTTCTGGATTGGTCTGTCAATCCTGTTTTGTCCAAACTATATTATTATGGTCCACTTTCCACCCTATTAGACAGCACCATTTTTTGGGTGGGCAAATCGGTGTTTCAAATTTCTGATACCATTATATCCCCTTATGATGGCGAGCACAACGATAGAACGTATGTGTATCTCCTTTATTTTACAATGGTCGTCATTGCTTTTTTAGGCACTATGGTCTGGAGCTTGCTGGATAGAAAACGGCATAATTATCAAGTACTTTATTATTGGTTTACCACGATCGTACGATACTACCTGGCATTTACCATGTTTCTTTTTGCATTGGAAAAATTTTTCAAGACGCAATTTCCTGATCTTGGCTTTTACACCTTGACGGAGCAAGTAGGAGACATGTCACCCATGCATTTGGCCTGGGCCTTTTTTGGATATTCTTATACCTATAATATTTTTATGGGAATCGCAGAAAGTGCGGCATTACTCCTCTTGTTTCGCAGAACAACGACTCTTGGAGCTCTACTTACAATGGGTACTCTTGCCAATGTGATAGCCGTAAACTATAGTTATGATGTACATGCCAAAATGTATCCTACCGCTCTATTTGTCATGGCCTTTGTTTTACTACTTCGAGATGCCAAAAGCGTATTCCAGTTTTTTATTGCCGGTCGGGCACCGTCTCTTTCCATAATACAGGCACCCACATTTAGGCAGCCGTGGATGAATAAGGCCAAAGTAATTTTAAAATGGTTGCTGATCGGATCATTCCTGATCTTTCAGGTAAATGAATATAGAAGCTATAAAAGAAGTATTGACGAAGGGATAGAAGCTATATCCGAATATGCTGGATTATATGATGTGGAGTCATTTGTTATCAATGGAGATACCTTATCCAAAGAAGACCCCTTACGTTGGCGTCAATTTATTATCGGGGATAGAATGCTTGAAGCAATCCGTTTACAGAAAGATAGTGTAGCTGTAATAAATATTGATGTCGACAATAGCGAACTCATCGTATATGGCAACCTGGACAGCGCACTCGAAGAAAACCAAAAAATTTATAACGAAATGGGGTTATCGGATGATACATGGATCAAGATGGACTCCATCCTCATTGCTCGGCAAAAGATCAGTAGTTTTCATATTAAAACCCCAGATTCATTTACTCTTAAATTATTGGGAATGATTAAAAATGATTCGGTTCACATTTCTGCCAAAAGAAGATCGTTGGAATTGAATGAGTTTAGGTTGATGAGAAGACGGTTTCATTGGGTCAACAAGGCGGGCTATTTTTATTGATTCATTTCTATAGTTTAGGCACAATCTCAAAAAGAAGAATACAGAAGAGTAAAATAATTGCTTGTCTATAGCTGTGATGGCAACTCAAGAGAGGAAACAGTTTTTTGGAGGGGCTCTGTATTTATCTAATAGTTATATTTAAGAGTTGAGATAGAGGAAAAACGATACTTTCTTTTGGTTTGGTCGAGTTAGTTGTCTCAAAGATGTTTACCAACACAGAATTTATAGGGAAATGTATGGTTAAATAAAACCAGATTCTTTCAGAAAAACCTAATAATTTAACGTTCTTTATCTTTGCAAGAGATTCAATCAATTACTATGAACGGTTATATTTTTTTGAGGCCTTTTCGGTTTTTATTTCTACTTACATTATTGAGTGTACAGCTTAAATCTTTTGGGCAGGATGTTAAATTACAGACACAGGCTCAGGTAGATGCATTTGATCCTGAGACAACCGTAATAAATGGGAACTTACAGATTGGCACTACGCTCATGCCAAGTTCTGGATTTACCTCGGATATTACTGACATTTCCAACCTTTCAAATCTAACAACGGTTAAGGGGTATCTGCATTTAATTGATGCAGGGTTATTGGAAAGCTTGGATGCGCTTGGGAATATTACTTCCATAGATTATCATCTGGAAATAAGAGAATGTTCTACTTTGACCGATGTTGATGGCCTTAGTGGAATTACTAAAGTTCGAGGAGACTTAAGAATTGAGGACAATAGAAATCTTCTAAATTTGGATGGCTTAAGTAATATAACATCAGTTGGAAGGTCCCTATGGATAGACGAGAATGAAAATTTGATTGATATTACAGGTCTAAGTGGCATCACTTCCGTTGGATCCGAACCATATTATAAATCCATTTACGTCAGGGACAATGAAAACTTGGTCAATCTGGATGGCCTTAATAATATTACCAAGATATATTGGCTAGAAATAAAGTCAAATGAAAGCTTGACTGATATAAATGGTCTTGATGGGTTAATCAAAGCTACTGGTTTTAAAATTTATGAAAATCATAGCTTGATAAATGTGGATGGTTTAATCAATCTCACTAATGTTCAATATATGCGCATTGAAAAGAACGCAGAATTGATGAATGTTGATGGATTGGGTAATATTACTACAATTGATGGGTATTTGTTGATTGAAGAAAATGGTAAGCTTACAAATTTGGATGGACTGCGTGCAGTATCTTCAATTCAAAGCGATTTGAGTATAATATCAAATAAGAACTTAACCAATTTAGATGGCTTGATTGGCCTCACGGAATTACTCGGGGAATTAAATATAGTTTCAAATGAAAAGATAACCAATCTTGATGGTTTATCCAATGTTACAGGTCAGATAGAAAGTTTGAACATTTCCGCAAACGACAATCTAATAGATCTTAATGGCTTAAGTGGAATAACTGACGTTGAAAAAGATATTGAAATAATTGTAAATCAGAATCTGAAAAATTGCTGTGGCATTAAAGGTCTTCTGGAAAATTTTTCAACGGATGGCACCGTAACGATTTCAGGAAATCCGTCAGAATGTAGTTCTGAACAAGAAGTTTTAGGGGCTATCTGCGGCCTGACAATAATAACAGACACCAATCCGCCTTGTATAGGTGTCGAAAATGGAGGTATTGAAGTAAACGTAAAAGGTTATGATGCTATTCCATTTAACTATACATGGCTAAAACAGGAAGACAACCTGACAGGTAGTGGCATCAGTATATCGGATCAATTCACCATACCCATGTTAGGAAGTGGGACATATAATCTTACAGTAACCAATTCAGAACCCGATACCGCTGTCAAGACAGATATAGTTCTATCACAAAAAGAAGGATATATTTTTGAAATAACTCAACTTAAAACAACGAATAGTTCCAATGGACAAAACAATGGAAGTATTACAATTAGTACTTCAGGAGGAATTGCTCCTTACAAGTACACATGGACCGGAGTGGATCAAGGGAATTTCTCAGGAGTAATGGATAATATCTACACCATACCTTCATTGCACTATGGGGAGTATAGCATAACTGTTGAAGACAATGTTGGTGCAAGTAAAACCATTGAAGTCACTTTATTGGACGATAGTGTACCCGTTATTGAGTGCATGGCTCCTTTGGATATTGTAATTCTGAATGATGTCTCTAGCTCAGTAGATGCTATCGAGTATTCTGAATCAAAGCACTTTTTTGTAGATTTCCTAAGAGCAGTTAACATTGGGCCAGGAGATGAAGAAAGCAGAGCAGCAATAGTAGAATGGTCCTCAGAAAAACTTCAGAAATTGAAAATTCCTATTACGGGAAACCCCTCAACATTGGATTCATATTTGTACGACATTAGATTTTTTGATGGTGGCACTTTCCCGCACGAAGCTATGAAGTTTGGAGAATCATATCTTACTACAGTTGGTAGGAATGGTGTAGAAAAAGTATTGATTTTATCCACGGATGGAGGGGAAGGACAGATATCATCTTCTTTAATTGCACTTGCGAATGAATTCAAGGCTAAAGGTTTTCATATAATCACAATAGCTTTTGATGGTGCGTATTCTTCTCCTTCTACAAGAGACCTTTTAAGAAAAGTAGCGTCAGTGGACGAATTAGCACCTGGAGCACCTGCCTATAGTCTACTTGATGCTGATCTAGCTGAAAATATTGTATCTAACTACCTTTGTCCAATTGATCCCGGCAGTTCTGCAACGGCTCATTTCGATAGAGATGGAGCCATTAATATCACAAGCATAGAATTACAAAACAATTGCCCTAACCCAGGTTTTGTTGATGTAACGATTTATGTTACCTCCCGCGAAGAGTTGTCATTACCTGCTGGCACACCGATCAGTTTTTACCACAATAACCCGAACCAATTTGGATCAACTCCAATACTTACCTGGCAGATTCCATGTGTTGTACCAGTTGGCTCCACAGAAGTATATACTATAACGCTTCCTATGGATACGCCTAGTCATATTTTTGCTGTACTCAATGACGATGGCTTAAGTGGTCCTCCAATCAGTTTTCCAATTACAGCTATTGAAGAACTGGATTATGACAACAACATAGATAGCAGAAGAGTCTGTCTGGATGGCCAGGCAGCACTTCAAGCCTTGAAATATTCGACGTCAAATACACCGGCATGTGATACCCTGTTACAGTTACACCAAATGCATCAATTTCGCTTACGTTACAAACATTGATGGTG
>JBCCVV010000018.1:0-44999 GCA_039194925.1 Bacteroidota bacterium
ATATATATATTTACACTACGATAGTAGAGTGAATCCAAGTTTCGCTGTACTGTTCTTTTGAAATCAAATAGAAAACTACAATCCAATGGCAAAGATTTTAATCGTTGATGACGATAAGGGAATTCGTAACACACTTCGCGAAATTCTTCAATTCGAAAAGTATAAGGTAGATGAGGCCACCGACGGGCTGGATTGCCTGGTGAAAATCAAGCAAAATAAATACGATGTTATTATAATGGACATCAAGATGCCAAAGATGGATGGCATGGAGGCGATAGAGCGCGTTCAGATTTTGAGTCCTGATACGCCTGTTGTCATGATTTCTGGTCATGGTAATATTGACACTGCAGTGGAAGCGGTGAAAAAAGGTGCCTTTGATTTCATTTCCAAGCCACCGGATTTGAATCGATTACTGATTACGATTCGGAATGCCATGGACAAATCCGAATTGATTGTAGAGAAAAAGACACTTCAAAAAAAGGTCTCTAAAAAGAAATCTGTTCAGGAGATTATTGGAAAAAGTGAAGCCATTACTGTCATTAAGAAAACGATTGAACGTGTAGGCCCAACAGATGCCAGAGTATTGGTAACCGGTCCAAACGGATCAGGAAAAGAATTGGTTGCTCGTTGGTTGCATGAAAATAGTGCCCGGAAAGATGGCGCGATCATCGAAGTAAATTGTGCGGCGATTCCATCGGAACTTATTGAGAGCGAATTGTTTGGTCATGAAAAAGGATCATTTACTTCTGCGCACAAACAAAGAATAGGAAAATTTGAGTTGGCGAATAATGGGACGCTCTTTTTAGATGAAGTGGGAGATATGAGCCTTTCAGCACAAGCGAAGGTGTTGCGTGCTTTGCAGGAAAGCCGTATTACCAGAGTAGGAGGAGATAAGGAGATTCAGGTGAATGTGCGTGTAGTTGCAGCAACCAATAAAGATTTGGAAGCAGAAATCCGGAAAGGTAAGTTTAGAGAAGATTTGTATCATCGATTGGCCGTGATTCCAATAAAGGTTCCTGGATTGAACGATCGTAGAGATGATATTCCATTATTGGTGGATCATTTTGTAGAGTCTATCTGTAAAGAGTACAATACTCCGGTAAAAAAAGTAGAAGCCGCAGCAGTTAAAGAATTGCAGAAAGTGAATTGGACGGGTAATATCAGAGAATTGCGAAATGTTGTGGAGCGATTGATCATTCTGAGTGGAAAGAGCATCACAAAAGCAGATGTTACAAAGAATGTTTTCTCGGCGGATACCGCGAGACATGATCACAGTGAATTATTTGATCGATTTGATAATGTAGAGAGTTTGCGGGCGTATATCACGGTCGAGTATGAAAAACACATGGGAATACTGAATTAGAAATTAAGTGTGTATGAGTTATAAAAAAGAGCCTATTTTCTGGAGATAGAAGATGGGCTCTTTGCTTTTGGTCTCTTTCGTGAGCGCCAATGATAGATATATTATATTTAAAAGCAACTATAAGTACTGAGGTCAAGTGGCAGATATTTTGCTCTGCTTTTGAATAGCAATTAGTTGATTGAAATCGATTTGAAATTATTGTTTTTGTCAGCCTCTGGTGTAAGAGAATAGATAAATGCAGATGCAGCCGCTGCTTTTGGAAGTCCTTTTTCTTTAGCTAAAATAGATATTTTGAATGTTGCTGTAGCATCTTTTCTTAGATTGCTGAGGTCAAAGTTGATGTAGGAGTCAATATCTTCGGATTGCGCACCTGGAGGTAGTGCTTGTGCTTCACTTCCGAATATTTGATATGCAGTAGATTCAAAACTTTTCGGTAGGGTAATTGCTCTAATACTACTGTTACGAGGCAGATTGAAGATTAATTTTGGGGAGCGTACATCAAAATCTCCGTTAGATTTGAATGTAAGGTAGAAAACGTAGTACCCTCCACTTTTTTCGACTGATAATTTTTCGATACTTAAGTCATTTTGCCAGATTTGTTGAGCGGTTGATGATGATGAAACAAAAAATGTGAAGAGAAGTAGAAGCGACATTAAAAACGTATTTTGAGCTTTTTTGTATGTGTTAATGATTTTAAAATTTTAATAATTTTTTGAAATGTATTCTCAAATTAATGCAATTGATTGAGCACATTTGAAATAGATGGTTAAAGGCAATGAAAAGCGGGTGATTGGTTTGAATTAATAAGTTATTGGTCAATAGCTTTTGACAATGTCATTCTTCCAACTTGATTTTTATATTTGGATTTCCTTCGAGGACGAAGCCAGCCCAGTAGTAGGGGTGGGCGTATTTGGGGTTTTGTTTTAGTTTTCGTTTGGAGTTTGTAAGCGCTTCAAGAATAGGTGTATCATTAACAAAGTCAGAATAAAAATTCTCAAATAATTGACCTGTGGTAGCATCGTTAATTTTCCATTGAGTCGAAATAACGGATTTTACCTTATTTTCAAATAGATATTTTGAAAAACTGTTGATTCCTTCTCCTTTTTCAATCTTACCAATTCCGGTATCACAAGCACTAAAAATTACAATGTCACTTTTTATTTCAATATTTTGAAATTCAAATCCATAAAAATATTCAATGTTTTGATCATTTCTAAGAATCATGAAGTTATCTGTTGGTATTGATGTGTTGGAAACTCCATGTGTTGAAATATGCATAAGATTTTCACCTGATGCTTTCGTTAGATTATCTTTAGTTGCTTCATAACCTGAATAGATTTTTAATGCTTCATTTGGTATTATTTCTTGTAAGATTTTTTGTTCTTTAATGATGCCGGGTAAATCAATAAACTTCTTTTTTTTCTTACTTTTTAAAGTTGTAGAATCTGTAAAACCTAAAAATGAAAATGTGTCTATATTTCCTAATGCATTTCGAAAGAGATGGGAAGAATGGTGTAAATAAGAAATATAAAGTTCGTCAATGAGATATTCATTTTGACCCTGATACTTCAAAATAAGAGACTCAATGGGTAAGTTTAGGAGGATGTCATCTCCAACAAATGATAAAGAATTATACTTCTTAAGGTCAATGTTTTGAAAGAGTGTTTTCGATAGCTCTTGATTTTTATTCAAATACTCGAGAGAATAGATTGTGTTTGAATTCTTACTGATTTGATGTTTAAAATCTTTCGCAAACTCCTGTAAATTGGAAGGGAACCCTATTTCATCTATATGCGATGAACTATCAGTTATTGTAACACGTAGAAATGTACTGTCTGATAATTTTAAATATTCTAAATAAAGATTGGAGTATTTTTTATTGAACATTTTAACCTCATCAATTGATACAGTTTCTGCCCCTCTTTTTCGATTTATATTTGTTGGTAGCGTAGAGATATAAATTAGATCATCATAAATTTCCTGATTTAGTTTCGAAGTTAATTGGTTGTGAGCAGGAAGTTTGTTAAGTTTTAATGTGTTCAAATTATATTGAGAATTCACTTTTTTCCATTTTAATGGAAGTTTGCTGTTGATTCTATTTTTTATTATTCCTTTTTGGTTTTTTGTAAGTTGAATGTCTTTCCATAGCTCTTCATTTGTGGTATTATCATCTAATGATTTAAGACTAATTTTTGAAATTAATGCTTCTGTTATTATATCTGTATAATGTCCGTCTTCTTGAAAGAGCATTAAACTATCAAATGACATTAGGTATTTGACATAATTTTGAACAGCTTTATGGCATTGTAGGGTATTACCTGATAGACATCCATCTTTTAAGTAATCTGCATATTGCTTTAAAATAAGATAATGAGAAATGAGATCTCCTCTTTCACAATTATTAAGAAGAATGGCCTCAATTTTTTGTAATGCAATATCTTTTAATCCCATTTTAAAATAAGCGGTAGAGATTAATCTTTGAATAGTTCTATAATTCTCTTCACAATTATCGTGGACATAATGGAGTGCATTACTCATTACTTCTTCAACAAATTGAAAATCATCATTCATAAAACTGATCTCTGCGTAGATTAAAGAAGCATAAGCAATTTCAGTCCAATTTGAATTATGGAAATTAGCCTGTGATATAACATGAAATCTATCTTTATAATCCGTGCTATCAGATGTTAAGAAGTACAAATAATCAAACTGGGCCAAGGGATATAAATAATTTAGTAGTGTATTTCGATCTATGTTTGAAATGATTTCTTTTATTAAATCCAAATTTTCAGAAGAAGTAGAACTCGCAAGAATTAGACCTCCTCTAAGCATCATTAGACTAAAGTAATGTGGGTATTTCTTATCATAATTCCTATCTTTTAGAATATAAAAGAGAACCTTTTGCAGAGATATATAATATTCTTCCAATCCCTGATCATAATACTTTCTAATAGTGTAGTCTAGGATATCTATGTACTTAACTAAATCTGAATTTGGGCATTTTTTTAATTCGGAAAATAGTGGTAATTCTAAATTATGAGGAATATCCTTTGAAATCTTGAGATCACTATAATATTGCCTGAAATCTTTATTAATCCAAAATTGTTCCTTCTGATTAAATGATAAATTAGAAATGTTTTTCTCGAATTGGTATAGATTCTCTGTAGATCTTGAGCTCAAATATTTCAATTTCTCCTCTTCATATTTTAAGATGTTATCTTCAAAAGATAGGTTATCCACTGTAGATCTCTCTCTATTATTTAAGAGCAATGAATGTACACGATATGCATCATATGAATTTGAAACTGTAGAGTCATTTCTATGGCAACCCAATAGAATATAAATTAAGATACTTAGATTAATAAACCTTGCTGAATACTTCACATTTTGTTAATCAATTACACCTTGAATAGCTTCGTAATTCTTATTTAAACCTCTTACTGCAATGGCTTCCTCCGCTGTACTAACATCATCGATGCCAATTTTCTTTTTTCTAGCTATCCAATATAACATATTTGTATCTCTAATATATTTTAAATTTTCTAGACTTAAATTTTTATATACTGTTTTTGATAAGTCGAATTTCTTTGACGAAAACAAAAATCCAAAATATTGTTTGTACCATGGGATTTTTTCCTCATTATGCTTTGGTACCAAAATATCATATTGAGCATCATATACATCTTCCATTTTATCTCTTAAATCAGCCGGAATGGAATCATTCGTAAAAGCAGTTAGAAATGGCGAAATGGATAAATCAAAACCTGGAGTTTGTTCCGTTACTTCTTCTGGATGCATGGTGTATAAAATTCTTTCGTTCCAATTCGAGTTTTCATTTTCAGGACTTAAGAAACGTGCCCAATCGAGTGAATTTAATGAATTGCCCCCTGAAGATGAAACACTAGAAAAAGCAGGGTTTACAAAGTATATTTCTGATTGTTGTTGTTTTGCAAACTGTCCATTATAGTGATCTATTTTTTTTGATTTGAACGCATGAAGATTTAAAGAATAAATTGTATCTTCTACGGGTATAGTTTTTTTCATTATATCATCATCATTTTCATTATCAATTGTAAACAAATGCATGATTTCATGAGTGAAAGTCACAGGATTAAAAATAGCTCCCCCAGATATAATCAATAGGCCATTTTCACAATCTTTAGCAAATGCCTTAATATTTGATGGTTTTTGTTGAGAAATTATTACGGCAACTGTATTTTTGGAACTGAGAATATCTCTGAAAGCGCATGGATTTTTAAGCATGTTTTCCACCGATTCGATATCATGATGCCAATTGCTACCGTATAGCGATATTTCTATTCCCAAAAGTAATTCATCGAGAAAATTATTAGCCATTTGAATCAAATCTGGAATTTTTTCTTTATTCCTTTCAAAGATTTGCGAATCATCAACATAAAACTTAAGCTTATATTTTTTCTTACCTTTTAGACATATAGGAACATATCCATTGGTGCATGTTATGCCCTTTCCTTCTCTAAGAAATAATAGATTATTTACGTTGGTTGCGTCAGATAAGTTTATTTCCCTGTCATTTTCAGAAGTAATACTAATGATCTGGCTATCTTCGTCCGCATTGACAATAACTTTATTTTTAGCACCATGTTTATACTGTGGAAATTTGTTTGAACAACTTGCTGTTAATGTCAGTATCCCGAATAAGTAGAGTATATTTTTCATAATTATTTTTATAAAATTTTAATGTGGAAGGTCGGAGTGTCTTTTTGCTACTGCATCAACAACTTCATATTCAATTGATTCATCAGAAATGTCAGTAGAATTAAAAGTAGCAGTACCATTTATGTTGAAATATAAATCCGCTGGGCTATTGTCAGGCCATAAAATATCTAATGAAATATCTGTGGTCACAGCGTAAATTACAGGATCTAAAAGACCTTGAGGATCAATGAATTCACCTAAATTGTATATTTTTCCATCAACACTGATTTTATTTGTCCCTTGCCATTTACGACCAATAATATGCCTGATGGTGTGCGCAGTATTTGGAATGTGATTACTTGCATTATGAAGCTCCATTAAATTATCATTATCAAAAACTAGATTGTTTAAATTGTTCGTTTCTTGCACATTCCTGGCAACCACAATATCCTTGACTTTGGCTACCCTAAATCGCACTGTATCCCCGACATGGAAATTGTTGTATTGTTCATACTTATACAGTAGAGCCCTTCTATTTTCATCATTAACTTTAAAAGCGATAATTCCACTTTTATTATTATAGTCCGCTGGAATTTTGATTGTCCCGGTGTAGTAATGATCGTTAACAAATTTGTTACAGCATCCTGCTAATAGTAATGTACAAATTGTAAAAATTAGATTTTTCATATGTTCGATTTATTTTGATTAGATTATACATGTGATTAAATGTAGGAGTAAGCTTTAGTCATATTAATTTAATATTTATTAATACTGAAAATAGTTGGTCCTACTTTGTCAACTAAATGATGAAAACTGATACATAGTATCCCCTTATCAAATAGGGATACCTATAGATTTCAGAAAAATATCCTTAATCTTCTTAATTATTCTTCTTCGGAAATTAATCTTAAAACTTCTTTCACTCCCTCCTCTTCACTTTTCATCCAAGCTTCTTGTGCTTCTTCAAGCATCCATAATTGTACGTAAGCATGACCTAGCCAAAAGTGACCTTCTGACTGAGATTTTTTATCTTTTTTTGCTTCTAATGCGATTTTTAACCAGTTTATACTCTCTTCAAAATCATTAAGCCAATAGTAGTATTTTCCTTTTTCGAGGGGACTCTCATCTTCTATGTCAATGCTTCTGGTTGTGTTTTCATCAATCGGTCTTTCAATGTTGTTAAGTACATAATTTTTAAATTTAACCTCTTTAATACTTTCATTAATCCACCAAACACCAACTAATAAGGTTCCAACAACGGAAGCAGCTGCTACCCACTTTCTCAAATTGATTATACGTCCTTTTAACTTAGAATCACTTGAATTGTGAAACTTTTTGTTGCGTTCATCATTATTAGATTCAGACAACCTGGAAAGCGTTTCCATCATATCAATTTCCAATAAACCTTCACTAATCTTCCTGGCATCTTCATAATTCTCCACAGCTGCTTTGAGTGATTTATTATACTCCAGCTCTTTCTCAAAGGCTTCTTTGAGGTCACCCGCCAGTGTTCCTTCCATATAGTCCTCAATATGTTCGTGCCAATTCTCCATTATCTCAATACATTTTTGATATCCGGATTTTGCTCAAGGAACGAAAGCAACTCCTTAAAACATTTATATTTCTTCTTTCTTGCCATCATATTACTTTTATAGCCCACCATCTTGGCAATTTCGTCCATGGTGTAACCGTTGGCCCAGTACATCAAAACTTCTTTGCAATTTTTGCCGAGGCCTTTGAGAACTTTATGTAGCATTGTTATTTTTCCCTGATCGATGACCAGGGATTCTGGAGTGACATCCAAGCTGATATTGAATTGATCATCCAAATTTTCAGTTCGATGCTTTAGTTCTTTTTTGTTTTCGTTGAACCAATTGTACTTGGCTATACCACACAGATAAGCATGTAAATTACTGGTGATGTCGAGGTCTTTATTTTTTACAGCTGTTTTGACAAATTGAATCAATGTATTGTTGAAGATGGTATTGCAATCAGATTTTTGACCGCCATATTTCAAAACAATGGAGTCTATCTTTGATCTGAGAGCATGGTCATTGTATAGCATGGAGAGCACTTGATCACGACCCGACTTTCCTGAACGAATCAGGGTGAATGTGGTGTCTATGTCTATACCTGGGTCTATCAAGACGTTAGCGAATGGGATTTTTGAGTTTCCTCAATATATAGAATCTTTTCAGAAAATATCAATTAAATCCTTTGAGAATCCGAAAATGAAAAGTGTGAATTTTACTTTTTGTTGAAAATAATTTACTGGATTAAATTTAGTTCAATGCTTGCTAAAAAAATGTATTCTCTGGCTGCAACCTATGATTCCAACGATGAAATCGATAAAACCCCACAACTTAAAATCACCACGGATTTTCTATATCCTTAGCTACATAAATATGGTCTCTTTCTTCAAAGTAGCTCTTTTTACCAGATTTTAAATTCAAACTGTCTCTATTTGATAGTCGATAAAGAAGAGAAATGGGAAATAAAATCACAAAAAAGACCAATCCAAGCAATACGTGTGCATTGATGAATCCCACACCACGCAATAGCTGCTTCCATGCCCATGAGATATAATACGTAATGGTATCCGATAAAAGAGATAAAAGCCCAATTGAAAAACCAATGATGATGAATATGGAGTTTTTCGATATGAAATATAGGATGAGCATAAAAAGAACAATGCTCAACGGTATTTCGTGTTTGGAATTCTCGTTTTGTTGGTTATTCATTTCGACTTAGAATAAGGTATAAATGAATGAGCCTACTGCGGAAGATTCAGCAAAAATCAGCAATGCTCCTATCGTCAACAATACGAGGATCAACGGCAGTAACCACCACTTTTTTCTTTCTTTCATAAAGGCGATCAAATCCTTAAAAAACTCCATTGCACTTAATTTTAATCTAATTTAAATTTTTCTTGCCACTTATCCTTTTTATCCCATTCGGGTTGGCTCGTTTTTTCAAAAATGTAATTGCCAATGACCAGATAATCCATTTCTGTCCGCATAAAACATCTATAGGCATCTTCCGGGGTACAGACGATAGGCTCTCCACGCACATTGAAGCTGGTATTGATGAGCATCCCGGTACCCGTGATGGCTTTGAACTCTTCAAGAAGCATATGAAACTCTGGATTGTATTCTCCATCCACCGTTTGAATACGCGCAGAAAAATCAACATGGGTAATCGCAGGAATCTTCGAACGATTTACATTGAGCTTATCCAGCAAATCCAGGCTGTGATAATTCTTCGGTAGGTGTAGCCGTTGATCTTGCTGTACTTTTTTTACGATCAGCATGTATGGAGAGTCTTCATTGTGTTCAAAATATTCGTTCACATCTTGTCTCAAAACTGCCGGGGCAAAAGGTCTGAAACTCTCCCTGTATTTTATTTTCAGATTGAGCTTTTTCTGCATTTCTTCACTTCTTGGATCGCCAAGAATACTTCTATTCCCCAATGCTCTTGGACCAAATTCCATACGACCCTGATGCCAACCGATAACATTTCCTTCGCTCACCAGCCGGGCACATGCTTTACACGTTTCTTCCAGATTGGAATATTTCTTGAATTTGGCTTTATACCTTTTTAAGCTTTGTTCAATCTTAAAATCTGCGAATACGGGCCCCAGATAGCTTCCTTTCATTAGGTCGCGATCCTTAGTTTTCATTTCCTGATCATAGAAAATGTAATACGCGGTAAGAGCTGCACCCAACGCTCCTCCTGCATCTCCAGCAGCGGGTTGTATCCATACATTTTGAAAGATATTCTCGTTCATCAATCTTCCATTTGCCACACAATTCAAGGCTACACCACCCGCCAGACAAAGATTCTCAGAACCTGAAATTCGTTTGGCTTCTCTGGCCATTAGAATCACAATTTCTTCTGTAATGGCTTGAATCACTAAAGCCAGATCCATATGAATTTGCTCTATTCTCTCCTTAGGTGTCCTTCTCTTGATTCCAAAAAGGCCTTCCCATTTTCGATCGAAGACCATACGGAAACCAGTGGCATAATTGAAATATTTTTGATTGAGTCGAATCGATCCATCTTCTTTAATTTCAATCAGTTGATCCTTTATGATTTGATAAAACGTAGCGTAATTGTCGGAGCTGGGATTTCCGTATGGAGCCAATCCCATCATCTTATACTCGCCACTATTAACTTTGAACCCAAGAAAATAGGTGAATGAGGAGTAAAGAAGACCTAACGAGTGTGGGAAACGAAGTTCCTTGTGGATTTTTATTTCTTTTCCTCTTCCAGAGCAAATGGAAGCTGTAGCCCATTCACCTACACCATCAATGGTCAGGATTGCCGATTCTTCAAAAGGCGATGGATAAAATGCACTTGCTGCGTGGGATAGGTGATGTTCTGGAAAGAGTAGATTAATACTTTTTTTACCCAGGTCTTCAATTTTATTCAGTTCTTTTCGAATGGTACGCTTCAGAAAGAGTTTTTCTTTTACCCATATTGGAATAGAGCGAATAAATGACCCCACGCCTTTGGGAGCGAATCCATAATAGGTTTCGAGCAACCGTTCAAATTTCAGAAATGGTTTATCATAAAAGACAATGGCATCTACTTCTGATAATTTGTAACCGGATTCATCCAAACAATATTGTATTGCATTGGAAGGAAACGAGGGGTCGTGTTTAATGCGAGTGAATCGCTCTTCCTGAACAGCGGCAATGATGTTTCCGTCTTCTATTATTGCAGCGGCCGAGTCATGATAATACGCCGAGATTCCTACTATGACCATTATTGTTCTATAGGTTTAGATGCAATGCCCTGTTTATACAAATAAGCAATTAATAGTTTCGATACTTTTCGATGTCCTTTTTCACTCCAATGGTATCCATCCTGGCTGTAAACTTTTTTCTTGTGCCACGATAGCCGTTGAATTTCTTTCCCAATTCCATCGTCAAAAGGAATTCCAGAAGATTCGGATAATTCTTTGAATGCAGTGAGTTGAGGTTCAAATGGACTGGCAGAAAACGCTACAATCGGTATGTCTCCCGCCAGGGATTTGATCTCTGACATCAGTTTGTCTGTAATCTGCAATGAGGAAGCATAGGGTGGATAGGCTTCTTCTAATTCAAACATGAGGTCTTGAGCTGACTTTTCGTCTTTGCCTTTAAAGGTATTCTCAATTTTTTTTCTCAATAAACCTAAAAATTTGGATTTATCGACAACTTCTTTCCATTTGGGTACAGGCTTGCGATAGTCTATATTTCCTTCCATATCGTAATAGGGTCTCCTTAAGCCAACCTTATACTTACTGTTGTACTCCAAAGGCGCAAAATTATCCACAAAATCATTGTCACAGGTTTGGAGCACAATGAGATCCGGTTTGATGAGAGGCAGGTACTTCTCCAGGATCATTTTTTGTTGCAGCGTTCCGTAGCCTGCCTGACCAAATGCAAATACCTCAAGATTCAGACTGTCACCGACGTGATAAAAAAAAGTCTTGTCATTACTTACTTCGACCGCTTGTACATATGAATCCCCTATAAAAAGAAACTTGGGTTTGGAAGAGTTGACGTCACCCCATTGTCTGAAGCCATGCTCTTTTGTTTCGTATTGTACATTATAGGTTATGGGATCGTCGCCATGGGTGGACATTTCATAGGATGATGAATAATGGGCCTTTGGCAGCCAACCCAATTCGGTATCCATTAAGGATTTATCGGAATACTCCTGTGCAGTTTTAGAAAAAATGCGAGTGCCTATTTCTCCGAGGATGGTTATTACTATTAAAAAGAAGACCGATAAGAAGAGGGTAAACTTTATTTTTTGGGATGGACTGTATTCTTTTTTCTCTTTCAAAATATGACCCGTAATAGAGTTGATTTTAAGTTATTTATACGCTCTTTAAACGAAGGTGCAAATATATTATTTCATTTTTGTTAAATTGAAAAACGGCTATAACTTTTACATTACAGCCGTTTATATCATTTGCGTAAACTTTATATTTTACTCTCCGCTATTTCTTCTTGTAAGCATTGCATCGACATCATCGGTAAATTCTTTAACGGTTCTTTTGAAGTTAGTTTTACCAAGCGCGCTAATTGCAAACTCACCATTTTCATTTTTTGATAAGTCAAATACGTAGATAGTAGGATAACCTCTCACACCAAATGCTTTTTGAAGACTAGCATTTTGTTGCCTGATATTCTGAGGAAGTTGCTTTCTTCTTGGAAAATCCAATTCCAAAAGGACTACATTTTTGTCTGCCCACTGCTTGAATTCATCATGAATGAAGACACTTTTAGTCAATCTCTTACACCATCCACACCAATCACTACCCGTAAAATTTGCCAAAATTGGCTTACCGGTCTTTTGAGATTCTTGATATGCCACTTCCACATCTACAAGCCAGCCTTCATTCTCAGCTTCATAAGTTGAGGCAGAAGATTGAGCAAATGAGAAAGATGCAACAAACACGAAAAGAGCAAGTATTGATATTCTCAGTGCTCCAGATAATTTTATGGCCTGCATATTTTTATTTTTTTTAATGATTTCACAAATATCGTGCAAATTTTAAACTTATGCACTCGATCCACAGGATAAAGATAACTATTATTAATCCCTTTCTGTTGTCACTCTTTAGACAGATTAATAATTTGAGGTCACTTTTAATGTTTTATTAAGAATTCTTACGGAATTACCAATTATCAATTACCAAATACGATTGTGGAATGTTCAATTTTTAACCACCAGGTCCACCATAGATTCGCTAAGTTTTCACAAAGAGTATAACATTATCATACGTGAAACAAGGTACAGGACTCCGCACTCTATTATTTCTCGACAATGCACAAAGGGATAATCATATCAATCTCTCCATGCTCCTCCGTGCCTTCTTCGTGAAACTCCGCGTAACCCTGCATGCCTTCCCATTTCTCGCTATCTCTCTAATTTTCTCCAACCTTGGTAATCTCTCCGTGCTCCTCTGTGCCTTCTTCGTGAAACTCCGTGAAACCCTCCGAAACCCTCCAATCACCCGCAATCTCCAAAAGAACATTATCTTCGTCCCTTCGTTTCTATAAAACCATGTCGAAAGAAATAGATAAGAAAAAAAATATTGACCTTACGTTGTTAGGTTGGGTGCTAGGAAAAGCAAGACCCTATAAAGTATTGTTTATCTGGACTTTATTTATAGCCATTATACTTGCCCCAATTAGTACGATTCGTCCCTATCTTATCAAAGAGATGGTAGATAAGTACATCATGGTCAACGATATGAGTGGTTTACAAATGATGGTATTCATTTACATCGGCTTTGTACTTGCGAATGCGATTTTGAGGTATTTTTTCATCTATTCTGCCGCCCTCTTGGGTCAATCTGTGATAAAAGATCTACGGATTCAGGTATACAAAAAAATCTCTGGGTACAAATTGAGGTTTTTTGACCAAACACCAATTGGTACTGCCACCACTCGAACGATTAATGATATTGAGGCGATAAATCTGGTCTTTGAGCAAGGAGTACTTACAATTCTGGCGGATATACTGGCAGTTTTTGCCGTATTGGGAATTATGCTGTATACCAGTTGGCGATTGACGCTGATCGCTTTGATTACCTTACCTTTTTTAATGATCGCCAGTTATATTTTTAAGGAAAAGGTAAAAGCCTCGTTTCAGGCGGTACGTTCTCAGATCTCTAAAATGAATGCATTTTTACAGGAGCGGATTTCGGGAATGCGTATCGTTCAGATTTTCAATGCCGAAAAGCAGGAAATGGAAAAATTCAAAGCCATTAATAGGGATTATACCCAGGCGAATTTGAATGCTATCTTATATTACGCAGTCTTTTTTCCGGTGGTAGAATTTATCTCAGCTCTTGCATTGGCGCTGATGATTTGGTTGGGTGCAGAGGCATATTTAGGCGATAAGGTTTCCTTCGGTGCATTGGTGGCCTTCCCCATTTACCTTAATCTCTTGTTTAGACCAGTCCGAATGCTGGCAGATAAATTTAACTCTCTTCAGATGGGACTCGTTGCTGCGGATCGGGTAAAAACTGTCCTCGATGCTAATGAACACATCAAAAACTATGGAACGACCATCGCAGAAAAGTTAACTGGTGATGTCAAATTTGAAAACGTAAATTTTGCTTACGATGAGAAGAATTTTGTTCTCAATGACATTTCATTCACCATAAAGGAAGGTGAGACTTTGGCAATTGTGGGCAGTACCGGTTCAGGAAAGAGCAGCATCATTAATATTTTGAATCGATTCTATGAATTTCAATCGGGAAAGATTACCATTGGTGGAGTTGATATTCGAAAATACGAATTGCTTTCGCTCAGGCGGAGGATTTCTATCGTGCTACAGGATGTCTTCTTATTTAATGGAAATGTACTAGACAACATTACCCTGAGAAACGATGACATATCCCTCGAGAAAGTCAAAGAAGCAGCTAAAACGATAGGAGCTGATGTTTTTATTGATAGTATGCCCGACGGTTACGATCAGAAAATCATGGAGCGGGGGAATAACCTATCCGTTGGTCAGCGTCAATTGATCTCTTTTGTGCGCGCTCTGGTCTATGATCCCGATATTTTGATTCTGGATGAGGCTACGAGTTCTATTGATACGGAAACAGAAGCAATCATTCAATACGCCATTGAAAAACTAATTCAAAAGAGAACTTCTATCATCATAGCACACCGACTTTCCACTATTCGACATGCCGATAAGATTATGGTGATGAATAAAGGAAATATTGTGGAATTTGGAACACATGAAGAGCTGCTTCAGATCGAAGACGGGAGATACAGAGAATTGTATGAGATGCAGTTTGTGGAACAAGTCTAAGACATGAATTTGTCATGGGGTGGATCTAGAGAAATTGTTCATTCATTAATTGTTAGCGTATTTATAAGTCAATGCAGGAACAAGCTGAGTTTACTGTGAAGTGACATCATTCTACATCAGATATTACAAAAGTTTTACTGTGCGATATGAATTCATCGAACTTCTTGGATGGCACATTAATACTATGTTCGGCTTGAAAGATAGTAAAAAGTTAATCGATTCACGTTGGAAACGAAACCTGACAGGGTCGATTTATTTTAGCTTCGCAGTGGTTAAAATAGTAGAGATCTCATAGAAGGCTCAATTGTGATTACCTCATTTATCTAATCTTCTGTGTTTGAATATTTCACTTGGCCATCAATAATGGTGTGTATGACCTTTGATTCCAAAATTTCCTCGTCGCTACAATTGATGAGATCTTTGCTCATGATGGTGATATCTGCTACCTTCCCAGGTGTAATGGATCCTTTTAAATCGTCTTCAAAAGCGGCGTAGGCATTGCCAAGTGTGTACGAATAGATGGCTTCTTCGCGGGTCATGGATTGTTCGGTGAAAAACTCCATACCATTATCGATGCGTTTTCGAGTAACAGAGGCGTAGAAAGATGGGATTGGATCTACATCTTCTACTGGTGCATCGGTACCGTTGGCTATGATTGCTCCATTATCGAGAAAGGATCTCCAGGCATACGCTCCGTATTTGGCTCTTTCTCGTCCCAACCGTTTTTCTACAAAGGGCGCATCGGACGTGCAATGGATTCCCTGCATGGAAGCAATTATACCATTTTTAGCAAACCTTGGAATATCGGTAGGGTTCATATGCTGGGCGTGTTCGATTCTCCATCTTTTTTTTGTGCCGTCCTCGAATGGAGTAAGCATTCCTTCGAAGATATCTACCACCACCCGATTGGCACGATCTCCGATGGCATGTACACAAAACTGCATATCATGAGCAAGTGCCATTTCTGCAATTGCCTTCACTTCCTTAATATCTGTGGTATTTTGACCATGAAAATCAGGTTTGTCTGTGTACGGTTTCAGCAACCATGCTCCAAAAGCACCGAGTGCACCATCAACTTCAGATTTAATGGCGTTGCACGTAAAGAAATCATTGCCTGCTCCGATGGATTTCACATTGGATAATTTGCCCTTCATCTCCTTGGAAGAGTGCCGGACCATAGCCCATAATCGAAGATCTAGTTCTCCTTTTTCAGCTAGATTCTTGTATCGTTCGATCTCGAAAAACTTAGAACCAGCATCCTGAAATGAGGTAATACCCTTTCGAATACACTCCTCTTCTGCTATTTCTATGGCGTCAAACCATTTTTTAGTAACTTCTTCCTGGCTTAATCCTTTTTCGTACTCTTTGAATGTTTCGTAGATCATAGCCATAGCCCTTTCCTCGAACACACCAATGGGATCACCATTTCCATCTTTGACAATTTCTCCACCTACAGGATTGCTGGATTCACGATTTACGCCGGATATTTCCATAGCCTTTTTATTCGCAAAAAGAGAGTGTCCACTGGCATGATAAAGAATAACCGGATTGTTCGGACTAACTTCTGATAACCTTTCGTGATCAGGATATCCGTGATAACTGATGTCTGGAACTTTATCCCATTTTTCCTGGTGCCATCCGCGGCCTTCTATCCATTCTCCGGGTTCCAGAGTTTTGGCCTTTTCTCCTACCATTTGCACGATCTCATCCCAATTTTTTGATTTGAGAAAATTGAGATTCTGCAAACTCTTTCCTAATCCAGAAAAGTGCCCATGACCTTCGATCCAACCGGGCATCACAAATTTCCCCTTAGCGTCAATAACGTTGGTATGGTCTCCAAGTGCCATTTTTTCGATTTCTTCATTTGAACCTACTAAGGTGATTTTTCCATCAGTAATGGCCACAGCCTGCGCAGTGGGGGTATTTTCATCTACCGTCCATACATTGGCATTAATTATTATGAGGTCAGGGGATGGCTTGGAAGCACATCCAAGACTGAAAAAAATAATAACCGTAAAGATCTTAAGGTCAAATTTGAACATAGACAACCAAGTTCTATAATTAAGAATGGCTGTAAATTAATAATGCCTAGAAACTTCGTGTAAATTTTGGTGCTTTAATTCACTTTTTCTGCGAGCGACTAGAAAGGAAATCCAAATTGAAGATAAAAAAGAGTCTCCATATTTTTTGACAAGCTCTCTTCTATAATTTGCCAATTGAATTGCTATTTCGGAATCGGAGCCCCCGGAATGAAAGGAATTTTGGTCCATAATCAAGTTTTGTGTTGAATTAATAGGAGTAGTTTATACAAAAAACTAATTAAGAGTGGATAAAATTCCAATTGAGACAAAAAAATAGGCTGAAGTTCAACCTAGCCTATTTTTTTATTTATTCGTAATTCGTTATTTCAATATAACTCCATGTGCCATAAACTTCAACTCTGTAATGGGTTCAGTTATAGCAGCAATTTCTTCTTCCGATTTTCCTTCATCCTCAGCGTAATGTCTCAATTCGTCCACACTCGTTTCTTCCTTATAGGCCTTCCCTTCCATGATTGCGGTACTTCCACTGGCATCCAAAGGCATAAAAAAGCCATAGTCCTTAAATTTAACGAACATGGATTCTTTTGATTGATCAGCGGTTGAAACGATGTTCATCCAACATCCTTTTGCCTGACAAACTCCATCAATAAGACCTGTAACTTTTACATTGTCCAAGCTATCAGCAGCTTCCAGTTTTTGCAGCAGCTCATCATAGGTGATCGCTCCGTCTGCAGTTATTTTTTCTCCATAATATGACATGCCATCCTCTACTGCTGTAGGTTTGGCCGCCTGTTTACAAGAAGAAAAAGCAAAGAATCCTAGTGCTACTATTAAAAAAGTATATCTCATAATTATCTGTTTAATTGATCTGTTTTTTTAATGTTTTGTGCTATCACTATCGGGTTAAAAGCCGAATTATTACCAACACGAATGCAAAAATCACAATATTATTATTCATCACCTAGTTTAATAAACAAAAATATGGAATTACCTTAAGGGTTTTTCCGTACGTTAATACTACGCCTCTGTAATTTGGATCGCATATCGAAAAAACGTTCACCACGCTTTAAAACATAAAGAGGTAGCATTGGGGACTACATCTGCTTTTGGGAATTGTTTATTTAATGTCGAAAATTAACAATATGAGCGTACTTCATAAGAATATCATTCTTAGATTATCCAATCGTTTGCTTTCATTATTTGAATATGATTTTAGATATGCAGCTGCCGGCCGTACGTCTTTCTATCATTCTGCTAAAATTATCCTATTTATAGCATTTATCTCGACCCCTCATTTTGGGTTTTCAAAATGCATAAAGGGAAATTGTAGAAATGGAAATGGAATTCTGGTGACCGAAGAAGGCGATCGATATGAAGGAAAATTCAGAAATTATAAACTGGAAGGAGAGGGAAAGTGGAGGTCACGTCATGGTGATCTATATCAAGGCTCATTTAAGAATGGAAGGGTGAATGGTAAAGGAAAACTGACGTTGAGCAATGGAGATGTGTATATTGGTGAGTTTAGAAACGGAAAGTTTCATGGCAAAGGGAAGTTCGCTTTTCATAATGGAGACAGCTATATCGGCCAATGGCAAAAAGGGAAGATGAATGGTCAGGGGGTCTATTATTTCAAAGACGGCAGACAACGCGAAGGTGAATTTAGGAATGGTAAATTGGTTGAAGATGCATACGTTGAAGCAAGACCAACCCAATCGAACACGTTTAATGAAGCCGAAATTACGGAGAAGGTTGACTTTTCACATATCACCAAGAATTGTACAAATCAGTTTTGTCATAATGAATTGGGCATATTCAATTATGGAGACGGAACACGATATCTGGGCGAATTTAAAAATGGTATTCCGGATGGCTTGGGAAGGTGTGAATTTAGCAATGGAGATCTGTATGAAGGGGAGTGGAAAAAACACGCACCACACGGCAAGGGTGTTCTGACATTCGTTTCGGGTCGAAAACATGCTGCAATTTGGGATCAGGGTATTCCCAAAGAACAACTATTGGAAGATTACGACTATGTTTCAAAATTGAAAACTGAAAGCGTTGCTTTTTCAAAAGATGTAGATGTATATGCGCTTGTGGTAGGTGTTGCATCGTATCAACACATGCCGTCGCTTAAATATACAGATGACGACGCGTATCAATTGTATGCTTTTCTCAAAAGTCCGGAAGGTGGAGCCATTCATAATGACAACATTAAGGTGCTTGTGGATGATGTAGCCACAAAAAGTAACATCTTAATGTCTATGGAACAGTTATTTTCCAAAGCGGATGAGAATGATGTTGTATTGCTTTATTTATCCGGTCATGGATTGGAAGGCTCTTTCATTCCAAGTGATTTTGATGGGTTTAGAAATCAGTTGGCCTATAAAGACATTCACGAAATTTTAAATAATTCAAGAGCCAAGCATAAGTTGTGTATCGCAGATGCCTGTCATTCCGGAAGCTTGGTGTCTCATAAAGGAATTGATTTTACGCCGGCTGTGAATAATTACTACTCCTTTCTTGGGGATTTGGAAACCGGAGGTACAGCTTTGCTTTTGTCTTCTGCTTCTGATGAATTGTCTTTGGAATATTCAGGATTGAGACAAGGTGTTTTTAGCCATTATTTGATGAATGGATTGAGGGGAGCTGCGGATGCTGATCACAATAAAATCGTAACGATTTCCGAATTATACGCCTATATGTACAGCAATGTGAGAAATTATACGCAGAATAAACAAAGTCCTATTTTGACGGGGAATTACAATCGGGATATGCCGGTGGCTGTTATAAGGTGAGTTGTTGAATTGGTGAGTTATTGAGTTGAACAGTGGCAGAGTTGAACGGTGGCAGAGTTGAACAGTTGCATAGTTAAACAGTTGCTGATTTGAATAGTGGCAGAGTTGAACAGTGGCAGAATAATATATTATGACCAGTGAGGTTTTGACATAGTCGGATTATAAACAAATGAGCATGGCGCGATTGCTAACTTTATAAATCCTGTCAACTTTTAAATATTGAGAAGAGGAAATATCTAAGTAACTGAGCGGTTAAGTGATAGAATTGTAGAGTTATAGAAATATTTAGTGTGGCTTAAAAACATGTTTTGGCGGTCGATGCTTTAATGTGATTTATCGAAAATGAGTAAAATTTTGTGTACATACTATGGGGCATTGAAACCATAGTTGTACCTTTTGGGTTGAGATGTACAACAAGTAGCTTTTGATATGAAATGCAAGAAGATGAAAAAGAATGATTCTGATCCTATTGGTAAGTTGATGCGGTATTTATCGGCTAGATTAAAAACGATAGGAGTGAAAATTACATATTCGGCTCTTTTGCTTTTTTATGCGTACGAACGATCCGATACTCCCGTTTGGGCAAAGAATATCATTTTGGGTTCTTTGGCGTATCTATTGTCGCCTTTTGATGCCGTGCCGGATTTAACTCCGATTTTAGGCTTTACCGATGATTTTGGCGTTTTGAGCTTTGGATTGGTTACGATTGCATGCTATATCGACCAAAACGTAAGAGACAAAGCTAAATTCAGATTGCATACTTTTTTCAAAGTAGTGGATGAGCAAGATCTCATTGAAGTCGATTCCAAGTTATAAGTTATACTCCTTCAAAATCTTCGTAGTGTTCGTCTGTAAATGGAGGATCACAAATTACTAGAAAGGTTAAATCTTCTTCACCGATGTTTTTGATACGTTGTGCTTTGTTGGGAGCAATTTGTATAATATCATTTTTTTGCACTTCAAAGCCAGGTTCTTCTCCGATTTCCATGAATCCAACTCCATCCAATATATAGTAATGCTCCAAGATTCCATTCAATCGGTGCCATGCCGTTGTGACACCAGGCTCCACTCGGGCTCTGGCAATGGAAAAGGGCTTGTCGCTTTGGTGATTGTTCAACATTTCCAGAATATGACAACGTTCGTTGGTAAAAAACTCCTTGGTTTCGTCGGGTCTTAACAGATTAGGATTCATGCATCATTATTTAAAAGTAAAATACAAATAAAGTCCAAATTCTCGAATGAGATTGCTTGTTGACCTTGATCAAAAATGAGCTGTGTGTGAACCAAATTGCACTCTGATCAAAATAGAGTATAGGTCAGAGGCCGTGCTCTCGTGAGCATCTCTTAACGAGGCAATGGTTTCTAACCACTTGCCATTTTATCAAAAATTTTTCAGGATATATTTACTTTTTTCAATAAATCCTATATGTTTGTAGCGTAATGAAAGAAAATTATTCATATAACTCATTTTATTTTTGGTACTATTTTAAGAGATAGCATCAGGTACTGAGTTATTATTTGACATAAATAAAAATCAAAGGACCTGAAGAAATTCAAGTCCTTTTTTAGTTGGCATATGAACACATTTTTTACATATCAATTTGGATTCTTCTATTTTTATTTTAGAGATAGGGCTTCAGGATATTTATTAAATGGTAATAAAAAGAAATGAAGCCTTAATCAATCGATTGAGGCTTTTTTGTTTCCAATGACTGGCAGAATAGATGAAAAGAAAAATTGCAATACAAGGTTATCCGGGAAGCTTCCACGATGAAGTGTGCAGACTCCACTATGGACATGAAGTCGAAGTAGTCCCTGCGGATTCGTTTAATATTTTAGGAAAAATGCTTTCCATGGGTAATGTCTCCGATGCGGTAATGGCCATTGAAAACTCCATAGCGGGAACCTTACTTCAAAATTATAGAATATTAAGAGAGGCCGGTTTTTGGATTACAGGAGAAAAGTATCTGAGGATTAAACATAATTTACTAGCGAACGTCTCTGCGACATTGGCTGGTATTAAAGAAGTTCATTCTCATCCCATGGCACTGAACCAATGCCTGGAGTTTTTAAGTAGACATTCCCACATCAAATTGGTAGAGACAGAGGATACGGCCCTTAGTGCTCAAAAAGTAAAAGAAAGCCAACGAAAAGATTTGGCGAGTATTTCTAGTCTAAATGCTGCTAAATTGTACGGACTTTCGGTAATTGGTGAAGGAATAGAAACGAATAAAACGAACTATACACGGTTTTTCATGCTCAGTAAAAATAGACAGGTTGTGGGTGAAGAAGCGGATAAAGCGAGTATTTACATTCGAATTCCGGATTTGAAAGGTCAATTGCTCAAAGTGCTTCAAGTCATTGATGATCATAATCTGAATATGAGTAAACTTCAATCGTTTCCGGTATTAGGTAAAATGAGGGAATATTTTTTTCACCTGGATATTGAATTTGAAAACCTGGAGCAATATCAAACGTTGAAATCTGATCTTTTAAGATTTACCCATGAATACACGGAATTGGGAATTTACAAAAGAGATAATTCAATTCAATCGATAATCAATTAAGATGAAAATAAAACAAGCAGATCGACTCAATAGTGTCAGGACCTACTATTTTGCTCGCAAACTGGCAGAGATTCGAGAAATAGATGCCAACAGTTCCACCAAAATTATTAATCTGGGAATTGGTAGCCCCGACCTGCTTCCGCCGGCAGAAGTAATTGAGACACTTAAAAATTCGGCAAATGGTATCCATGCCAATAAATATCAATCCTACAAAGGACTACCTATTTTAAGAGATGCTTTTGCCAATTGGTACCATCGCTTTTTTGATGTGGAAATCGATAGCGAAAAAGAAGTGTTACCGCTAATGGGTTCGAAAGAAGGAATCATGCACATTAGTATGAGTCTTTTAAATCCTGGGGATGAGGTTTTGGTGCCAAATCCTGGTTATCCAACCTATCGAATGACTGCAGCACTGGCTGGAGCGAAGGCAGTATTTTATGATTTAAAGGCAGAGAACAATTGGTTGCCTGATCTTGAAGCGTTGAGTGCTCGGGATTTGAGCAAGGTAAAGATCATGTGGATCAATTATCCGCATATGCCTACAGGTGCTAAAGCGGATCTCGAATTTTATAAAGCTTTGATACAATTTGCGAGAGAAAAAGACCTATTGATATGCCACGATAATCCTTACGTATTTATACTCAATGACAATCCAGTCAGTATTCTGCAGGTCGAAGGTGCAAGGGATCAATGCGTCGAATTGATCAGTTTAAGCAAATGTTACAATATGGCTGGATGGAGAATCGGTGCTTTGGTTGGGCATGAAAATGCTATAAATACAGTGTTGAAATTCAAATCGAATATGGCAAGTGGGATGTATAAACCGTTGCAGGAGGCAGCGGCCAAAGCGTTGTCTATGGATGAAAGCTGGATGAAATCCCTGGATGATATTTATTACAATCGAAAGGCGCTGGCCCAGATAATAATGGATGAAGTGGGGGCAGAATATGAGAAGAACAATGCCGGACTATTTGTGTGGGCAAAAGTGAAAGATTCCTCTAAATCCGTTGAAGCATATTGTGACAATATTCTATATAATGCAAAGGTATTTATTACGCCCGGACACATTTTTGGGAGCAATGGAGAAGGTTACATTCGAATTTCATTGTGCAGTTCGGAGGAAACTATGAGAGAGGCATTGAATCGAATTAAGGCAGCAAAATTAGGGAAATGAAAGTAGCAGTGGTAGGACTGGGTTTGATAGGAGGGTCGATAGCCCGTGATTTAAAGGCACAGATCAATGTGATTGTTTCGGGAGTAGATAATAATGACGCGCACGCCCAAAGAGCCAGGGAGTTGGGCTTGGTACACAAAATGGCAAGCCTGGGTGATGCTACGTTGGATTCTGATGTAATCATCGTAGCTACACCGGTAGATGTAATTGAGCGCTTACTTCCTCAACTTTTGGATTCCATTGGCCCCGAAACCGTGGTTATTGATGTAGGATCGACCAAAAGTGATATTTGCAATACGGTGAAAGATCACCCTAATCGAAAGCAATTTGTGGCTGCACATCCATTGGCAGGAACAGAGTTTTCAGGGCCGGATGCAGCGTTGAAGGGACTATTTATCGATGCGAAGAATATCATATGTGAGAAAGAACAATCTGGTGATGAGGCATTACAAACTGCATTGAAAGTATTTGAAAGTATGGGGTTGAATACCATTTTTATGAGTGCCGAAGAACATGACCGCCATTTGGCCTATGTTTCACACTTGTCTCATGTGACGTCATTTTCTTTAGGCCTTACGGTATTGGAAATAGAAAAAGATGAAAAACAGATTTTCAACCTTGCCAGTACGGGATTTCGATCGACTTCTAGATTGGCCAAGAGTAATCCACATACGTGGAAAGCCATTTTCGGAAAGAATCGAAAATATCTGGGGGAAGCGTTGGATGGATATATAACAACGTTGACAGAGTTTCGCAATGCAATAGGGGAAAATGATTTAGAGAAAATGGAGAGAATGATGAGGGATGCGAATGATATACGGAGAATATTGGAGTAGAAAAATTTTATTGAATAAAAATTTTAATGCTGGAATGATTAAATGGGGGTATTGTACTCACCTCTTGATTTTTTTGAAATAAAAACCACTTCTTTAAATATTAAAGATTTAAATATGAAAAATACATTTTATCCAATTGATAATCGACCGCTTATTATTGCGGGACCTTGTTCTGTGGAGTCGGAGACGCAATTGATGGAAACGGCGATACGACTGAAGAAAACCGGAAAAGTTGACATGATCCGAGGAGGGATCTGGAAACCTCGTACCCGACCCAATTCGTTTGAAGGGGTGGGGGCAATTGGCCTTCCTTGGATGAAGAAGGTGAAACAACAAACTGGACTTCCGGTCACTACTGAAGTAGCTAAAGGCAGTCATGTCGACTTGTGTCTGGAGTTTGATATTGATGTGTTGTGGATTGGCGCGCGTACTACAGTCAATCCTTTTGCGGTACAGGAAATTGCAGATGCGCTGAAAGGTGTAGATATTCCGGTGATGGTGAAAAATCCAATTAATCCGGATTTGGCATTGTGGTTGGGAGCAGTGGAGCGATTGCAAAAAGTAGGATTGACAAAAATTGCTGCTATTCACCGTGGATTTTCTTTCTCAGGGGAAAAATATTATCGAAATCGTCCTCAGTGGCAATACCCAATTGATTTCAAACAGGCGATGCCGGATGTCCCTATGATCAATGATCCTTCTCATATTTGCGGCAGAAGAGATATTTTGCAAAAAGTAGCGCAAAAGGCAATGGACCTGAATTTTGATGGGCTAATGATTGAATCGCATATCACTCCTGACGAAGCTTGGTCGGATGCCAAACAGCAAATCACTCCTAAAGTGTTTGGTGAAATGATCAATAATTTGATTTTGCGAGAGTACGATCCTTCGAATACTCCACAACGCACTGAGTTGGAAAAGCTGCGGAAAAAAATAAATCTGATTGACGATGAATTGCTTTTGATGCTTGCCTCCAGAATGACCGTTGCTCGGGAAATTGGGCAATACAAAAAAGATAATAACATTACGATTCTTCAATCGGACCGATGGAAGTTGATCCAGGACAAATACATTAAAGCCGCTAAAATCAACGGATTGGGCGAAGAATTCATTACTCGATTTATCAAATCTGTACACGATGAGAGTATCAATCAGCAGGAGCAGATATTTGAGGACGAAAATGATTAAGACAGTATTTAAGTATAATTTTATTAAATATCAAAATAGGCATTTACAAACTCTTTTTGCAGAAGTAGATTTATGTTTTTGTAAATAATGTCACCCATGGTCTGGCAAGATGCGAATGTGGCGTTTTTATGGTGCATTGCCATCTCGTTTGCGAGTTGAGTGATTTTACCTTCTTGAGATAACGGATCTTCAATCAAAGACTTCATGAGCAGATTCAATCTTGTTTGATTAATTTGTATTCTTCGGGCTATGAGGGATCTTTCTTCCAGCTGATACTGGCGCACCGTTTCTGTGGATAGATGTTTTATGCCGAGATCAATGATGGCATTGTTTTCTTTAAAATACTGTGGCAGATAAAAGTTCTTTCTTCCTTCGTAGGATTGCTGATCGAAGTCGATCGATCGGATTCGGTATTGCACGGCTTCGATGTCCGGGGTAATATCTACAATATAGTTGTATGATCGCATATCCCCGAGCAACCGAATGAAACATCGCTCATTAAATTTTATAAACTCTTTAGCGATCCGGATCTGATCAAATTCTTCAACATCCAAGTGATTTGAGATGAAAATATCGCCAGGTATTCCGGCTATATGTTCTTCAATAATGGTTGAACGATCTACCAGATACCTGAGACTATTTGGAGATAATAATTCTTCCAATTCCAATCCATAAACTCGTGAGGCGTCCACTTTTTTTACGTAAAAATGATCATAGTTGTCATTTATCATGTTTACGATCCGAACACGAAACGGTTGTGTATTCCCAAAAACACAAAAGTCTACGCGATCAATTTTTAGATGTTCAATTACGGAATTGTCGCCATCTGTCATGAGCAAGGCATAGATTTCACACAATGCAGCATTAAGGTGTTCGGATTCACGTTCGTCGTAAAATACAGTTTGCCAATGCGTATCAACTCCTTCCTTATTATACAAAGGTATGGATGCCATATATCTCAACATGTCTTCGTATTGAATCGGAAGTGTATTGGTAATGTTGTTTTGGTCCAAATATTCCTTTAATTGGTTCGATATGGGAAATATTTGCTTTTTTTTGGAAGGTTTGTTACCTATCATGGTTTGAATCTTTAAGTGCTTTTACAATATTAAAATTGTAACCTAAAGATAGCAACGAAAGCTGGTGAGAGGAATATTATTTGGTGTGTCTATTATGATATAAATGGCAAAGCCTGAATTGATATTTATAAAAAATATTTCAATTCAAGCTTTGACCATATTTTAGTTATGAGCTAATTTTACCGTCGGAAGGACATTTTTTGCATTTACCGGAAGAACTGACTCCATCGCCGCTAACATAGCCATCGATAATAATTGAATCCTGTCCCTGGCTTCCTTCTACAGTGATTTTAAATGGTTTGTTGGTAATGGCATCTGCACATGGTGATACGCAGGCAAAACATACAATGTCGCCATCATCCACACTTTCCGCGGTGCTGTTGGTTACATTATACCTGCAATAGGTAGTCACTGCTATGGGTTTTGAGATCTCTCTTATTTCACGTTTTTCATCTTCTTCGTTTAATGTGACATCATTTGTGCACGATTGGAATGAAAAAAGGAATGTCAATAAAAATGCAGTACCAATAAGTTTTTTCAAGTTCATAATTTTGAATTTTAGTGTGAATAAATAGTGGTAAGTGTCATACCAAATGGAATATGTAGAGCAGTATTGGGCTACATATGTTGATGGTGGAATGAATCTTAACACTTGTAAGGTCTAAACTTATTGATTTGCGAGCGCCTTAATTTTTTTATTGAAAAAAATAGGACTTTGGGGCTCTGAAAATAAAGAGAGAAGTCTAACTTGATCAGGAAGGTTTTTATTGATATGAGTTCAGGGCAATCATCTTTGAGATTACGGATAAAGTAAAGGCTGAAACAGAAAGTGAATATTTCTATTTCAGCCTTTGATTTAATCAAAATTATATAATCCTAAGAATTGATACTGCTCTACATTCAAACTACCTAATTCGTGAATTCTTATTTTAGATGACTCTTTCACAGTAAGTGACTTTACTTGCGCTATTGCATTTTCTCCAATGTTCACAACATGCCCACTCGGAATAGTAACTGTCTCATCAATTTCGGGCAGTCCACCATATTCCCAATTGCATTCGTTAAACCAAAACGTATTCACAGAACCAAACCAAAATCTAGTATTATTTGGATTGTTACCACTTATCACGGATGCATCTATCATACAGCTATCCTTATTTCCTAAATCATCTTCCACAAAAAGTATAATAACCATACCCTCCATTGCTTCTTCACAAGTCAAAACCTCAGAAATGGAATACATCGTATCAATCCCACAGTAATCATAAGATCCACCATCAAGCATTTCAACGAAATCAATGGCTAATCCTTGTTTGTTTAATTTCAAATCAACCACCTTGCATACGGCCATTGGATATGCTGCACACCCCGCTCCATAAAGATCCGACTCCCAAATTCCCCAGCCAAAGGTGCCTACTTTTACGGTTTGACTGGTGTAATTAATATCAATATCTCGGATAGGAGCATTGGGTAGATTTCCACCAATAGGCAGGGCGCTAAAAATATACTCTAAGTCTATTTCTGGCATGGATGTTTGGCTGAAATAAGATCTACACAAAACATGGAAATTAAATGTTTAGGATATAAATTATAATCCACTTCTGTAGCTGAATCGCCCATTGTAAGATGCACCCAATTCTGATCAATTGGAAAAGTACTATCAGAAACAATGGGTAAAGTAGACGCATCAAGTATTTGAGTCAATAAACTTTTTATCAAATGATATGATTTACTTTCAGATGTTGAGAGGTCTTGATCAAAATTAAGATATGTTGGCCCCAGTTCCATACCTCAAAGATCAAGCTTCGACTACGGAAGAACCTTTGAAATTGTCCTTTATATCTGCACTATTGTTTAAAAAAGAGATAAATAATATCAGGTAATGTTTGATTTTATTTTTAAAATTTTGACTAAAAGGTTGGTTATTAATTGGTTATGTGTTCGTTTTTAATTTTTGGTAAAAAAGAGATAGGGAGTTAATATCAATGACCCGAATCGTGCCATATTAAGATTCGTCCTTTACAGATAAACGTGGCATCTGCACCAGCTTGAATGTTATAGGCGGATAATACTCCCAGACCGTTATATGCTTCAATGGTCATTGTTTCCACTGCGACAAAATGCCTCTGTATATTTACGCCTTCTCCAGGTATACAAAAGAAAAACATTCAACCTTCAAAGTATGGTGTTGCTGTCACTGAGTGTATATATAACCTAATCGAAAATTGAGTTAGTAATGCAGAAGAGAAATTAGCTGATTGGAATGCAAACAATTCATAAATTCATACGATTGTCATTTACAATCGTATATATTATGGATCATGCGAAGAGATTGAGAAAATTCTAGAGAAATTGAGGTCGATCAAATTAGTAAAATGCTATTCGGGATTTGCTATATATATCCACATCAAATTTGATTAAGATATGAGCAAATATTTAGACATAATCTTCATCATTATTCAGTATTCGGTCTATTTGTTTTAACTCCAATTCTTCTTCGTCACTCAAGTCCTGAAGATCTGAAAATTTGTATTTTCGAAATATCTTGGCCACTTCGATTTCTATGTCCTCTTCGGTTATGGAATCTTGATTTGTAAATGGAAGACCCAAAACTGCGGTATGAATTATGCAGTAGATGGCCAGGATAATACCTATGGGGATTAACATGAAAGGTTTGTCTGCTTCCATCATTATGGAGCGAATGTATAATAACAGCAATGCAATAGATCCAAAAATGACACCTACAATTTGCATTGCTCTAACTTTCCTTTTTCTTTTTTCAAGATTTTCTAAAGCCTTATCTCTTAAATCATCGTACATAGTGCAAGTATTTTAGATGATGATGAAGATAAGATTATTGTTTTACACAAACGAGGACTCCCGATCTAATTTCGACAAACTCAACATTTGTATAGACTTTTATTTTAGCAAATAATAAATATTGATTAATGAAGACTTGTGAGGGACATTGAATAGAATGTCATGGATTGGCGTTTCACGAAATGCAAAGTAATTTAAAGCCTTTTTGCCAATAACTACGTTTTAAGCAAGAGAGTCTATTTATTGTTGACAAAGAGTTATTTGGATATTCTATTGATTAAATCATGCATAAGGTCGGATACAATGATGAAAAGGCATTTCGGAAAACCTTTCGAAAATATGCGGGACTTTCACCAATTGAGTACAGACGAAAGTATAATCGTGAGATGGCGTTTGCTTGATTTTTTGTGGAAACAAGCGGAGTGAAAAGTATGTCGATAAAGAATTTGATCGCCAAATCGCAAATTTTAGGCATTTGGTATTCAGAAATTCAATTCAAATTTGCAAGTGAGCTTGATCCATAGTATGGGGATTAGAATGTGCTATTCGTGGAACCAATAAATGGCTTTATCAGGGGTTGCCAACTCACATGGGAAGTGGTTATTGAATAGAGCCGTTTTACATTTATAAGCGTATCGGGAATAAAAAATTGACTACTGTCATTGACAATAAAATTGTTGTCATGGGTTGGAGGAGCTGTAATACCGCTATTGGAAATGCTGCCACGGGCAAACAATATTTTCGTAGAGCATCTGTAGAGGATAACATTTGGCAGAAATTAAGAAACAATCAAAACATTAGATACGGGGCTCCACGAAGAACAGGCAAAACCTCTATCCTCAAATTCATGGAGAAGAATCCCATTCCTCACTTTAAAGTGATTTATGAAGAGATAGAATCCATAAATACAAGTCAGGAATTTTATGTCCGCATGATAAAGTTGATCAGTACACTTCTCAGACCCAACACAAAGCTTTGGAATAACGTAAGAGAATATTTGGAGATATTAGCTTCAGAGGGATTGGGACTAAACTCAAAATTGAGAACAAAGGACGAAGCTATAAATCAGTCTTTCTTGACTTGGTATTCAAGATCTAACACAGCAGAGTTACCCATGTTTTACTCTTGGATGAATTTTCCGATATGCTGATCAAGGTATCACACTCTGAAGGGGAGCAGGCTGCCAAAGATATTCTGGATGCAATGCGAGAAGTTCGGTTCAATGAGCGTTGATAAAAACTTCAAAATGGTCCTGAATGATCGGTATCCTTGTTGCATGTAGGTCGAAGATTATCCTTCAATTGCAAGAACAGGGCTTCAAAATAGAAGAGCCTCAGTTTATTGATTATGAAGATCGAATGGAATATTTTCCACAATAGTGATCCTAAGAAATCGGAACAATATTATTTGAAAGCAATCAATAAAGGAGACATAGATTCACTTTACAATCTAGCTGTTATGTATCAAGAAATAGGTGAGAATGAGAAGTCGGAACGATACTATCTGGCAGCAATAAAAGAAGGAATAGTACCTGCGCTCAACAATCTGGCTTTGCTTTACTACTATAATAATTGGAATATTGAAAAAGCATTTGAATACAGTTCCAAATTCATTAAAAAAGAAGTTGATGATCTGAGAGGCGCAGTTGTTTATAATATTATTGCTCTGGCAGCGGCAAAAACAAAAGAATATCTGGTTAAAAGAAATGCTATAATCATTCTTCTGACCCAAGCACGGACGAATAGCCTTCAGGTAATTCTCTTAGAATTTTACCTTAGCAATCTTTTACTGCATAATCAGGAAAATTGGGTGCTCTCCTTATTCGAAAGCAATCCAACTGGGACTTATCTTAAGGAATTTGTTCTGGCTTATTATTTCGCTACGGTTGCATTAATTAATGAAGGAGATACTAAAATCAGGGCTATGCCTGCTGAACTAAAGGAAACTGTAGATGAAATTGTGAAAAAGATTATAAAGGGAATAAAGAAGTATTACGGTTAATCAGTGATCTGAATAAAAAAACGCCATGATTCAATCTTGAATCGTGGCGTTTTTTTATTATTAGTTTTTCTACCGCGCAAACGCCGTAGCCCTCTTCTCACGTATCACTGTAATCTTCACCTGTCCCGGATACTGCATTTCATCCTGAATCTTCTGTGAAATCATAAATGCGAGGTCATCCGCGTATTCATCAGATACTTTTTCGCTTTCTACGATAACACGCAATTCTCTACCGGCTTGCATGGCATAGGCTTTTTGTACACCTTCATGTGCCATGGCGATGTCTTCCAGTTCACCGATACGTTTTATGTAGCTCTCAAGAATTTCTCTACGTGCTCCTGGTCGTGCGCCAGAAATGGCATCGCCTGCTTGTACTACTGGTGAAATAATATTGTTCATCTCCATTTCGTCGTGGTGTGCACCTACTGCATTCAGTATGATTGGGTGCTCTCCATGTTTTTCACAAATTTGCATTCCAAGCAGTGCATGTGACAATTCTGAATCTTCTTCTGCTACTTTTCCAATGTCATGCAGTAATCCTCCTCGTTTTGCCATTTTTACCTGTTTCGGACTTAGGCCCAATTCAGAGGCCAATGCGGCACAAAGATTGGCAGTTTCGATAGAGTGCTTAAGCAAATTCTGTCCATAGGAGGATCGGAATCTCATTCTCCCCACCATTTTTACCAGATAAGGATGTAGTCCATGGATATCAAGATCGATCACTGTTCGTTCACCAATTTCTTTGATTTGCTCGTTAAGTTGTTTTTTAACTTTAGCTACGGTTTCTTCGATTTTTGCGGGGTGGATTCTACCGTCAGCCACCAATCGTTTGAGAGACAACCTGCACACTTCTCTACGAATCGGATCAAAGCTTGAAATAATGATCGCTTCCGGAGTGTCATCTACAACGATTTCTGCACCTGTGGCAGCTTCTAACGCTCGAATATTTCGCCCCTCCCGACCAATGATTTGACCTTTGATATCATCACTTTCCAGATTAAACACAGATACGGTATTCTCAATGGTGTATTCAGCACACATTCTTTGAATGGACTGGATAATAATCTTCTTGGCCTCTTTGTTGGCATTTTCTTTTGCGGCTGCCACTGCTTTTTTTTCGATGGCCATGGCTTCGGTTTCTGCTTTTGCTTTTACTGCTTCCAGCAACTGCTCTTTTGCTTCCGCTTCTGACAATTTAGAAACCGTCTCTAGTTTTTTGATATGGATTTCGTTGGCATTATCCAGTTCCTGCTTCTTCTTCGCAACGATTTGCAGTTGTTTGTCCAAATTGGTTCGAATTGTCTTGATTTCAGACTCTCTGGACTCTATTTCCTCCACTTTTGCCTGAAAACCCTTTTGCTTTCGATTCAATTCTTTTTCCTGAGATTTCAAATTCATCTCAAGCTCTTTCAGTTCTACCTTGTGCTCCGATTTGTACGTTTCGAAATCCGATTTTAGGCGTCCAAACTTTTCTTTAGCCTCCTGAATCTTCTTTTGTTTAATCGATTCGTTTTTCGACTCCGCTCTTGAAACTATTTTTTCTGCTTTTGTTTCGGCTTCATCAATCTTTCTTTGTGCTGTAAGTTCTGCTTCTTTGAGTGTGAGGTCCGCTTTTTTATTTACTTCCTCAATTTTAGATTGGTTTAATTTTTTGATCATTGTATTGGCTATCAAATAGCCGATAATGACTCCTACAACTAAACCTCCTACTGCTATTCCTATTTCCATTGTAGCGATTTTAGGACTTTCCGATTGTTCAGAAAATCTATTAGTAAATACTCAAATGCTCAAGGCTGAGAAAAACGAAATGGAGTGAAGATATATTTATGCTAGAACGGACTCTATATCAAGATTCAACTTGTCTATTTTTTCAGTCACTTCCGGCGAAATTGAAGACTCACTGGTCTGAGATGTAATAGCTTGTGTCAGCAATACCATGGATAGGCAATCTTGAATATCCCTGTCTGAATACGACAATTGCATTTGCCGTATCTGTTCATTTAGGTTCTTTTCTAGAGTTGGAAGAAGATTTGCTTCCTCTTTGGTTACTTTTACAGGATATGACCTGCCAGCGATGACAATGGTCAATTTAGTAAATTCTATATCCTGTTCGGTCATTCTTTCTCTATGATTTGTTAATCAACCTTTTAAATATCTTATATTTTCTTAATAAGATAATGTTATTGCTCGATCATTTGGATGCAATCATCTATTTCTGCAATACATGATTTAATATCTTCCCTGACCCTATTGTATTTTTCTTCCGTGATTGGGGAAGAATTTGTACTTACCTTTGCTAGTTCCTTCTCTTCAATTACAACAGCTTCATTCTTTCTTATTTCCTCTTTGAGTTTATTGTTTTCATTTAGTAATGTTGCATTAGCAGTTTGTGCTTCATTCAGCTTTCTGATGAGCGATTTTACATTGCTTTCTAGTTTTTCAAGTTTGCTCTGTAAATCCTGCATAATTCAAAGATACTTCAAAATTTTAATTTATAACCCATCCTTTCTTCATATTATACATTATGCTAATATGAAAATTGCAGAATTACATGTTTTCATCGTAGACTTAAAACCTAATTTAAAGACCTACTTTAGGCATCTTTTCATATTTGGTTGATAATCTTTTGATTTCAGTTGATTCTTTGGCTGATAAATCGGAATCTGACATCACAATGACAATATCACAGAATGTACTCGTTACTTTTGTCGTTGAATGAATATGCTTGATAACTATAAGATTTTAACGATCACTCATCACAATCTCAATGTGGACGAAATAGGTCACTTTATGATTCACCATGAGGGCAGTGAAGATTTGAAAGAAAAATTGAGTGCGCTTCTCCAAAATGCCAACCTGGAGGAGTTGATTTATCTTTCTACCTGTAATCGGGTAAGTTTCATTTGTTACGGTGACGAAGAGTTTGACTTGGCGTATGTGAAGAATTTTTTCCGAACCGTAAATCCGGAGTTGAACGAAGAGATGCTGAAAAAGATAAACAATTTCGTGGATGTTTATCAAGGAAGCAAAGCGGTAAGCCATCTTTATGAAGTTGCTTCTTCGATGGATTCACTGGTAGTGGGAGAACGAGAAATTTTTAGACAATTCAGAGAAGCATATAAGCAATGCAACGAATTCGGATTGGTAGGAGACAATCTTCGGATGTTAGAAAATGCCACCGTAAAAGCTGCAAAAGAAGTATACGAAAAAACCAAAATTGGTGAAAAACCACTTTCCATTGTTTCATTAGCCATACAATCGTTATTGGATACTGGAGTGGATAAAGATTGCCGGTTGTTAATTGTTGGTGCTGGAGAGACAAATACATTATTTGCTAAGTTTTTAAAGAAACATCGTTTTAGCAATGTCAAGGTATTTAACAGAAGTTTAGATAATGCAGCTCACCTTGTAGATATGCTGGATGCAAAAGCATATCACTTAAGTGAGTTGAATACTTATTCTCAAGGATTCGATGTGATGGTGGTGTGTACGGCTTCTACCGATGCTATTATTACTACACCAATTTATAGAAATCTTTTACGTAAAGAGAGGTCGGCAAAAATTGTAATTGATCTATCCGTACCTAATAATGTCGATGCTGATGTAGTTGAGAGTTTTGACATGAAGTATATTGATATTGAGCAACTGAGACACCTGTCTACGGCAAATTTGGAATTTCGTAAAAAAGAAGTTCACGCCGCACGTATTCTACTTAAAAACCAATTAATTAATTTCAACAATCAGTTTCAGCAAAGACAGTTGGAAAAAGCCCTAAATGTAGTTCCGAAAGAAATTAAAGAGATCAAGGAAAGAGCAATAGAAAAGGTATATAAAGATAAAATCGAAGCGCTAGACAATGAAGCTCAGGCGCTTATCGTGGAAATGATGAATTACATGGAGAAGAAGTGTATTGGGGTACCCATGAGAGCCGCAAGAAAATTAGTGGAATAATGTAATTTAATTTTAAATTCGATAGGCTGTTATTGAAGTGAGATAAAAATCAATTCCCGGAACCAATACAACAACGTGAATTTCAACTTTTAGATTGTTTTGCATATGCTTAAGGCATCCATAGATTCTATGTAAGAAAGTAGGATATTGGTTCTGCAATCTCTATCATTCTTTTTATCCTTGTACTTAAATCCTACTTTTTTGAATTCAGATACTCATTCAACTGTAAGCACCATAGTCTTCGGAGAAGAGATGCATCTTTTGTCTGAAAAGGCAATACATTTACCCAGGCACAATATGCTCTTGATCGCAGACCTGCATTTAGGGAAAGTAGAGCATTTCAGAAAGCACGGCATAGGTATTCCATCAGGAGCAAGCAAACAGGATTTGAGTAAGCTCAAACAATTGGTGCAACGGGTAAATGCTCAAGAAGTCGTATTTCTGGGTGATTTATTTCATTCAGATTTTAACAAAGCATGGTTTGATTTTCAACAATTATTGCAAGAGTTGAGTGCGTACAATTTTCATTTGGTGATCGGCAATCACGATATTCTTGATGAGAGCAAGTATGAAAAAATGAAGATCTGTTACCAAATGGAAGTGGGTAATTTGATTCTTACGCACGAACCCATGGATGTGATCATTGAAGACAATTATAATCTTTGTGGACATATTCACCCCGGTGTAAGGTTAACTGGGAAAGGAAGGCAAAATTTGAGATTGCCTTGTTTTTATTTTGGTGCACACACTGGAATTTTACCTGCATTCGGTTCGTTTACAGGTTTGCATGTCTTGAAGCCACTGGAAGATGATAAAGTTTTTGTGGTGAATGATAATCTTGTTATCGAAGTAAGCAACTCCTAATCTCATCAATAGAGCAAATGACAAATTTTACAAAAAGGCACAAATTGGGGTTAATTGGTTACCCATTAAGCCATTCATTTTCACCTGGCTATTTTGCCAGGAAATTTGAAGAATTAGGTATTACCGATGCAGAGTATCTTGCCTATTCTATTGAAAAGGTAGAAGAAGTATTTGAGTTATTTGATCAGCATGTTACTGGATTGAATGTCACTATTCCATATAAGGAGGAAGTCATTCCCTTTTTGGATGAGTTAAGCGAAGAGGCTTATGAAATTCAAGCGGTCAATACAATTCGGATAGTAAATGGGCGCAAAACCGGGTACAACACAGATGCGTATGGATTTGAAGTCTCGCTACAACAACTCCTGGGTAACACCAAAGTTGAAAAAGCACTCGTATTAGGAACAGGTGGTGCAGCTAAAGCAATCAAATATGTTTTGCAAAAAATGAAAATAAACTATACCGAAGTTTCCCGGAAAAAGCCACTTTTAACCTACACCGAGCTCAATCCTGAAACCATTGAAAGTAATCGCCTAATCATTAATACCACACCTTTGGGAATGTACCCTAAGATAGATGAATGTCCGGACCTTCCATATTCCGCTCTCACTGAAAAACATTTTTTATATGACCTTGTCTATAATCCTGAAAAAACACTATTTTTGAAAAAGGGAGAATTGCAAGGCAGCCGCATAAAGAATGGATTCGAAATGCTAGTTTTGCAAGCAGAAAAAGCCTGGGAGATATGGAATCAACACTAAAAGAAGCACCAATGGAAGATCCTGAACCGTCGAGAACCATTGATTTTTCGGATACAGAAATTGCCTTTTCCACCAAATCCGATAAAGAGTTAAAGAAAACAAAGCAACTCTTCTCCTTAATGAATAAAAGTGCTTTGGTGAATATTGGTTCCAAACTTGGGCTCCTTGCCTTCAAATTGAGATTACCTTTTGTAGACTATATTGTCAGAAATACCATTTTCCAGCATTTTTGTGGAGGTGAGACGCTGCTTGATTGTCAAAATGCCATAGACACGCTTTACAAGCATGACTCGCTCACAATCCTGGATTATGGAGCGGAAGGCAAGTCAACAGAAGAAGACTTTAATCGGGTCATGGAAGAGACCATGCGTGCCCTGGAGTTTGCAGCTTCCAATACCTCTGTACCGGTCGTAAGCACTAAAATTACAGGATTGGTGGACAATGATATTTTAATCAACCTTCAAGCCGGAAAAGAGCAAAATGAAAGCGATAAACGAGCATACCAGCACTTATACGAGCGTATTGATAAGATATGCAAAAGGGCGTGGGACTTGAAAGTAGGTGTATTTGTAGATGCGGAAGAAAGTTGGTTGCAAGAACCCATTGATGCTCTAGTCATGGAAATGATGGAGAAATACAATCATGAAAAAGTTATTGTTTATAATACGTATCAGTTGTATCGCCATGATAAGTTGGCTCAGCTAAAAAAAGATCATCAGATTGCTGTGAAAAAAGGATTTCTTTTTGGAGCAAAACTGGTGCGAGGTGCGTATATGGAGAAAGAAAGGGAAAGAGCTGCGGAAATGAATTATCCATCTCCAATTCAGCCCGATAAAGCATCAACAGATCGGGATTTTGACGCTGGTGTTGATTATTGTATTAGAAATTATAAAGAAATCGCTTCTTGTTGTGCTTCTCACAATTTGGAAAGCAATAAAAAGCAAGCCGAATTGATTGATGAACTGGGCTTACAAAAAGATCATGCTCACTTCAATTTTTGCCAATTGTACGGAATGAGTGATTACATCACATTCAACATAGGCAAAGCCGGATATAATGTGGCCAAATATGTTCCCTACGGGCCAATTCGGGATGTCATTCCTTATCTTATACGCAGAGCTCAGGAAAATACTTCGGTAACTGGTGAAATGAGCCGTGAATTATCGTTTATCAAAAAGGAGATTAAACGGAGAGGACTTTAGTTACACCGAGAAGCACGGAGAAGTCACGGAGTTGCACTGAGGAATTAGTTGGTCAGTTGTTGAATTATTGAGTTTTTGAATTCATTGCACAACTATTAAGAGTTGTGCCTGCTGCTTAATATATACCTTATTAACCTCGTATATAAGCAAGTCGAAGACCGCGCTAATCAACTCGATAATTCAACAACTCTAAAACTGATTAATTCAACAATTCTGCCACTGAACAACTGCTAAATAAAAAAGCCAGACCCCACACTATGATCCGGCTTCCATTAAAACCAAAACTTCTTCTTTATATAGCTTCTCTATTGAATCTTCAATAATTTCTTGGTGATCGATTTTCCTTTCGACTCGTACTTTATATAGTAAATGCCCGGATGAAATTCAGACAGATCTATTTTATCTATATCTTTCGCTAACCCCTTGTATGCCAGTTGATTTTGACTGTTATGAATAGTGATAATACCATCCGCTGCATTTTTATCTATTTTTATTCTAACATAATTGGCAGCGGGATTTGGATGAACATCAAAGACCAAATCTTCTTCATTGAGTTTCGTTGATGATCTCACTTCCTGCACGTGCTCGTCTCGCTCCAGGATAATACCTGCATCAATGTGTGTGTATGATTGATAAGGTTCGAATTCAAAATAACCTGTTGTACCATTCCCGTTGCTATGATCTACATCACTATTCAATTCGGAATGGGAAATCCAATTGGTAAATTGAAGATTTTCTGAAGCATAATACTTGATATAGTATTCTCCTTTGGGTATACCCATGAAATTGAATTGACCTTCCGCGTTGATACCTTTTGTACCATAAGTCGTTCCTTCATGGTCGAAAATGGTGGCGTAAATACCTGTTGGAATATCGGATTCATCATCTTGTATTCCATTTTTGTTGGTATCGTACCAAACGGTGGAATTCAATGTGGAACCCAGATAGAATCCGGCATCAACAAAATTTACGATCTCATTTGATAAGACCTGAAATCTTGGAGATACATAAAATCCTTCGAAGGTAGTAACATCACTGTTGTAATCATCTTGCAACTCACCGTGGGATGGAGCGTTAACATATCGCCGATCAATTTCATAAAGAATGAAATAGGTGCCTGGTTTTATTCGGTTAAATTTTACTGTTCCTTCCAAAGGATCGATTGTAGTTCTTTCCAGGAAAATGCCCTCATGTGTGTACAAGCTTGCATCAATATCCTGAAGGGGAAATTCGTCCAGATCATATTGACCGTCTGCATCTTTGTCTTCCCAGACTTCCGAAATGATACCTCCACTTTCGTATAGACCCGCGTCAATGTTTGGTACCGATAAGATCGAAAGTTGTTGATCACTGGTAAATACTTCAGATTCCCCAGCCTCATTTACATCGCTATCATGATAATCATCATCCGTCATATTCATGGATGTTATGAGGTAGTCGGTATCTTCCAAATTGACCAAAACCTTGTATTCTCCAGATGGAATGTGTTGAAATGCATACAATCCAAGTGAATTTGTTTCAGTAGTTTCCAATAGATTATCCTCATCATCAAACAAGGAAATTCGGATTCCAGGTATTCGAGCTTCGTTGATTTGACGCATCCCATCGCCATCAATATCATTCCATACCAGACTACGTAATGATGCCATCGAGGAATAGATGCCACAATCGACAGATTCAAGATTGGCGCCGTGTGCAAGTGAAATCAACGGGGTCTTACCTGTATTATCGGCATCACTATCGATATCATCGTCAATCCCTTGATCGGATGGACTAATGGCAAATTCTTGTGGAATCACAAACTGGATGAAATACAATCCTTGCTTTAGATTTTCAAAGTTGTAAAAGCCTTCTTCATCCGTAAACGTGGTGTCGAAAGGAATTCCGAAAGATCTGAATATTATAACTTGAATATTTGCTACTCCATCTTCATTTTCATCTTGGATGCCGTCTTCGTTTTCATCCATCCAAACCTGGTCTCCAATGGAAGCAGGTAAGTAAGCACCGCCATTAACAGATGTAACCATCCCTCCGGAAGGGATCGAAAATAGGCCAGTACTTCCTACGCCAAATTCACCAGTAATATCAGAATCTGTTTGATCATCACCAATATCAGGATCGGTAATAATGTATTCATCGGAATATTCGAAAACCAGATAGTAATCCGTAGCCTTCAGGTCGTCGAATTCAAATACTCCAGGGATGTCATCAATGGTAGACGTGAGGGTCGTAGCCAATAATTCACCAGATGCACTATGTAGATTCACAGGAATACCATCCAACCCCGGATCATTCAAATTAAGAATGCCATTTCCGTTGAGGTCCACAAATGCGATTCCTTGAATAGAGCCATTTTGTGTTAGGCCGATGTCAAGATCGTTGATTGTACCTCCCGCTGTGAGATCTAATATTTCAGTACAACCCGTGGAGTCGACATCACTGTCCAATAGATCCGTACCTACATTCGATTTTGCAAAGTGAAATCCCGATGGACGTCCCGCACACAGAGTATAATTCCCCGCTGGCAGATCCACAAACTGATAAAACCCACTAGTATCTGAAGTGACTGTTTCAGAGACAACTCCATTCTCACTGGTTATAGTGATTTCAATGTTTTCAATTCCAGGTTCATCTACATCTTGTACTCCATTATTATTAAGATCTTCCCATACAAAATCACCAACTCTTAACGTATTGACCAATCCTAAATCAATGTTGTCCAAATCTTCGAATGTTCCCAGAAAAAACTCTTCGGTTGCTAAGCCATCCGGCGATTCTATAAAATCACTATCAATCGTATCATCAGTACCGATATTTGGAAACGTTGCCACACGGTCCGAAGGTAGCGTTGCTTTAACTGTATAAAACCCTTCTGTCAGATTTTCAAATAAGTAAACTCCATTCACATCCGAAGTAGTCATATCCACCACATCACCAATTTGATTTTCTAAGGTTAGCATGATATTGGCTATTGGACCTTCGCTATGATCTAGAATTCCATTGGTATTTTCGTCATCCCAAATAGATCCAGTAATGGAGGATTCCATGGGTATTTGGAAAAATACACCCGCATCTATAGTCAGATTTGAAGATCCCGATCGTACCTCTATTTCTTTGGTCGTTCCGATATTATTACTAATGTCTGTTACGTCGGAATCAATGGCATCATCACCCCCTTGATCTGCTGCGACAAACTGATAAAATAGTGGTCGGGTAAATTGTATGCGATAAGTCCCGGGCGAAATATTTTCTAATAAGTAATATCCTGAATCCAAGCCTCCACCCTGAGCAGTAGTTGTTGTGGATATGATGTTGTTATCCGCATCCAATAACTCTACCGTGACATTATCCAACCCAGGTTCATTGTCATTTACCCCGTTCTCGTTTTCATCGATAAAGACTTGATCTCCGATGGATGAGAAAGTGTAATATCCTGCACTATATAAATCCAACAGTTGAAAATATTCGAGATCAATGGTGTCTGTACTTCCAGTTGTAAAGAATGAGGTCACATCATCATCCAAATTTTCATCGCCTCCCTGGTTGGCAATGGTATTGATATAAATCGAACTATCCGGTGTGAATACAATGTAGTATTGACCTGCTAAAATATTCTCCAGACTATATCCTCCTCCTTGATCGGTAAAGGTAGTAGCCAATAATGAGTCATTTAGATCAAATAATTCGACTTTTACATTGGCCAATAGATCTTCGAATAAAGGAAATTGTCCGTCACCATCGGCGTCGATCCAGGTAAGACCTTTGACGTTTAATGCGCCATCTACAAGGCCTGCGTCAATGTTGGTCAGCGTAACACCATCCATTACGGCTAAGAGAGAAGTGCTTCCTAATCCATTGTCACCCGTTACATCCGAATCAAGCGCTGTATCGGCAGGTACCATCGGTAATGTGAATCTGTATCGGTCGGTTGGAGTAACGATTAAATAATAATTTCCAGCATCTAATCCGTTAAAGAAATATTGACCTTCCTCATTCGTTGGGCTTGAAGATTGCAGTTCACCCGATTCGTTGAACAATTCTATAATTACATTGGATATGGGTTCCTCATTAGGATCCTGAATTCCGTCCTTATTGGCATCGATCCATACTTCTCCTTGAATATTTCCATTTTTGAATGCATATCCCGCGTCGATGTCTTCATTGCACCGATTACCGATGAGGTTAAAAGTATTGCTGGTACCGATTCCATTGGCATTGGTGATGACACTATTTTGTCCAACTAAAGATTCTTCGACGCTTGTGAAATCATACTGTTCATTTACAGGGATTTTGATATAATAATTTCCAGTATCCAGTGACTCAAATTGATAATATCCCGCTTCAGAAGTCTCCGGATGAGGGCCAGAAAGCGTGGTTTGGATCAACTCATTCTGATCGTTAAATAATTCAACCAGGACATCATTTAAACCAGCTATTTCGTCTTGTAAGCCGTTGCTGTTTTCGTCCAACCAGACGTAATCTCCCACTTTGGGCTTTTTCTGATATCCTGCAGATATTGATAAATTTTCTTCGTCAGGCATCAATTCAAAGATGTTGGTACTTCCAAAGACGATAGAACTAGCCACATCAGAATCTGACAAATCATCTCCAAGATCTGCGAAAGTGAATAAATCATCAGAGTTCAACTCAAACACGATGTAATAAAAGCCAGGCGCAACGTTGTCTATCTCATAGTACCCTCCTACATCAGATAGGGTAGTTGTGATTAGATTATCTTGATCATCGAATAGACTGATACTTATGTTTTCTACAAAAATCTCATCCTGATCATATTGTCCATTATTATTTCCATCCAGGAATGTAAATCCACCTACTAAAGCAGGCTTTTCCACAAATCCAAAATCTAAGGAAAGATTGGTGCTATTTGAAGTGACTGTAAATTCTGGTGATGTGAAGTCGCCATCAACGATCATTACATCTGAATCTACCTCATTAGAATTGCCCGCATCAAATTGAAATTCAGTAGGACCATAAATTGCATCTGTCTGAATTCTTATGTAGTAAACACCGGGTACTATATTCGAAAATTCATATTGACCTAGTGAATCAGAATTAACAGTTTGGACTATGGCATTACTTTCATCCATTAGTTCAAGTGTCACATTTTCTATTCCAGGTTCGAGTTCATCCTGAATTCCATTGCCATTCAAATCTTCCCAAACAAAATCACCAATGGTACTAAATCTGAAATATCCAGCATCTATCGTATCTCGTATTCCTCCTTCGGAATATGACAATATAATAGACTCTCCGGGAATTAAATCACTATCAGCATCATCAGAAGAATTATTTGGTGTAGTCGGAATAAACTCCGAAGAGGATTCAAATTCCAATGTATAATCTCCAGGAATTAGTCCGTCAAACGTGTAAAATCCATCGGAATTAGAAGTAGTATTTTGAAAAACGTTATTTGAATCTGTCAATTTTATGATTACTCCCGCAATTCCAGGCTCTTCATCTTGCTGGATTCCATCTCCATTCAAATCTTCCCATACAAAATCTCCAAGCGATAGCGCTCGTACCAAACCTGCATCTACGGTAGAAAGTGTATCACCCGATATCAATTCAAAAAGATCAGTGGTCCCATCTCCAAAAGCACCTGTCACATCACTGTCTTCCGAGTCCAAACCTATATTCGCATTTGTAAACAGTAAAGAATCAATTTCTTTGACAAACTCCACATAGAATTGACCGGGATCGAGATTCGAAAATTCATAAGTGCCATCACCAGCTGTAATAGAGGAGGCTATAAATACTCCCGTGTTTGCATAAAGATTTACCACGATATCTTGTATACCATTTTCTCCGGAATTATTTATGCCATTGTTGTTTTCATCAAGGAAAACCTGTCCGGAGAGTGTCGCTGGATTACAGTTGAGGTAATTAAATTTTCGACAACAAAGACCAAGAGAGGAGTTCTTATAAAAAGCCTCTACACAAATCTCATATTCTCCAAACTCGGCATAAGATGCTCCTATATTGATTTCTGGATCTTCTTCGGAATCGGATATGAGTTCAAATCCTTCTGGAATGTACCACTCGTATGTTATCAAAGGATCTTCTAAATCATCTATGTAAAAAGGAACACATGCATGGGTTGAACATACCTCATAGAGCGGAGTATAGTAAACGATCATTTGTACGTGATCGATAAAAACAGATGATGATTTATTCAATTTATTTCGAACTTGAAGAGCATAACCAAAATCCGGATCATTGACCAAACTTTCAGTCAGGTGTATGCCCCAATCATTCACGGATGAGCCATATCTCCAAATAAAGTCTGTACTATCAGAGCTATTTTCCCAATCTCGATCCAGCGGTAAAGCATGAAGGGCTAAATTATTTCCGCTGGCATTTCCGTCACTATCCAATAAACGGACCATTTGGCCTTCAATCGAACCTTCCCCCGTGGAGTACCCTTCAACAATTAATTCAATTCCAGAAATAGAAGCTCCATTTGGAATTGAAAAACCTAGATTTTTACCCTTGAAGACGGTCGATCTTTTTGTCGTAGGAAGATGGAGTGTAGCTTTTTCATCATCGGATAATCTCACCGCACTTAAGTCTTCCCAATGCTGAAAGAATGGAAACTTTACTTCTTCTATAGTGATTGCTGAACGTGATTGAATAGATTCCCTGGGTTCGAAATCAACTCTTACAGGACAGTGAATTTGTCCAAAGGTAGGGTGTGCTGCGATGCCCAACAAGAAATATACGCATACGCATATACCCTTGAGGGTGTAGTTTTCTTTTTTGAAGCCCATTGTGTGTAGTTTTGGCAAAATCACATATAACAACAAAATTTAATTTGTTATACGCTATTTATAAT
>JBCCVV010000019.1:0-44936 GCA_039194925.1 Bacteroidota bacterium
ACACCGTTCGGTACAGATAATGCCGCTTTAATATTTTGGACTACAAAGTTATTTCCATTGGAATTCTCTATAATTACACAAATGGTATCTGGTCCGGAGCATATGTCAATATCCGCTGGATTAGAAGTCATAATATCCAATGGGGAGACAGGGGCTACTAGCATAAGATCTGTCGAGGGAAATGCAATATCCGGAAGCATTTGACAATCAATTTCTCCATCGCATCCAAATGAAGCCTTGCGAAATAAATTTTGTACGGGTGCGCTACACGTGGTAATCACCCAATTTTCAACTACTACCACATCGGTCCCCATCGCAAGAGATCCAATATCATAACACGTAAACCCCGGAATAGAAGAAGTAGAGATACTTTGCATGACTCCGCCTATTTCTATGCTTACAAGACTTGCATTCGAGTTATCCTCCACACAATAAAAAACACTATCGGCATCGGCAGTTCCAGTATTAATCACTGTATTATTTATGCTAAATTCGTAACCGATTACACCATTAATTCCTGATGGTGTAGAAACTGGTATAGTAATATCGGGTGATGCAATGGAGTACCCCATAAGATCTTCACTAATCATTGAACTTGCACCTTCTACATCGTAATTAAAGTTTAAAGAGACCATTGGCATGCTAACCGTTGCTCCTTCACATCCTAAAGACAGTTCAAGTTCGAACGTAATATTGTCGTTGTCGAGAAAGTCACTTGAAAATGTAAATTCCGGCGTACCGGGAATAGATTCGGTTATCAATGGACCATCGATCTGCATGGATAAATTAAGGTATTCTAATCCTGGATTTCCTGTAAGATCGATAACTATTGTCCCAGCGTCGATCGTATCTCCAATCGTATTTTCAATATCAACTAGAAGAGTGATACTTGAATTACATGCCTCAATTCCATCTGGAAAAGACAAGTTGATATTCTGACTAAAAATGATTTGATTGGATGTAAAAAAGAATAAGAGAACTGCAATTCTACTAATAAATCCTCTACTAAAAATAGTAAGCATAGATATAGTTTTTTAATGCTTTACAGCATCGAAATAGTTTAAAACTGTCTAGGGTTTTTCATTTTGGCACATGGATATCCATCTCCAAAATGTATAAAGGGTATTTTTGGAATTAATTTTATATAGATTTCCTTCGATTTTCGGATTGCCTTTGTATTATGCCTTCCATCAAATCAATCATCTAAACGACCTTCGTCGTCGAAAATGAAGCAATCGATACACTAGAACATTTTATTCCTAGTGAAACCAAAAGGGGTTTTGAATTGCAAGAACCTTACGTACCGTTATAGAAATTAGATTTAAATGGGGTGTTTTTAGTATTTCTACGAATAATATGGGTACTGAGAATCTAAACACTGATCATAAAGATAATCTTATTATATGTAATTCTGTGTCTAAAAATTAGCAATTCCGAAATCAAAGTATCAATACTTTAGACTTACATGTTACGGATTAGTCACATATTTAACACATTTAGCATCAATACAATTTACCGGCGAGCTTCTTTGAGAAAGACTCAACAAGAAATAAAAGCTTTAGATCTTAGTAATATGTATGGGATACGCTATTCGGATAAATCCTCATCCAGATCATTTAGATTTAGACTCAACTCATCCAACTGTTCCTGATCTACCGGACTTGGAGCATCAATCATCATATCACGACCTTGGTTATTTTTAGGGAAAGCAATAAAGTCTCGAATTGAAGATTGACCGTTCATAACCGCACACAATCGATCAAACCCAAAAGCTATCCCTCCATGTGGCGGAGCACCATACTCAAAAGCACCCAGCAAAAATCCAAATTGCTCTTCGGCTTCTTCTTTGGTAAAACCTAAAAGATCAAAATTCCTGGATTGTAGTTCTCTATCATGAATTCGGATAGAGCCTCCTCCTATTTCTGCGCCATTGATAACTAAATCATAGGCATCTGCTTTCAAACTTTTCATGGTTTCGTGATCACCATTCAGCATTCGACTAACATCTTCTTTTTTAGGAGAAGTAAATGGGTGGTGCATAGCGTGGAATCGTTCAGTCTCCTCGTCCCACTCCAATAATGGGAAGTCAATTACCCAAAGCGGCTTGAAATCACCCTCTTTCATTAAGCCTAATCTTCTTCCCATTTCAAGTCGAAGCTCGTTTAATTGCTTTCGTGTCTTTTCTGCTTCTCCAGAAAGAACAAACAATACATCTCCTGACTTGGCTCCGAATTTTTCTCCCCAGACACGAAGCGCATCATCATCAAAAAACTTACCTACTGTAGATTTGATACTACCATCTTCAAGGAATTTCACATAGACCAATCCCTTAGCTCCGATCTGCGGCCTCTGCATCCACTCCGTTAATTTTTTCATGTCCTTGTTCGAGTATGAATCAGCGATACCTTCTGCACAAATTCCGACAACCAATTCTGCGTTGTCAAATACTCCAAATCCTTTATTCTGAGCAATATCATTCAACTCCACAAATTCCATATCGAATCTCAAATCAGGTTTATCAGATCCGTATCTTCTCATCGCTTCATCGTACTGCATTCGTGGAAAATCTGGAAGCTCAATATCCAAGGTATGCTTAAAAAGATGTTTTGTTAAACCCTCGAAAGTATTTAAAATATCTTCGATAGTAACAAACGACATTTCACAATCGATTTGCGTAAATTCAGGTTGGCGGTCGGCACGAAGGTCTTCATCTCTAAAACACTTTACAATTTGAAAATACTTATCCATTCCACCTACCATAAGAATTTGTTTGAAGGTCTGCGGTGACTGAGGAAGCGCATAAAATTGTCCCGGATTCAATCTGCTTGGCACTACGAAATCTCTAGCGCCTTCAGGTGTACTCTTTATCAAAAACGGAGTTTCTACTTCTATGAATCCCTCACCATCAAGATATTTTCGGGTTTCTAACGCCAATTTACTTCTGAAAATGATATTGTCTTTTACCGCATCTCTTCGAATATCCAGATATCGATACTTCATTCTCAAATCATCACCTCCATCCGTGTCTTCTTCAATGGTAAAAGGAGGAGTTTTTGCTGCATTCAACACCTTCAACTCCGATACGATTATTTCAATATTACCAGTAGGTCGATTTGGGTTTTTATTAGATCTTTCCTGTACAGTTCCCACAGCATGAACTACAAATTCTCTTCCCAGCTTTCTCGCCTTTTCACACAATTCCGCATTTTCATCCATGTTGAAAACCAATTGCGTGATACCATATCGATCACGAAGATCAACAAATGTCATTCCTCCCAAGTCTCTGCTTTTTTGAACCCATCCACTTAAATATACTTCCTGGCCTTCATTACTCATTCTTAACTCTCCACAATTATGCGATCTATACATGATTTGTCTTTTTTTGATTTGAAGGTGCAAAGGTAAGGAAAGGTAAAGTAAACTGGTACGTTTTTTTGTCAGGATATTTTTGGTATAAAAAGAGAATCCCAAAGAAGATAAACCTCTGATCTTTTTAGATCGATTATAATCACGAACGAGTCACGAAACTTTTATTCCGTTTCGAACTTAAGATATTCATTAAGATCAGTATAGCTATCTTTCAGCGTTTTGATCTGCTCTAAATTGATTGCTCGATTATCGATGTAAGGCACAACTTTGGCTTCGATAATCCCCCTTCGCAATAGTTCACTTTTCAGGTTTCGCGCATCATTATAGGTATCAAAAACACCTAACGTGTACGTATAAGAATCATCTGTGTACTCTTTTTCTATGATGCCACTATTGTATTCACGAATGACATCACCCTTAAACATCTGCTTGGTCTTTGCTACATGAATTTTATATGCAAGTGCCTCCATTGTATTGTAATAGGTATCAAATGTATCATCCCTAAAGCCATCCGATGCTGTAGGACGCTCTTCGATGATACTTAAGCGATCTACCGGCACATCATTGAATGAAATATCAATCCTTCTGTTGTTTTTTTCTGCCAATCTATTCGACTGTCCATCCTTTTCAATGGTATGCGGAAAATTGGAACCCAGTCCCTTCACTGAAATTCGATTCGCATCAATACCATTATCAATGAGATATTCTGCAGCCTTTTCAGCTCTTTTGATCGAGAAATACAAATCAAACTCACGCATCCCCTCTTTGGTAGAATGTCCCGAAAAAGTAACATGTAATTCGGGATAGATGACCATCAAATCCTTAACTCTTTTCATTTTACCAGAATTGATCGGATTCAATATGATTTCATCTCCCCCATAATAGAGTGGACCATTCAAGAATTCTTTTTTAACAATTGACTCAGTGTCAATTACGGTATTTGAAATGGTATCCTGATTTTCTGAAATATTTTCGGCAACTTCTTCAATTCCATCTCTTATAAACGGAGCTTCCTCAACGTAAAGCAATTGTTCTGTCACTTGATCTTTGAAGTACGCAAGATAAAGATCGCTGCCGCCTTGAGAATCTGGCCTGTCCGACGAAAAGATTGCAGTCATTCCATCAGTTGAAACTGAGAAGTTGCGATCCTTCTTCGCAGAATTTATCGGAAATCCAAGATTAATTGGTTTTGACCAAATCAAGGTTTCAATGCCATATTCAGAAACATAAATGTCAAAATCGCCAAAGCTTTCAATACGATCAGAGCTAAAAAATAGTTTAGTGCCGCTTTTTGTTAGATAGGGATCAACTTCATCATACTTTGAATTGATCTCTGGACCAAGATTTACAGGTGCTTCCCATATTCCATCTTTTTTTAAGGAAACATAAAGATCATATCCCCCATATCCTCCTTTTCGTTTGCTTGAAAAAAGCATTGTGTTATTATTAAAAACCTGCAAACACTTATCCCCTAATTCTGGGATGGCAGGTGAAGAAAAGCGCTTGGGAAAAGCTTCCGGGTCTTTATCAACCGAAAAGGTATCTGCATAGATTTGCCCCGTCTCCCAATCCTGGGATTTTAGAAAATACAACACAGATCCATCGGGATTAAAGCCCTCTATCAGATCGTGTTTTGGTCCATTTAAAATAGGATGGAATGCACTAACCGGAGTCCAATTCCCTCCTGATAATTCCACGGCGTACATATCAGCCGAATACTTACCGTAAATCTCGTCTTTATATCCCCGGGCATTTCTCAGTCCACCATGAGAACCGGATCGATTGGAAGAAAAATAATATTTGTTTTGTGAAGTTGGGCTTTGAATAGGATTAACCTCATCGTATTCTGTATTTACACTCTTGCCCAGATTCTCAACGAAGGCGATTTGATCATTGTACTGATTATCAATACCAAATTTGCATTGTTTGATCAATTCTATAATTCTTCTTTGTTCCTCTTGTTTATCCGTGAATCGCAGGTAATTTTTATAAAATCTGGATGCATCTGCAAAAAGCTTTTTAGCATGAAAAGCCTTAGCCGCGAAATAATATATCTCTTTCTTTTCATACCCCAGACCGCGAGCATTTGTAAAATCTTGAATCGCAGCGTCAATATTATTAGTAAAATAATGACAAACGCCACGACGATAGATCATATTTTCATCCTGTTCCTTCGAAGGAATTTTTTCGTAGAGTTCCAAGGCATCCAAATATTTTTCCGAGTTAAAATATCTGTCTGCTTGTTTTAAAATATTCTTTTGAGCAGATATCGTAAAAAAGATACATGCAAATAGGAAAGAGAGAAATAATCTACCAGGATTCATTGTAATAAAATCAAATTTAAATTCCTTGCTGGGTATCAAAACCTTCCAGATAATCTGCAACCCTCCTCAAGAATGATCCGCCTAAGAATCCATCCACCACTCGGTGATCGTATGAAAGTGACAAAAACATCATATGACGAATAGCGATCACATCCCCATGTTCGGTCTCTAAGACCGCAGGTTTTTTCTTAATCGCCCCGACGGCCATAATCGCAACCTGAGGTTGATTTATGATTGGAGTACCCATTACATTCCCAAACGTACCTACATTGGTTAATGTGAATGTACCGCCCTGAATATCATCAGGTTTTAATTTATTTGCTCTAGCTCTTCCAGCTAAGTCGTTAACTTTTTTTGTAAGTCCAACCAAATTCAACTGATCAGCACTTTTTATTACGGGCACGATCAAATTACCTGATGGCAATGCCGTAGCCATACCAATATTAATATCTTTTTTTACAATAATATTTGAACCATCCACTGAAACATTAATCATGGGAAAATCACGAATTGCCCTTGCCACCGCTTCCATAAAAATAGGCGTAAAAGTGATCTTCTCTCCATGATTTTTCTGAAAATCAGCTTTGATCGAATTCCTCCAATTCACGATATTGGTCACATCCGCTTCCACAAAAGAAGTGACATGAGGGGAAGTGTGCTTACTCATTACCATATGTTCAGCAATGAGTTTTCGCATACGATCCATTTCTACGATTTCTGTATTCCCACTGGCAGTTGTGGATGCAGAAGTTGTAGTTATTATGCTTGACCCATTCGAAGTCGGATTCGCTACTGCTGGAATATTTTCAGCGACTTTAGCACTTCCATTAGATGCAGCCGGCTTCCCGGAAGTAATGTAATTAAGTATATCTCTTTTTGTCACTCTTCCTTTGGCTCCACTCCCCTGTATAGTTTCAAGTTCTGCAACTGATATGTTTTCCTGTTTTGCAATATTTTTCACTAATGGAGAATAAAATCGATTGGATTGAGATGTATCCAAACTAGCGGATGAAGATGAGACGATCGCAGGAGTTGGTTCAGGAACAAAAGGTACTTCTTCTCTTACACTTTCTTTGGCCGCTGTAGGTACTTCTTCTTTAGGAGTTTCTGCCTTTTCGGCGATGGCCGGACTTGCCGACGGCTCTTCACCTTCTGTAGCAATAATGGCTATTGCTTTTCCTACTTCAACGACTGCATCTTCTTCAAAATAAACTTCAATGATTTTTCCAGCCACCGGGGATGGAATTTCGGAGTCAACTTTATCCGTTGCAATTTCCAGAATGGTTTCATCTAATTCTACAATATCGCCGACGTTTTTAACCCATTTCAATATGGTCGCCTCCATTATACTTTCACCCATCTTGGGCATAATCAATTCTACTTTAGCCATGTGCCATTTTTCCTTTTTAGTTACATTCGTGGTTAAGGTCTTTCTACGAATTGGAACCAATAAAAAATCAATTCTAAATTTAACATCAGCAAATAACGCGCAAAATTACTACTATTTATTGAGCCTTTAAAAATTTTCTGAGCATATTCAATGCATAGTTGCTTGCGTATTCTATATTTTTCTGTCTATTTTTTCCTGCTAAAATCTTAAGTGTTTCAATTTTTTTTTGATTACCACACGCAATCCAAATGGTTCCAACCGGTTTTTCCTTACTTCCGCCCGATGGTCCGGCAATTCCGGATATTGCTACAGAAACGTCCACACCCAAATGATTATTTGCCCCAAGCACCATTTCTTTTACCGTTTGTTCACTCACTGCTCCATACGTTTTCAGGGTTTCTAGTTTTACACCAAGTAATTTATTTTTCAGTTCATTGGAATACGTAGTTACCGATCCCTGAAAGTAAGCCGATGAACCAGGGGTCTGAACGATTTTACTACTTACCAATCCTCCTGTACATGATTCTGCCGTACCAATTTTAATACCTTTTTCAATGGCAATCGATCCAATTATGCCGGACAATGTCTCTTTTCCATGTCCAAACACAAGATCACCCAGAATTTCTTCGATTTCCGTACCAAATAATTGAATTTCCTCAAGTAATGCCGCTTCATTATCGCCAATTGCTGTCAATCGAATTCTTACTGAGCCTAAGCTCGGCAAATAGGCAATACCTATATATTCAGGTAGACGACTGACTACAGAATCTATTTTTCTGGCAATTCTGGATTCACCCTCTCCGGCAGTCAATATGGTATGATGAACGATGGATTGGTCAGTTGAGGCATCTTTGATCATCGGCAATACACTATGTTCCATGATGTACTTCATCTCATAGGGAACTCCTGGCATGCTCACAAGAATTTTGCCATCGTGTTCGAATAACATTCCCGGAGCTGTTCCCATCTTATTGCTTAGAAGTTTGGCACCATCGGGCATAAAACATTGCTCTCTATGTTCTGCGGTCGTAGATCTCCCCCATCTTTCAAACAACCTTAAAATGCGTTCGTAAGTCGGCTCATCAAACCGCATTCCCATACCAAAATATTCCGCCATCACCTTCTTGGTAATGTCGTCTTTGGTAGGTCCCAATCCTCCAGTTATGAGTATAACATCCGCCTTCTCTATTCCTCGGTCCAAACCACTAACGATCCCTTCTTTTGAATCTGAAACCGCAATTTTCTCTACCACTTCTACACCCAACTCATTCAATTTCTCACCCATCCATGCTGAATTGGTATCAATAGTTTGTCCAATTAACAGTTCATCGCCAATGGTAAGAATTACAGCTTTATTCATCATGAAATTTTCATTTAATCTAGTATTAAAACTATTCTTCTTCCTCGCTAGACAATTTTTTGTCTACCACTTTCTCATTTAGGAAAGTATTCAATTTATCGATAGGCACGGTTGTTTCCATTTCACCAAATTCATTGATTTTAATATTAAAACCATCCAATTCCTCATGAACAACAGGTTTACCCTTCTTTTTCATTTTTTTAGGCATCTTGACGATTTTTTATTTCGGTAAACTTTATTAAACTTGATCTCAATCGCTTGACCACTTCCTCTTGTCCGATCAGCTCCATTGTGTCAAACAAATCTGGGCCTTTCATCGTTCCGCACGTACCCAATCTTAGAATGGGCATGATGGCACCAAAACTCAATTCTTGATCAGCAATGTAGGACTTGATTGCTGTTTCAAGTGCTGATGAAGTAAATTGCTGCATTCCTTCTAACAACTCAATTATAGAATCAAAATGTGGCCTATTTTCTAGTTTATACTTTTTTCTGGCCATTTTTTCCTCAATTTCGTCAGGCATTTTAAAGAAGAACTCCCCTGCTGTGAAGAAGTCTGGAAGCATCTGCACTCGCTCCTTCATCAAATCCACAAATCGAATCAAGAAATCATCCGAAACGGTAACATTCCTTTCAACCAACATTGGCCTGAGCATTTCTGCCAATTCAGTATTTGATTTTGCAATAATATACTGTTGATTAAACCATCTCGATTTATCTACGTCGAATCGAGCACCAGATTTGACAATTCGATCAATTTGAAACACGTCAATAAGTTCTTCCATGCTAAAAATTTCCTCATCATTACCTGGGTTCCAGCCCAGAAGGGAGACAAAATTAACAACCGCATCCGGCAAATATCCCGCCTCATAAAACCCTCCGAATGTTTCGTCCGTATTTTTGTCAAACCAATCAAATGGAAATACAGGAAATCCAAATTTTGCACCATCCCGTTTACCCAGCTTTCCTTTTCCAGTTGGCTTTAATATGAGTGGAATGTGTGCATAGGCAGGAGGTGTCCATCCCATGTATTCATACATCAACAAATGATGCGCTGTACTTGGCAACCACTCTTCGCCGCGGATCACATGAGATATCTCCATCAAATGATCATCCACAATATTTGCCAAGTGATATGTAGGCATTCCATCCGCTTTAAAAATGATTTTCTCATCCAATTCACTTGAATTAAACGTCACATTCCCCCGCACATCATCATTTATCGTAATTTCTCTTCCTTCATCAATCTTTAATCGAATGGTAACATTTTCTCCTTTCTCCAAGAGCGATTGAGTTTCCTCTTTTGACAATGAAAGGCTGTTTCGCATTTCTCCCCTGGTTTGGTAATTGTATTTCACTCCATAATTCCCGGCTTCTTCATGACGTTTTCTCCACGCATCCAATTCATCACTTGTATCAAAGCAGTAGTATGCTTGTCCCTTATCGACCATTTTCTGAGCGTATTTCCCATAAAGAGTTTTTCTTTCAGATTGTCGATAGGGTCCATGATCACCGCCAAAGCCTGGCCCTTCTTCAGGTGTAAGGCCAAACCATTCCAAGGACTTAATAATATATTCTTCAGCTCCAGGAACATATCGATTTTGATCGGTATCCTCGATTCTTAAAATAAACGTTCCTTGATGTTTTTTAGCAACTAAATAATTGTAAAGTGCTGTTCGTACACCACCTATATGCAGGGGGCCGGTTGGACTTGGTGCAAATCGTACTCTTACATTTGTCATGGATTCTAAATTTTTGAACCGCAAAGGTACGCTTTAAGGATATATAAGTTTACTAAACTTTAAAAGTTTACTAAACTTATATATCACTTAAGTGGTAGAATAACTTCATCTTTAAGCACCTCCCTCGCCACCTTCTGATCGTACATCATCAACATCAAAAATCCCCCCCCACCTGCACCACAGATCTTCATATCAAAACTACATGTTTCGTGTCCTTTTTTCCAAAGAGCAGCATACTTATGAGGAATAAGAATAGATAAATAATTATACTGCGCCCAACTTAACTTCTGAAAGCTGTTTATGAAAGAATCCGTGTTTTGAAAGAGATAATCGTCTATTAACTGATTATTTACTTCGGAGATCTCGTCTATTCTTTTTCGAAACTCTTCACTTTTATCATAGGTCTTGAGATAGGCTTCTACCAGAGGACCGGTCCTTCTCGGCATTTTTGTATCCAATAAATACAAGGACGAATCAATATCCCTGCTCTGCTTATCCAGTAATTCTACATTATCAGCATCGTGGATCAAAACGGGCTGATTTAAAAAGCAAACCAATGGATCCAACCCGGAAGAAGAACCATGATAACAAGACTCAATTAATCCAAGGGCTTTTCTTAATTCATTTATCGTTAATAATTCTTTTTCTTTTCGAAAACCATCGAAAACGGCTGCTGTCACACTGGCACTACTTCCCAAACCATATCCCTGAGGAATAGTAGATTCAAATGCCAAACCTTTTGCAGTTTGATATTCAAGATCGTCAAAATCAAAATTATCAAGATTGCCATCGTAATACACTTTTAGCAGATATTGCTTCAATCGTTGGATTTCTAACGCAGAAGGGTGATTTCGTTTATAAATCCATGACCCGGAAAATTTGTTGAAAGGCACCGCCAGCGCCCTGGTTCCATTTAGGACGGTATATTCTCCAAACAAGAGAACTTTAGAATTATATTTCTTCTCTAATTCCATGTTATACTTCAACAAAAGTCGAAAGTGCTAAAATAAGATTTTGTATCAACGAAAAAAGGCTGATCTGTTGGATCAGCCTTTTTAATTTTTCTATTTATCAGAAATTAGATGAATGGAGCGATTACTAATGCAACTACCGACATCAATTTCAAAAGAATATTCAATGATGGACCAGAAGTATCTTTAAATGGATCTCCCACGGTATCTCCAACAACGGTTGCTTTGTGCGCATCAGATCCTTTGTAGTGCATTTCACCATCAATCTCCACTCCTTCTTCAAACATTTTCTTAGCATTATCCCATGCGCCACCCGCATTTGATTGGAAAATTGCCATCAATACACCACAAACTGTAACACCAGCCAAAACACCTCCCAACATTTCAGCACCACCAAGGAAACCGAAAAGAACAGGAGTAACTACGGCAATCACACCTGGAATCACCATCTCTCTAATTGAAGCCTTGGTAGAAATCTCCACACACTTGCTGTATTCTGCTTTACCGTCAGCTGATTCAAACGTAGCAACATCTTCGCTAGACCACTCACTCATATCTTTGCCATCATTCTTTTTCATCACAGCAAGAGCTGCCTTTAATTCAGGGATATCAGCAAATTGTCTTCTTACTTCTTTGATCATGTCCATTGCTGCTTTACCAACCGCATTCATAGAAAGTGCTGAGAATAAGAAAGGAAGCATACCTCCAACCAATAGTCCGGCCATTACCTTTGGCTGCGCAATATTAATAGAATCGATACCTGCTGTAGCCATAAATGCCGCAAACAATGCCAATGCGGTCAAGGCAGCAGAGCCAATCGCAAAACCTTTACCAATCGCCGCTGTCGTATTTCCAACTGCATCCAATTTATCTGTTCTTTGTCTTACTTCTTTTGGCAATTCTGACATCTCAGCGATACCACCCGCATTATCTGCAATCGGTCCGTATGCATCTACCGCCAATTGGATACCAGTGTTGGAAAGCATTCCTACTGCTGCAATAGCAATTCCGTAAAGACCTGCAAAGTGATGCGCTCCCAAAATCGCAGCCGCCAATACAATGATTGGTAGAGCTGTCGAGATCATTCCAACACCCAGACCAGAAATTATATTTGTCGCAGATCCAGTAAGCGATTGCTTAACAATAGATAGTACCGGCTTTGTACCTGTACCTGTATAAAACTCTGTAATAATTCCAATCAAAAGTCCGGCTACCAATCCACAAACAACTGCTATAAAAACTCCGGTAGAAGTATATTCTGAACCGCCAATAGTCCATGATTCCGGCAACATCCATGTAGACAAGCCCCAAGTAGCGGCCAACATTAATCCAGCTGAAATAAATTCCCCTGTATTCAATGCTTTTTGCGGATCTCCACCTTCCTTTACTCGAACGAAAAATGTACCTATTATAGACGTTATAATACCTACAGAAGCCAACACCAACGGCAATAACACAGCGTTCATTCCTCCAAAAGCATTGGCAGTCTCAAAACCTGCACCTCCGATAAATACCGCACCCAAAACCATTGTACCGATAATGGATCCTACATATGATTCAAAAAGGTCGGCTCCCATACCTGCTACATCTCCCACATTATCTCCCACGTTATCTGCAATTGTTGCTGGATTCAATGGGTGATCCTCAGGAATACCTGCTTCTACTTTTCCTACAAGGTCAGCTCCCACGTCTGCAGCTTTGGTGTAAATACCACCTCCAACTCTCGCGAAAAGTGCTATTGATGATGCACCAAACGAAAATCCCGTAATTACAGTGATAACTCTTGTCACTGCGTCTGCATCTCCAACACCAAACATATTTGAATAAACTAAAAACAATACACCCAAGCCAAGCACCCCAAGTCCTACAACTCCAAGTCCCATAACGGCTCCTCCGGCAAATGCAACTTCCAATGCTTTCCCCAGGCTATTTCTAGCTGCACTTGTTGTTCGTACATTTGCTTTGGTTGCTACTTTCATTCCGATAAAACCAGCCAAAGCCGAACAAATCGCTCCAAGAATAAAAGACAGGGCTACAAGAGGAGATGATTCAGCCGAATTTCCGCTAATCCCCAATAAGATTGCAACTGCAATTACAAAAATGAATAGTACCTTATATTCCGCTTTCAGAAATGACATTGCACCATCTGCAATGTGATCGGCTATCTTGGCCATTTTGTCTGTGCCCACATCTTGCTTTGATACCCAGCCAGATTTCCAGAATGTATATAGTAATGCCAACACACCAAAGACTGGTATTACATATATTAAATTTTGTCCCATTGGATTGATTTTTAGTTTTTAAAAATTGAAAGTAATGCATATTTCTCGTAGTCTATTTTTGAAGCATTCAAAACCTACGGAAATAAATTTCGGCGGCAAAAGTACAGTTAATATTATAAACGGCAAAGCCCAGATTTCAACATATATATGAAAATTTCTATGTATGCTTCTTTCGGTGAAAGATCGTTGAGAATAGGGCAAAAAAATGAGGTAATGCAATGCACCACCTCAACCCTAACCAAATGAAACCAATATAAAATTGATTTAACTTGGTGTAAAAGTAACAATAAGTGTACAAACTGCATAACCATAAGGAGAAATTCTTTGATTTTAGTAGAATTGTTCAATTTTTCTGGTATAAAATGAATCATTTTTAATTTAAAAGATCATATTCATTAAATTTCGAATGAGATAAAGACCAAGTTAAATCCAAAAATTCATTAAAAATTAAGGCTCAATTTGAAAGAATCAAACATAAAGTAAAACCAAATGAGAATTTACCGCTCTATATACTGAGTATGCCGCATTCATATATTGTGAAGGTATTTAGCATCTAAATTTAAATCACTTCATCAATTGAAATTCGACCGTAGATCTAAAAACACACCAGAAAGCAGAAGGAAATATGGACAATTATTTCAGTATTGGCCGGATTCTCACAAAACAACTTAATTTAGTAATTAAAAATTTGACTTATGAGTAAAGGAAGAATCACCGGTATTGGAGGTATATTTTTTAAATGCGATGATCCGCAAAAAACGAAAGAATGGTATAATCAAAACTTAGGTCTAAAAACCGATCAATGGGGTGCTCCTTTTGAATTCCGAATGGTTGGTCAACCTGATTCGAGAGCGTATGCTCAATGGAGCACCTTCCCCTCAGACACAACCTATTTCGATCCGGCTAAAAATGAATTTATGGTCAATTATCGGGTAGAGAACCTGGAAGCTCTTCTGGAAGATTTACGAGAAAAAGGAGTAACCATCTGTGATGAAGTTGCGACGTACGATTACGGTAAATTTGTTCATATTTTGGATGGCGACGGACGGAAAATAGAATTGTGGGAACCTATTGATAAAGCATTTGATTCCATGTATCCCGATGGTACTACCAATAAATAAAATATAAACAGGACCTTATTGTTTCAATACACGAATCTCTACTCGGCGATTTTGACTCCTCTCTTTTTCGTTTCGGTTTTTTGTAATGGGTCTGGTAGCGCCAAAGCCTTTTGTTCGTACTTGTTTGTGCGAAACTCCATTTTCAATTAAAAAATCTCGTATAGAGTTGGCCCTGGCCAACGAAAGGTCCAATAATGCCTGAGAATCGCCTACATTATCCGTATGCCCCTCCACTTGGATGACGACATCAGATCTTCGTTTGATCGTTTCGGCCAATTTGAGAAGTGAAGTAAAAGAAGCGGGAAGTACATTTGGAGTTGCTCGCTCAAACATAATATTTTTAAGCACTACTGTACTATTTGCCTCTAACGGAATAAGGTCTTTATTTTTAACCGGTTTTACCTTTTCCTCCGTTTTTTCGATTACTGTAATTTCTTCAATAGGTTTTATGCGGGGCTTTTGAGGCATCATCCGATCTCTGCCAGGTTCAATGATCAACTCCAAGTCCATCTCTTTAATCCCGGCTTCTTGCAATTCCTGTGGGTCCAAAATGACTTCCTCACTAACAAGCCCACGGTTTTGGGCCTTAAATTGCATCGGAATATTCTCCTTGAATTTGTATTTATATATTTGCCGTCTCTGGCTCTGAAAAAATTATCGTAGTCATCAGAATATGCCTCCGCCCAGTATAATTGTGCATTGGCAATCTTACGCTCTTTGCCTTTTACGATATAAATGTTGATGTCAATTTCATACGTCAGGTTTTCATCACGCTGTAGTTTAGCAAAGTATATATCACTGGTACCTTCTCGATTGGACGTGAATAAAATTGAGTTTTCATCAATTTGAATGTATGGATGCGAATCGTCAAACTCTGAATTAATCGGACGGCCAATAAGCTTTGGTTCAGACCATTTTTTGAATGAATAATCAAGTCGATCACAAACGTAGATATCCATTCCGCCATATCCCCCAGGTCGATTGCTGGCAAAGTAAAGCTTCTTCTTGTCTTGTGAGAAAAAGGGCGTCGCTTCGCGGTAAGGTGTGTTGACCCCTTTGCCAAGGTGTACAGGTTTTCCATAAATACCCTTAAACCCTTTTACGGACAAATAAAGATCCTGACTTCCTTGTGAATGCGGACCTTTCATAGCCATAATAATATACTCCTTATCCAGGCTCATACTAACATTCACTTCTGATCCTTTTTTATCAAAATCCTTTATCTCTAATGGTTCAGGAAAAGTAAATGTGATGTCGCTTTCTTTTTTTACCACAGAAAAACCAGCATTGGCACCCCCCTCTTCCCCAAATTGATTAATAACCAAATAGCCCCCTTCCTTACCATAATGAGAACAAATACTATTGGGCAATGCATTGTTTAGCGGATATCCAGGATGAAAAAGGTTATAAATTTCTCCTTCGTAGTAATGCGAATACCACACGTCTTGATTGAATGAAGAATTGACTGGATCCACATTTGATTCTCGTGTAATTTGAGAATAAATCGACCTCAATCTCGATTGATAGTGCTCATAATTAGTGGTTTCGTAAATATTCTCACCATTTTCAATGATGGTTGGATTGAAGTCTGGAGATCCTACTCTGGTGAAATACAATTCATCTTCATGGTACGATAGGATTGGACAGATTTCATCGTATACATCCGTATTAATCGGATATGGCATCTTCTTAACACTATGTTGTCCATTTGTTATATAGCAGAAAAAAAGAAGAAGAATAGTAAAATATTTCATCCAAAAGGGTTCCAAGTCAGTGTATTGTTAATCGACCGCAAAAATAGGTTGATTGTATGAATTAAAAGTATATTCCATGAAAATATAGCGTATACTTCTTTACACTTGTTATTACCCAAGCATCTACTTGTGATTTAAACTTTAAGATTTCGAAAACATTAAATAAGTAACTTACAGAAAATATTATGCGTCCAAAAATTGAATGAAATCGGTTTCATTTGCGTTTAATAATTCAATCACCGAGTATGAGGTATACATTTTTCACCATATTATTTGTCATCATTTTGGGCGCATCCCATGCTCAAGACACTTTGATTACCAGCAGAGAAACCTACGCCGCATTAGATCAACCTGAATCTATGGAGCCTATATTTACCGAATTATACTTGAAAGGGAAGGTTTATTCTGCAATGATAAGTGACGGCGACACGATGATTCTGGCCGACCTGGATGATATCAGTATTACTTCGCTCAGAAAATTTGACAGCGATGCAGATTACCGAAAGTATTTAAAATTCAGAAGATACGCAGCTAAAGTATTTCCTTATGCCAAAGAGGCCATACGAATATTCCGGGAAGTGGAATATGCATCTGAACATTTAAGCAAGAAGGAAAAGAAGAAAAAAATAAAAAAGCTTGAAAAGGAACTCAAGGCTGAATTCGAGGAACCGCTTAAAAAGCTAACAAAGCTTCAAGGGAAGATCATGATGAAAATGATTGAAAAAGAGACAGGTCACTCCATGTATGACCTGATGAAATCCTTGAAAGGAAGATTTACAGCCTTTTACTGGAATCAGTTTAGCAAATTGTACAGCTACAATTTAAAGGAAGGCTACCAGGAAGGAAAATATGAAATCTTAGATGCAGTACTAAAGGATTTTGATTTATCTTACCGCATCGAAAAGGGAACCAGTATGAAGTACATCAAAATTGATGAATTGAGAGAAAAAGATTGAGTTCCTATTACTGCATTTAAAAATTAGAAACCCACTATGAGTTATCCCTACAAAATGCTTTCATTGAATAACGATGAATTCATGGAAGGAAAAGTAGGATGGCGATGCCCTTCCAATATTGCCATCGTAAAGTATTGGGGAAAACATGGAGTACAGTTGCCTAGAAACGCCTCTTTCTCGTTTACTCTTTCCAATGCGTATACGGATACCTATATTACATACTCCAAACAACCGAATGATAAGATTTCCTTGGACTTCAGATTCGAGGGTCGCGAAAATCAGGCATTTGCAGATAAAATACGAACCTATTTCGGTAAAATAGCGCCTCATATACCCATTTTAAAAGACTTTCATTTCAACATAGAAAGTCAGAATTCTTTTCCTCATTCATCGGGAATAGCCTCATCCGCATCAGCAATGGGTGCACTCGCATTGTGCATTTGCAGCATAGAAGCAGAATTATTTATGGTATCTCATGATGAAGAATTGAGAGAAAAAGCATCGCATCTGGCCAGGCTGGGAAGTGGTAGTGCAAGTAGATCGATTATGCCCTTCTTTAGCACCTGGGGAATGCACGAATCAATAGCAGATTCGTCCGACCTCCATGCTACACGTACAGAAGATTTACATCCCATATATAATACCTTCCACGATGACATTCTTATCGTAAGTGCAAAAGAAAAATCAGTCTCTTCAACCGCCGGACATGCCTTGATGGACAATAATGTTTTTGCCACTTCAAGATATAATCAAGCGAATGATCGCGTAAAACAACTGCTGGAAGTCATGAAAACCGATGATGTACACGCTTTTGGCAAAATTGCTGAAGATGAGGCAATGACCCTACATGCCTTGATGATGTGTTCAGACCCGTCTTATGTTTTGATAGAACCGGGTACACTGTCTATGATAAATGAGATTCGAGGATTTCGAAAAAGAACAAACCTCCCCATCTATTTCACTTTGGATGCAGGCCCAAACATCCATTTATTGTATCCCGCGGCTGTTAAAGAAGATGCAAAACGGTTGATTGATGATCACTTGATACAATATACCGAAAACAACGTCGTCATAAAAGATAAAGTAGGCAATGGACCTTCGAGACTGTTATAATATTGCATTTCTTTTCATTTTTGTCCTGAACTTTACGATGGCTCAGGCAACAGACGTCAGATGCATCAACCCTGAGTTTGACCAATTGGTAGACAGTTATCTTGACTATTCTATTCCTGTTATTTCTGTGGGAGATGCGTACGAATCTAAAGATAACTATGTTTTTCTCGATACCAGAGAACTAGAAGAATACACCACTTCTCATATTGCCGGAGCCGTACATATTGGTTATGATGATTTCGATCTTAAACAAATCAAATCCTCCATCCCCACTGATGCTAACGTGATCGTTTATTGCTCGATTGGATATCGAAGTGAAAAAATTGGGCAAATCCTAAAAGACAATGGGTATCTAAATGTTCTCAATTTATACGGTTCAATCTTTGAATGGGTGAATCAGCATCGTCCTGTTTATAGCAAGAATGGACAGCTAAGCTCAGATATCCACACCTATAATCGAAAATGGAGTAAATGGGTGGAAAATGAAGAGCTAACAAAAAAATGGTAGTGCTGAAAAAAAACTTAATTCGCTAAACTATTACCATCTCAAATCAATCCAAAATTTAATGCAAACAGGAAGATAAGCACTACGATGTGAATGACTTCCTGAACCAATATTCTTTTCAGGTTTAAATAGTTTGTATTAAGTAAGATCGCTGCTGGGATGAAGAGCAAGAGAGATAAACTGGGATTAATCGTTTTGTTTACCAACAGTAAAACCAAAGAGGCTATCATAAACCAATAGAGAATATCTACTTTTTTCTGGGTTTGAATGTTCTTTTTTATAGTGTAAGTTCCATAACTAAGGACGGTAAATACAGCCACGCCCGCAATAGCCAGAAGTTTATATAATTGCAGTCCTCTTAATTGTAAAATTGATAGTCTTGGAATTATGCTTGCCTTATTCAATTCCACCAAAATCGGCAAGTCCAGTAAATACAAAATTCCGGAAAATGCTACGAGGACCAGAAATGAGCCGGAAATCAATTGCATGATCTCCACCATTTTCATAGATCTCAAAACAAACAATCCAATTAAACCAACTAATAGCAGCGCTATATAATTAGAAACAAAATTGGCTGCTAAGGCGATCAAGAATCCAATATTAAATAAAATATCAGCGGATTTGGGTCTTTTATAGGTTTTGAAAATTTGACCAATGCAAAGTAGGACAAAAGTATTGGCAAATACAAAAGGCGTCAACAAACTATATTCAGGCAGAAAACTAACCATTACGGCGTAAATCAGCCCTGGAATCAAGGTTATTTCATTCGCTATTCGATGTTTTATTACCAACCGATTGATGTAAATAACATGGAAATAGAGCAGAATTACCGCTAGAATATTTTGTGTTAATGCTGAGGTAACGGTACCGAACACCAATTTCGTAATGAGCGTATCCGTTTCCTGTGGAACATAAGCAACAGGAAAAAGAAGCGAATGAATTCTAAGAACTACCACATAGGGCAATAAAAGTAAACTGTTGAAAAACAAATTATTTTTAAAAATTCCAATCACGATCTTCTTATTCTCTGCAATGAAAGCACAAAACTAATTTTTTAATGACAAATTGACTCTAAAAATCACTATGTTGATGACATTTATTCAGAAAAAGTGCGTTGGTAGATAATTTGCTGTAATTAAAATCGCAAACAGTATATTTAAGCAAAATTGATGTTGGCCCGAAAACCTTTTAAATCCTATCCCTTTTAAAAGGTCTTCGGTATTCAACCATAAAATCTTGAAGATACATACTTAAGGGTTTTTGAGATTTTTATTTTTAAATGACTCACTTCACCGCATACCGAGGTGAAAAATAGAATTAAAATAATAAAATGACATACGACAATTTTACGATCAAAGCACAGGAAGCGATCTTAAAATCGCAACAACTGGCTGGAAGCTTTGACCAGCAAGGTGTGGATACCGTTCACTTGATTAAAGGGATCATCGAAACCGATAATAAGTTAACTGAATTCATATTCAATAAAATGGGAATCAATATGCCCATCTTGAAGAGAGATCTGAATAAAGCGATAGAGAAATATCCAAAAGTATCAAATATCGAAAAACAGTATCTCACCAATGATGCAAATCAAGCATTGGCAAGAGCTAAAAAGATGTTGAAAGAATTTGGAGATGAGTTCATTTCTTTGGAACTGATGCTGATGGGTATCATTACCGGAAAAGATAAGGGGGCCACCATCCTTAAAGATCTTGGTGCTACGGAAAAGGATATGAAAGCCGCCATCATGGAGCTTAGAAAGGGACGAAAGGTGACTGAACAATCTTCGGATACTGAATTTAATGCGCTTCAGAAATTTGGAATCAACCTCAATGAAAGAGCCGAATCCGGAAAATTGGATCCAATTATCGGACGTGATGAGGAGATAAGGCGAATTCTGCATATTCTTTCTCGAAGGAAGAAGAACAACCCATTAATTATCGGCGAAGCGGGGGTAGGAAAAACAGCTATTGTTGAAGGGATCGCATGGAGAATTGTTAAACAAGACATACCCGAAAATCTTGCCTCCAAGCAGATTTATGTACTGGACTTGGCTGCACTTGTTGCCGGAGCTAAATATAAAGGCGAATTTGAAGAACGACTAAAAGCAGTAGTAAAGGAGGTAGCCGCTTCTAATGGGGAAATTATTCTCTTTGTTGATGAAATCCATACACTTATTGGAGCGGGTGGTGGCAATGGAGCCATGGATGCAGCTAATATTTTGAAGCCTGCACTGGCACGAGGTGAACTCCGGACTATAGGTGCAACCACTCTGGATGAATATCAAAAATACTTTGAAAAAGATAAGGCCCTCGTGCGTCGATTCCAAACCGTAATGATTGACGAACCGAGTGTAGAGGATACAATTTCCATTTTGAGAGGAATCCAGGAAAAGTATGAGGTGTATCATAAAATGGATATTCTCGATGAAGCACTAATAGCAGCTGCAGAACTATCGAATCGGTACATTTCAGAGCGCAAGCTACCGGACAAAGCAATCGACCTTATTGATGAAGCTGCAGCCAAATTGCGATTAGAATTGGATTCTGTTCCCGAGGAAGTAGATGAATTAGATCGAAAACTAAGACAACTGGAAATCGAACGGGAGTTCATCAAAAGAGAAGGGGATGAAAAGAAACTAAAAGCAATCTCGGAGAATATCGCGAATGCAAAGCAAAAATTGGATTCCACAAAAGCGGCCTGGAAAGGGGAAAAAGAAGTGGTAGATACCATTCAAAATATTAAAAAAGATATTGAAGAGCTGGAACATGATGCTGAAGTCGCAGAAAGAGAAAGCAACTTTGAATTGGTAGCTAAGATTCGATACGGAAGCATCAAAGAATTGGAAGCCAAACTTAAAGTTGCTGAGGAGAAGCTCGAAAATCTTCCCGATGAAAGCAGGTTTACAAATGAAGAAGTAACGGCCAATGACATTGCAGATGTTGTCTCAAGATGGACAGGCATTCCGGTGAGTAAGATGCTGACTAAGGAAAAGCAGAGAATGCTTCATCTTGAATCTGAAATTGGTAAACGTTTGATCGGGCAAAAAGAAGCGGTTACCGCTGTAGCAGATGCAGTGCGAAGAAGCAGATCGGGACTTTCAGATCCCAAAAAGCCCATCGGATCGTTCATCTTTCTTGGACCCACAGGAGTGGGAAAAACCGAATTGGCTAAATCACTGGCTGAAGTATTATTCGATGACGAAAATGCCATCACCCGAATCGACATGAGTGAATTTCAAGAACGCCATTCGGTGAGTCGGCTGGTAGGCGCCCCTCCAGGATATGTGGGATATGATGAAGGCGGTCAATTAACGGAGGCCGTACGTAGGAAGCCTTACTCTATTGTGTTACTGGACGAAATCGAGAAAGCTCACCCGGATACGTTTAATATCCTACTACAAGTATTGGATGATGGACGTTTGACGGACAACAAAGGTCGTGTTGCCAATTTTAAAAATACGATCATCATCATGACTTCGAATATGGGAGCAGAAGTGATTTTGGAGAATTTTGAAGATCTGGATGCGCTGGGTGATAAACACAAAACTGAGATCATCGATACTACAAAACTGGAAGTATTCGAAGCCTTGAAAGAAAATTTAAGGCCTGAGTTCCTGAATCGGATCGATGAGAAAATTATGTTTTTGCCATTGACTAGAGAAGAAATCAAGATGATTGCCGGATTGATGCTGAAAAAAGTCCATAAGAATTTGGCAAAACAAGAATTGGCCATTGAATTAAGCGATACAGCAATGAATCTATTGGCGGATTTGGGCTATGATCCGCAATTCGGTGCCCGACCATTGAAGCGAGTAATCGAAAAAGAAATTGTAAATGAATTGGCCAAGCAAGTGCTTTCTGGAAAATTTGCTCCGGGAGAGACCATTTATGTCAATACCAATGCAAAGGGATTTACATTTTCAGAAGTTCAATCCGAAAGCAATGGTGTTCCTAAAGTAGAGAAGAAAAAAGTAAAGGAGAGATCAAAGGAAGATCAAATTGAAGAGTTGAAAAAAGCCACTGAAGATCTGAATGATGCGATAGATGACATAAAGGGTGACAAACCTGAAATAGATCCGCAGGATAATTAGAAAAAGTAAATGGCACTTTTGAGAGAAGGTGCCATTTTTGTTTTACTCAATACAATTTGAAGAGTTCTTCGAAGCCCATTTCTTTGTAAAAATCCATGGCCATTTTCTTGTATTGGTTGGATTGGGCAGTATCGTTTTCGAGATGATATAAATAGCCAAGGTAATAATTGAAAAAAGCATAGTAATCCTCGCTTTGCTTAGCAAAAAAATGCTGATCCGACCCACGATCAGGATTATCCAATATTTGTTTTGACTTGATTATCGCTCCTTCCCTTAGTTCTGGATGAGCAATTCCCTCAACAATGTTCTTTAAAATCGCTAAATCGATGAATCCAGGATTATCTCGATTTAATCTTTTAACAAAGTTTTCAAATTCCGGGTCAAGAGAACTTCCCAAATACAGCGAGCCGAGTTTGATTCTTTCAAGCAAAACTTCAGTTTCGGTGGGATGAATTGTAAGAAAACTATCCAACATTTGGATATTATCTAGCATTAGTGCTTTTGATTCCTCGACATTTTTTGTTTGATATGGTCGTTTAAGCTCTTCGAAAACATCCAATGTGATCTTCTTTTTATTACCTTCAAAATCTTGAAATTCAACTTCTTCCGCTCCATATGTATAGATTCCTTCCTTGTTATGGTCTTTATAATTATTCAAAGTATACATCAATTCCATGTTTTCATCAAAGACAGAAACCTCTTTATAATTAATAAGTGCAATCTTATTCATTAACATGCTGGCATGATGATAATTTGAAAAGGATAAATTCGTACCATCCATTTTTTTGAGTAGCTTCTTACCACTCATTGATACACATTGAATAAAGCTGTCTCCAAATATTCTCATGTGATTCCGATTCCCACTGCAAATCATATCCCCATTCCAATCGTAGTAATGCGTCTGATCATTATTTTTCATGGCAATCACACCTTTTGCAATCCTATATACTTTATGACCTTTCAATTGTAATTTTTTATTTGTGCCTATCAATTTCACTGTCCATATTCCTCCTTGCTTATAGGCTATACCATTTTTTATTCCATATGAATCTTCGCATCCTTCCGGGGAAATAAATTCCTGTCTTTCCAGATCATAAAATCTATTATCATCGTAAACATGTAGTATTCTTTTGTCAATCAATCTTGGATTTTTATTTCCTACTTTAACGATTGGAGAATGGTCTTTCTCTGAGATATAATACAACATCCCATCATATCTTCCAAAAAGATATTTCTTATTTCGAGATAGAATTTCACTACACTTCAAATCGTGATACTCGCCTTTTGAATCTTTATATCGCCATCGATCCTGTTGTGTCTGAAAGTAGATGCGATCTTTGAATCTAAATTGAGATTTAGCGCTATATTCTTCTTCAAAAAGCTCTTCATCAAAAAGGTAACCGAAATAGTCAATTCTACTAAATTCGTTAAAGCAATCCAAATTCTCCTTTATTATTTCAGGATCTACTCTTGTTGCCTTGCCATTAACATCAATTAGTGTTTTGGTATCTGCAGCAAAGACAAGATAGGGAGCACATCTGTTGAAAAAACTAAAGGACATAGAATTTAAAAAAATGGTTTTTGTCCTTTCATCTACTTCATAATCTTTATACTTTAACTTTTTAGAGGTAATGTTCCACCCTTTGAGGTTATATTTTTTATTGGGATAGTAATCCGTTTTTCTCCACTTATCATTCTCATCCAAATAATATTTATTGAGTTCTTTGTCCAATGCGTACAATCGACTAATTCCTTCAGTTGTTTCAAGCATTTCAGTCTGGTTGTGGTAACCATTTTCTATGTTCAACACGGTCATTGACTTATCTTCAAAATTGAATTTTGGAGACAAAATCAAGTATTTATCCAACACTATTTTTTCATTAGAATAAATCCCATTCAATTCGGTAATTACCTTATCGGTTTCAATATCATAAACGGCTGTTTTATTATTGACTTGAATGAAGTGTTTCGAGGTTTCACTATATCCCAGAGGTTCCAATTCTTCTGTAGAATGTTTAAAAATGGTCACTTGAGAAAAAACAAAAAAAGTTGAAATTGTAAATAAAAGTGTGAGCGTTGGTTTCATTATTTGGCTGGTTTAGATACCTTAATCTATCTACTATTGTCAATTTCACCATTCTTTCCGGTTACTTTAAATCAATATTATTAGATATGCTATGGATATGTTAACAAATAAAGTTAATTACGATGGTCCAAGCCCTGATCAATACCTTTCTGAATTGCCGGAACTCCATTTTTCATCCATCTCGGCATGGGAGTATCCATCAGATAATGATCAAAAAACTGTTCCATTCGGATGTTGAAATCCAGACGATTTTGCCATTTCACAGGCCAATGGGGCTCATCGTTGTAGTTTAAAAACCATGCTGGCTTATTTAATCTACGAAGTGCGTTGAAATATTCTATCCCTTGATACCACGGCACCGCACCATCTTTATCATTGTGCAGGATGAGTACCGGTGTAGTCATTTTATCTAATTTAAAAATAGGCGAATTTTCTAAATATAAATCTGGTCTTTCCCAAAGTGTAGCTCCCAAACGACTTTGTGTTTTTTCGTATTGAAACATCCTACTCAATCCAGAGCCCCAGCGTATACCACCATAAGCACTTACCATATTTACGACCGGGGCACCCGCTTCTGCACATCGAAACAGATCCGTTTTGGTCAGCAAATCTGCTATTTGATATCCTCCCCAACTGTGCCCCTGCACAGCAATGCGGTCTTCATCAATATATCCTTCAGCAATAAGTGATTGAACGCCCGGAATCACAGATTCATAACAACTTTGACCTGGATAACCAATTCGATACACTACATCAGGATTAAAAATAATGTACCCCTTGCTGCTGTAATACGAATAATTAATCGTCGACCGATGTGCATAAGGCGCTCGATGCCTGTGCAAACCATCCGAACTTCGCTCATAAAAATTGACCAACATCGGATGTTTCTCATTAGGATCAAAGTTTTCCGGCAAGACCAAAAGTCCATTCAATATTTGACCTGTTTCAGATGTCCATGAATGCAGTTTTATCTCTCCCCATAGATAATCTTGTTGTTGAGGATTGGCATCCGTGAATGTATGCATATTAGAAAAAGTAGCATCCGTCAACACCAGGTTGGGAAATATGGAATAATTCTCAACAGTAGTGATATATTTATTTGATTTTCTGGCTTTTATGGGAGTCTTGTCCAATCGAACATCACCTTGGTATAATTCTTTTATCTTACCGGATTCTACATCCAAAGTCGCATATGCTTCCGACTTATCCACTTCATTAAAAACATGGAGCAATAATGGTTTTGAAATGTCAGTCGTTTCATTTTCCCGATCTGTATCTACCACCCGATAAACAATCTTTTGACCTCTTCCATAAGTAACCTTTCGAGGTTCAACGTTCACATCAGGATCAATGAGCCATATATCGTATCGATCGTAAACAATCAAAAATTCCTCATCCATAGTAAACTCATGAAATCCATAGGAAGTAGGATCCATAGGACGGTCATTCTTTTCATCCGCAAATCTTCCAATCTGTTTTGAAGTAATTTGATTCAACTGATCCGTTCTAATATTGTACGCCCAATGCCCTTGAATACCAGCATCGTACCAGTAACAATATCTTCCTTCTGGGGAAACTCTCGCTCGACCACGTGCCTTTTCAATAAATTGCTTTGTCTCACCACTTTCAATTTCAATTCTGTACCCATCAAATTGACCGAATCCCATCCACATTCGCTCTTTATTGTAGGACTCATCATGTATGGCAATGACATACGAGGTGGTATACTCTTTATCAAAAATAACGTTATCAAATGCCGGTTTTCCTATGACCTCAAACTGCTTATTACCCATAAAATAGACACACGCAAAATCCCTCTTCTGATCCTCTTTCAAATTATTCTCTTGTCGGGTATATAATTCTGAATCGTTGTAATGCCAGACTTCAACATCAACTATTTCATCCTCCAACAAACTCGTATCCTGTAATATCGGAGGCGGAGTAATATAAAAGATCAATCTCTCACCATCCTTCGAATACTTAGGGTTGGTAAACGTGCTTATGTTGTAATCGGTTGGTAGAAAAGTTGAATTTTGATCGGCTATCCGGATCGCCTTCTTTTCATCTTTTTTCCAGCTGTACAATTCGTAGGGTCGAATCCTGTTTTCTGTCGTATCCCTATCCAGAATAAATGCCAACTGGGTGGCTTTTTCATTCCAACTCAAATTACTTACATCTCCTTTTTCCTCTAAGATCGAAGCCCAATCCGACAATTCAAAATCATATACGTACACACCTTGTTCCAACACGTTATCAGCACCATTCGAAGTCGCCACCAAGCCTTTTCCTTTTTTTGCAAATTCATACTCTTTAACATAATAAAGCGTATCAGAAACTGAGGTATCCAAATTTTTTACGATCAATTTGGTCCCAGTTTCTTTTGATTCTTTAATCGGCGTTTTTATGGTATCACGCTCTACATCAGGCTCCATCTGATACGCAACAAAGCCACCCCAATCTGAAGGGTTTTTATAGGACTTCACGTTAGGGATTTTCGTTAGGATTCTGTCCTTTAAATGGTAAATACATAACGTATCTCTGGGCATATCTTTTTTCTTGGTTTTCTTTCGCTCCAAATCTCGTCTTGCCTCATAGGAGTGCTCTAGCATAAAAAATGCAAATCCTCCTTTTTGATCGAAAGACGCTTTTTTCACGCGGGGGAAAGTATATGTTTTGTCTTGACGAGTATCGTAAATCTTCAACACCTTATCTCCTATTTCACGAGTCAATTGATACATTGCCCAATTGCCATCGTCGGTGATCTTCACATTTCGAATTCTATTCCACTCAGAATATACGTCTGGCGTCATGCTCTTCTTTTTTTGAGAAAATCCTGGAGCAGAAAAAATTAACACTAGAATAAAAGCGAAGAAAAGTTTCATTTGACAATATTTTTTAAATCTTAAATATAAGAAAATGACTCTACGCCCAACAGCTAGAGGATTTGTATATATGAAAGAAGAAAAAAATCGAAAAATGCCCAATATTCGTCAACTCCAATGATCACCATGTCAACATACAGCTCCTGAAGTATGCATCAAACTCCGAGCATTTCAACCAAGCAAAAAATCTGGTATAGGTTTCTACAAAACAGGTTATGTTACGATTCCCTTTCTAGTGTTGGACCAAGATCTTCTTAGTTACGGACTGATTCGGAGTCTTTAATGTATATAAATACAATCCAGCGCTTACGTTTTCCAAATTCATTGGGACTTCATGCTTACCGGACTGTTGATTACCATCAACCAATGTTCGAATCACTTTTCCTTCCATATCATGGAGTGTGAGCTTCACATGGACCGCATTTTGCAATGTATACGTTATGATACTTTGATCAATAGCAGGATTGGGATAGGCATTAAACTCGAATTGATTTTGCACCTTTTCGGAAGCAGACAGCGGGGAGGATTGATAAATTCGGATATAATCTATCTCTAAATAATCCTCCACAAAATTTGGATCAATATGCGGTAAAAAAGCAAAATTCAGTAGGATATATTGTTCAGCATCAAAGGGCCAGGTTTCTGCATTTCTCACTTCTGGTTCATAGGTATAATGGCGTACACCATCAACACTAAAGACCATTTTATCCGGGAACCATTCCAGCGTATACGTATGAAATTCACTGGATGCAGTCGGAATTACTTGTCCTCCCTTATTGATAGTTCCTCCAAAGCTGGATGGCGTATGCATCGCACTCTGTACAAAGTTTTGATTATCGCCCCAATGCTCCATGATATCTATCTCCCCGCACGCAGGCCATCCCGTAGTTCCAAAACCTTCGTTGTCCCAGTATCCGCCGTTCTCATCAATGTTTTTCCCAAGTGTCCAAATCGCCGGCCATGTGCCAACTCCTTGAGGAAGTCGAGCCCTAACTTCTACCCTTCCATTTTGAAACGCAAATTTCGAATTCAATCGAGCCGAAGTAAATTGTTTGGTAAACCCCTGATCTGTAAATGTTTCCCTCTTCCCTGCGATATGCAATATTCCATTTTCCACGTATGAATTCTCTATGCGATCGGTATAGTGCTGAATTTCACCATTGAACCAGCTTCCTTCGGTAGGCAATTTTGTCTGGTGAAACCATTTGGCTGGGTCCACAGCTCCATCTTCTTCAAACTCATCGGACCACACTAACATATCATAAATCGGATTGACCTCCATGTTTTCCTCATAGATAATATCATCTAAAAAAGCTCTCACATGGCTCGTATTATTTTCTCCATTAATTTGAAATAGTACTCGATTGAAATCGGTTCTTTGCGTCGGAGGAGGTGAGCTTCCATCAAGATTTAAATAATTGTCATTCAAAAAATCAAACGATACCGTCTGCCACTCATCCAATACAAGTGGTTTGATAATCTCACTTTGTGTGGACCATGGCTCGCTGAGTGTCCCATTTTGTAATTTTAATGAAATTTGGTTGGGCTCACTTCCGGTCAGACCATTTGATGGTACAAATACCTTTACTTTGAAGACATTCTTAACGGAAAGATCAAAATTGTTGTCAACATCAAAACGAACATTTGCAAATTGTCCACCTTCATCCGAATATTCCAAAACAGTAGCTGAAGTATTGATGCCTTGCGAAAATGGGTTTGAAAAACTGGTGTTTATATTGCAATCGTCACCAAACCATGTACTAATGGTCCCATTGCCTTCAAAATCATCGAAAACATCTTGAGATTGAGCCGGATTGAGTATTCCTATAAAAAAGAAGAACTTCAATGCCCACCAAATTGATCTTGGTGTTGAATCTTTTTTTGCTACTATGTTTCTCATGTATTGTAATTCTTTTTAATTGCAAATGCCTTTCAAGTAAATATAAATTGCATAATTTAAAGCATAAATTGCAAGACTACGAAGTAATAAAAGAATTGACAAATTGTATGCCTCCATAAAGGATTATTGTCTTCATATCTTTCAAATTATTAATTCTGCATTATTTCAAAAATGGTAACTGCATAGGTTATAGCGTAATGGAACCCGTCTGAAGTAATTTTGTCATCACTTTTAGTCAAAAATGACAACAAAATTGGATTTGAGCCAATTCACAGCCTTGGAGTACAATCCTGGGCTAGTATATGAAAACCCTACAGGTTTTTTAACCGAAACTATCTCAGGGACGGACATCAATTATTAATTTTCAATTGTTTATTATCAATTATTCCCCCTTGTCCACTGCTTGTCCACCCCCATTTTTAGGAGATTTCCGGCATTGCCATCAATTTTGGTCCGTATTAATTATTTACCATTTAAAATTCTAACGCCATGCCAAAGCAAAGAATCTTAACACTAATTCTAGTGTTCCTGTTTATCTCGATCCATCATATTACACAAGCCCAAATGGAAGAGTCAAGATTTCATTACGGGTTTACCTCTGGAGTGACATATTCGACTCTTGGAGATATCCAAACGACATTGATCCGTCCCATCTTTCCTGAAGACACCTATTCTACCCAGCTAAAACAATCACTTGGATTTACTGCAGGTGCATTTATTTATTACAAATTCGAAAAATCAAAATTCGCAATTCAACCGGAGATTAATTATGCGGATAATGGAGGGATTTTTCATTATGAAGACATAAATGGATTACAATACGAACTCAATTTTAAATACAGCTATCTCAATATCGCTCCCATGTTTAAGTTTTATCCGGTACACGGATTTTATGCCACTGCCGGAGCTCAATTGGGAATTATCGTCAATCGGTCTGCTCTTACCTATGTTTCCAATCAACCCGAATTGGGTCCCGACTTACAAATTCAACAAAGCTTGAGAGAAGTATTAAAAGGCAATAATAATGTATCCATTATCCTTGGTGCCGGATATGACACACCTTTTGGACTAAGTATCAATGCCCGATGGGTATACGGGATTTCAGATGCCATAGAGACGTTGGCCAATGGATTTTATTTTATTGAAAATAAGAATCCCGCAAATAGTTTTCAAGTAACGATTGGTTATGCAATTCCTTTCATGGATTGAATTATTTCTAGGCATTATTAAAAAACAATCAATCCATAAGCACATGAAAATTAGCGCATTATTATTGTCTTTATTCTTTATCGGTCACAATTTACCCGCTCAGATAGTTTGGTTGGAAGCAAAGACCAGCAAAACGAATGACAAATTTCTCTTTGATCATGCCACTAATCAATCTCTGACGGATCGAGCAAAGCACGCACAAATCAATTACAATCCCAGCATACGGCTTTCCCAATTATTAGAACTGGATTTGTCTTCACAACGTCTCAATCAATGCCACATCCTAACCGTTTACAAACCAAATATTTCATCAAATGAAGAGTTGATATGGCAAATAAAGGAAGCCCAAAAAGATCAGTTATTGTTGACCAATGAGCGCATAGCGGATCTTTCCCAGGGTAAGTTTATTAATTTTTTGAATAATAATCTTACCAAAGCTCAGATCAATAGTTACCATCACCATAGAAATAAATTCGAATCGGATAAATTGGTTTTGTGCAGTCAACCTTCCAATAGTGCCATTCCAGTAAATAAGTTCTCCGGATCTTTGGCAGAATTAATAATCTTTGATCGAAAATTAGCTCCTGTCTCCCGGCAGATACTGGAAAGTCATTTGGCATTAAAATACAGTATTCCACTTCAGGAGGGCGTAGATTATTTAGATCCCAACACCAAACCGATTTGGCAGTACAAAACCGATGGTGAATATGGACACAACATTGCTGGATTAGGAAGATCGGACGAACTGAAATTTCACCAAAGACAATCCAAATCGAATTTTGGAGAAGGGTTCCTGGCATTTGGAATAGATCAAATCGCAGAAAGCAATGCGAAAAACACAAGCGTTCTTCACCCCAATGAGTATCTGGTTTGGAGCGACAATAACGCATCTATTGATTTCGAAGAGCCATACGATCAAATCTTTGTATTAAACAGAAAATGGAAGCTCAAAACTGAACGCTACAGCTCACCTTTTGATCTGGCATTCCAAATGGTACACCCCGGTATACAGCGTTCGCTTAATGAGAATGAAAGACTCTGGTTGTTAACTTCAAAGCAACCGATCGATGAATCAAAAATTGAATTCACACAAGTCTATTCTTTGCAAGAGGGCAACAACTCATTCCGTACAGAAAACATTGAAGCAAAAGATCTTAAGTACTTTACATTTATCAAAGCTCCATTGCTATGGATGCAAGTGGATTTAATAGGTCCAGAATGTGGGTCAGATGATAAAGGTAGCATTCACGCCAGACCCGTGGGAGGCCAGGCGCCTTACGCTATAACACTACTGGACTCCAACAACAAAATCATAACAATAGCAAATAATCATGACTTGAGCTTATTGATCTTCAGTGACATACCAGTCGGCCAATACACTTTAGCTATAAAGGATGCCATTGGGTCTAGCTGGGAAACCGATCTAAATTTAAATTCAAGCAATCTACCCGAGCTAGAACTCCCATCTAAAATTGTGCTTGGAAAAGAAGAGTCAATTTGGGTCTCCGCAAATCTGAAAATGGACGAAGCAGCAAATCATCAATGGATGTTTCCAGATGGATCTATGCACAATACTCCCGAAATAGAGCTTCAAAGTCCTGGCGAATATACACTTCAATTAGAAATTGACAATTGCATACTCTGGCATTCCATTAAAGTGGTACAACAAGAGAATAACATCGCTTCAAGTACGATATATCCCAACCCAAGTACAAATGGATATTTTACATTTTCGGCAGAATTAAAGGAATCGACACCCTATCGCATCTCTGTCTCGGATTCGAAAGGAAAATTACTAAGAACGCAAGAATTCTCGACCTCTAAGTACATCACATTTCAAGATAAAATCCCTCAAAGTGGTACGTTCTACGTAACCTTGAATAGTGGGTCTTCCAGCTCTACAGAGAAGTTGATCATCATTACGGAATAAGTGACATCATGAATCATCTCCAATTATTCTTTAGCCCTATTTCTTAAATGACTATACTATGAAATTCTTATATATACACCTTTTTATTTTCTTCATAATAAGCAACCTCCCTGCCAAAACTACCTTAGACACGGTACCTACCACACAGAAAATTGGACACATGTCTACTACCTGGGACGATTTCACCACCGTCAGTCCATCGGAACAAATCCCGCTTATCCAAGCCCCCAACGCATCCATCACCGGAAACGCCAATCTCAACTTTCCCATAAAACTTCCAGATGCACGCCACGGACATCAACCTGATCTCAATATCACGTACAACAATGAGGGAGGGTCTACCTGGCTTGGAATTGGCTGGGATCTTTCTATTTCTTCTTTCACATTGGACACAAGATGGGGTGTACCCACTTTCGACCCTACTACTGAAAGTGAGATCTATCTTCTCGACGGTCAGCAAATGGGACCTGTTTTTCATCGAATTACAAGATATGAACGAGAACCGGAACGTCAATTTCATCTCAGGCAGGAAGGTACCTTTCAAAAAATTATCCGGCATGGAGATAGTCCTAAAAATTATTGGTGGGAGGTACGTCAGAAAGATGGAATCATCAAACATTACGGGGGTACTCCATCAACCGGGCGACTGACGGATTATACCATAAGCACAAGCAATGGAAATATCACCGAATGGCTTTTGGTAGAATCCATTGACATCTATGATAATCTTATTAAGTATCAATACCAGAAGTCTTCATTTCGCAGCGGTACTGAAGTATATCCATTGACTATCACCTATAATGGAAAAAATCAAGTAGAGGGAAATTACAAAATCGATTTTCAGCTGGGTGGTGTAACGGATCAGGGTGAACGAAAAGATGCTACTTTGGAATGTCGATCAGGTATGATCCGATCCATTTCCCAACTACTCAAAACTATTACGGTTCGCTATAAAGAAAAAACCATCCGAACGTACGATCTTCAATACAAAGAAGGCCAATTCCATAAAACACTTTTAACAGCTGTCTCTGAATCAGATGAAAATGGCGACCTCTTTTATACCTATGTTTTCAATTATTTCGACTCCATCGCACGAGATGGAAATGTCTTGGATTTATGGGGAAATGTGGAAGAATGGACTGTGCCAAAAGACAACATCGATGTAAATGCTGTCTCCGCAACAAACGTGGCAGACTTTCTTGAATCGCCTACCATTCTGGGTGGAGCAAAATCGTGGAATATCTCTGGTGGTTTGGCTGTTACCGTAGGCTTTGTAGTGGGTAACCCTGCTACCAAAGAGAATACTGTTGGAGCAAATGGCGGAGGGGGTACTTCCAACGGTACTGGCATTATCTCATTGGTTGATATCAATGGCGATGGTCTTCCAGATAAAGTATGGAAAGAAGATGACAAGCTCTATTATCGGGCAAATCAAATGATCTCAGATGGCATCCCAGAATTTGGAGAAAAAGTGGAATTGACAGGAGTCACAGACTTTAGCAAGTCAAATACCATTTCCTGGAATATTGGTGGAGAATTGACCGCAGGAGTAAGCGAAGCCAGCGTCTTTGTAGGCTATTCTTATGAAGAAAACAATACAAAGATCACGACCTATTTTGCGGATTTTAATGGAGATGATTTGATTGACATTGCCAGCAATCAAAAAGTATTCTTCAATTCAATTGGATCAGATGGACATCCACGATTTACAGAAAGTAGCGGCGATACACCTAGCCCTATATTCAAAAGTAATGTAGAGCCACCTGTAATTTTTGATCCTGAAGAACAACAAGCGGTGGAGAATGCTTCGCCCTTGCATGATGCGGTTCGTGTTTGGCGGGCACCTATCGATGGAAGTATCAATATTACCGGTTCAGTGCGGCTTCTGGAAGATGAAGATCCGGCTACGCAAAACCTAATCAATAAAGATGGAGTGATTACCATGATCCAACACAACGAAGATGAATTATGGCGACAAGTTATCAATGCTGATGATTTTGTAAGCAAAGAACCGACAGGCGTAAGTTCCGTGATGGTAGAAAGAGGAGATACGATTTTCTTTCGAGTGCACTCTAGATACAATGGAAATGCAGATCACGTCGAATGGAATCCACAGGTTCAATATCTTAACCAAGAAATAGAAGATAGAGACGCAAATGGACTTTCTCATTATCAATATCAGGCTTCAAAGGAGTTTTTACTTAGCAATGCTGTCTCTTATCCATTATCTGAAGATGGGCTTGTAGAGATTCAAGCCAAAGTCTCCAAACCGGAATTGACAGATTCAATATTTATACGATTTAGAGGTGGGATCGTTTTAGACACGGCATTTGGCCCTTCGGAGATCATCAATGAAATGATAACCCTCTCCAATATTCCTGTATTGTCAGGGACGGATTTTTCCGTTTCTGTCTATGCAAAAACAAACGTGGATTGGGCAAAGATCGACTTTCGGCCCATGGTGACATATACTTCATACGCAGATGGCTCGCCCGCGATTAATTCGGATGGAACTCCATTGAATGTCATTTGCCCCGTTGCAGATTTTCAATCGTTTAACAATGTTACCGCATTTGGTGATCCTTACATCGTACCGCAAGATGGTACTGTAACCGTAACCGCAGATTTGAACTTCTTTTTGGCTTCTGACAGATCAGCTCATTTTTCATTAAAATCTAAAATGCATCCCGATTCAATACGTACTGTGGATACACTCGTTTCTCCCTCGATATCAGAAATGCAGCTTACTATGAACGTTTTGGAAGGAGATACACTCTTTGCCGATATGCATTACATGAATATGCCAATTGGAAATATTACGAATGTACAAGTATCAAAGTGCGAGTTTGTCATGGATTCCGATACGACTGAAGTGGAATGTGGGGTCTATTATCGTAACCAGGCCACAGAAATCTCAGGACATCTGTATCGAGGATGGGGTCAGTTCGCTTATAATGCCAACGATGGCAGAGGAGACATGGCTATAATCGTAGGTGATCTGGAAGTCGATGAAGATGCAGTCGCCGGGGACACAACGCTTATAGACGAAGGCGCAGATCCGGGCACTGTAGAAGGCACCACGGTAACCCTTGACGATTTATTCGTAGTGATGAGCGCTGATCCTAAAAGCAAGGCATGGCGGGGATCAGACGCTCACACTTTCGTTGCTTCCTCAATAATAGCTTCTTCACGAAATGGCAATCAAGATGTCGACCTCAGCAGCAATACAACCAATATTGGGGATGCTTTCCCTGCTCCGGAGCTCAAAACCAAATCTTTTAGCAATGCCGTAGCCGGTGAAGTGGGTCCAGTTGGTGGAGGACTGACATTTGCTACTTCATTCAGCAAAATGGACATAACTGACATGAATGGAGACCGCTATCCGGATTATGTCTACGAAAACTCTATTCAGTATACAAATCAATCGGGTGGTCTGTCAGAAAGAGTTTTCAACCATAATTGGGGTACACACGAAGCAGATTCTCAGGCAGAAGGGATAAGTGTAGGAGGTTCTTTTGTAGGCTCCAGTGCAAAAAATACCGGAGCTTCTTTGGGTAAAGGTTCTAATAAAAAGACAACAAAAAAGCGATCCCAGGGCAAGAGTAAATTAAGTGGAGCTCGAAATGCTTTTAATGCTTCAGGTACGGCCATCGGATTATCCGGAAGTCTTACCTTTGATTCGGATTGGACCAAACATACCTTTATAGATTTAAATGGTGACGGTTTAGAGGATAAAGTTTGGGAAGATGGTATGGTAGCTTTAAATCTGGGATATTCATTTGCTTCACCTCAAGATTGGGGATTTTCCGGCATTCAGGAAGGAGATGCGAAAGACATAGGTGGTGGAGTGGGAATCAATTACGTAAGTGGAAGTATAATGGCTGGTCTAAGTGCTTCTCGAACGGATAATCACAGTACACTTGGATTTATAGATCTTAATGACGATGCTTTGGTTGATCGGGTAATCTCGACCAAGCCGATGGTTGTGCAAATGAATACCGGTAGTGGGTTTGGGGCACCCGTTACACTCAATGAAAGCAGTGAGATGGACGAAGGTTTCTCAATTGGAGAATCTACAAATCTTGCGGGTACAGTATGCATTCCTTTTTTCTTTATTCGCATCTGTTTTAATCCTTCGACTTCGATCGGACATGGGACGAGCAGTGTCGGACACGCTTTTGATGATGTTAATGGTGATGGCTACATCGATGTACTTTCCGCCCATGGTGATGATGGACACCTTTCGGTTAGAACATCAAACATCGGTCCGGTCAATATGCTCCAAAGCATCCAAATGCCAATGAATGGTGAAATGAGTTTCACCTACGAACCTCTGGGCAATACACTGCAAATGCCTTATTCAAAATGGGTTCTTTCCGGCTATTCCGTAAATGATGGAGTAGAAGGCGATGGAGAAAGCACATACAGCTATGAATTTGAATATAAGCACCCCAAACATGATCGACATGAAAGACAGTTTTATGGTTTTGAAACCGTGCAACAAATTCAACGATGGCCACAGGATGAATCCAAAAACCGCACAATTGAAACGAGCTATTATGTTGATAACTTGTATAGCCAGGGACTTATCAGGGAATTGTCCATTTTGAGCAATAATGATACTGTTTTTCAAAAAACAGAATATCGGTATACACTTCGTGATATAAATTCAGGAATTGCTCTTCCCCCTTCTTTTGTCAATCGAGATGATGTCGCAGCCTGGCCTTCCCTGGACCAGAAAAAGATAATAATGACCGAAGGTTCAGAATTGACCTTAACCAGAATATATGAGTATGTCTATGATTCCATTGGAAATGAACTTATGATCACAGACACAGATCAGGCAGGTTCCATTCAAGAAACGAATCGAACGTATTATTACGATGACCAACGTTACTTCATGAATCAAGTAAAATCCGAATCTATTTATGGTAATGGAGATCTATATCGCCAAACAGAATATATAAGAGATGATAAAGGCAATCTAATTCAGCTCAGAGAACAGCTGGATGGTCAATCTTTCGTTGAAACGGATATGACGTATGATGACTTTGGAAATATTCTGACGCTTTCCAAACCTGAAAATTATAATGGAGAGCGACTCACCTTTGAAAGAAAATATGATGGTGAAGAATTTCAATATATGATCTATGAAAAAGATGGATACGGATATGAAGAGCATTTCGACTATGAATATCTATACAATCAATTGCTTTCTTCTATAGATATCAACGGAAATCCAACGAGGTATACACTGGATTCAAAAGGAAGAATTAAGTCGATCAGCTACCCTTATGAGATTGAGGCAGGACTTCCCTACTCTATTCGATTTGATTATTTTCCAAATGCTAGCTATGCACATGCGATTTCTTATCATTATGACCCTGCCCACAATTCAGATTTGGACGTCATTGTTTTTGAAGATGGCTTGCAAAGAGAAATCCAAACCAAGGTAAGAGCGGCTATTGCGTCCAACGGTCAAGATCTGGATCGGTACATCGTATCGGGATGGGAGGAGTACGATATTTTTGGTAGAAAAACGAAGTCCTATTTACCAATTATCGAACCTACAGCAAATAGGTCTTCACTCAATCTGAATCGTGATGCTTCTTTCTCAATAACAATATATGATGTTTTTGATCGGCCTACAGAAGTGCTTGATCCTTACGACGCCAAAACATCATATGAGTACACTCTCGATTATTCCAATAATGGTGAATTGGCCTTAACTACCAGGACTACTGATCCTTTAGGATATCAGCAATACGATTATTTCAATACCAGGGGAAAGATAATAGCAGAACGTTTCGACGGACCAAATGATGACATCTGGCAATCTTATGTTTACGATGGATATTCACAAGTAAAAAACATTTATGATGCCTTCGGTAATGAGACTTCCTATACCTACGACATGTTGGGCAGAAGAATTTCTGTTAAAGTTCCGGATGCGGGCATAACAGAGTTAAAATATGACAAGGCAAATAATTTAATTGAAAGAATTACAGCTACCATCCGAGATAAAATTTCGGAAGATGGTTCGATTCGCTATCAATACGATAAGGAACGATTGGTACAGATTGATTACCCTAAACATTTTCAAAATAAAGTCCAGATCCATTACGGTGCTCCACAGGATAGCTTCAATCGTGCTGGGCGCATTTGGTTGCAGGAAGATGCTACTGGCGGACGCGAATATTTTTTTGATAGTAAGGGAAATCCTACAAAAACCATTCGTACCGTTATGATCAACAGGTCCAAGGTTTTTACTTATGTTTCAGAAGCGGAATACGACACTTGGGGTCGAGTCACCAAATATAGTTATCCTGATGGCGAATCGCTTTTATATACATACAATCAAGGAGGCCAACTCCAGCAAATGATAGGAATCAAAGGTGAACATATAACACCTTATTTAACTTATGCAGGTTATGATAAATTCACAGACCGGGTATACATGGAATATGGTAATGGGACAACCGACAACTATTTCTATGATAATAAAGGAAGATTGGTCAATCGAATCACCAACACATCCAATGCCACGTCCCTTCTTGATGAAACTTACAGCTATGATAAAGCGGATAATTTAGTCTCAAGAATTACCACGGGTCAAATTGATCAAACAATAGGAGGGAATTTAAGGGAAACGTACAAATATGATGTACTTCATCGTCTGATACATGCAAATGGTACATGGACTGGTTCAGATTCAATGCAAACCTATGACTTGACCTTTGGCTATGATGCGCTTAACAATTTAACCCTTAAGGATCAATTTGTTCATATCAATGACGAAGTGGATATTTTGGCTTCCAGGGTTTTTGATTATACCTATGAACATGAGAATCAACCTACTCGTCCTTCGGAGGTTGGAGGCAAACAATTTTCCTATGACCCCAACGGAAATCTCTTACTCAGCTCAAGTCAATCGATATTCAATTATGATCAAAATGTTTTCGATGAAGAAAATCGACTTCAAGGCACCTCCAACAATGGTTACATAAGTAGATATACATACGATGCTTTTGGAGTACGGACCCTGAAAAGTCATGGTGAATTCCAAGGTGTTTTTATCAATGGTGCTCCAGCAGGTTTTCTGGAACATAAGGTCAATTTTCGAGTAGATGTCAGTCCATATTTCACGGTATTTGAAAACGATTATCGCAAACATTATTTCGTAGATGACTTACGAATATTAAGTAAAATCGGGACAGGAGTATTTCAGACAGCTCTTGCACAAGGTCCCGAAATTACCGCTGGTGGAATTGATTTCAAATCAAGAATCCAACAATACGAGCAGTCCATTTTGAATTACTATGCCGAGTTGGGCGTTCCTCCTGGGCCACCTACCTTGCTTGCTTTATTGGGTCAACCTGAGATAAATGATGTCACCCTACCGAATGCAACTAATGCCAATCCATACAACACTCCACCTACCAATTGGCCAAGCATACCATCTCCAGACTCTACCGGACCACCGGGTGTACCTGTATTTTTTGATTTTGCATATACGGACAATACCAACGTTTCCGCAGGTTACAATTTCACCTCTGGAGGTATCGTACCGGAAGTGGAACAATTCTATTTTCATTACGACAACTCGGGAAGTACTGCCTACATCACCGATCTGGCGGGAAATGCCCGTCAGCATTCTGCCTATTTACCGAGTGGAGAGCGATGGGTAGATAAAGCAACCACACGTGACAAATCATCCTATATGCACTCAGGGCTTCTATTGGATGAAGAAACGGGCATGTATGATTTGGGAAATATCTATTATGACCCTGTCACCAATATTGAACAAAGTGTTGATCCGATTCTACAAAATTTCGGAGAATCCACGTTCAAAAACAGACCAGAAGGCAACTTTTATTATGATTATGCAAAGGTAGAAAGAGATGACGATCCCGTTTTTGACAATGAGATTTTAAACAGTGAACGACCAGATCCTTTTTTGTCAAATGCTTCGGCTGAACCGATAGAAGCAGATGGCGAAGAAAAACCGTTGCTCACCTACAAGATGGTAAAGGAAGCCATTACCGGTCAGGAATTGGGTTGGGATATTTCAAAAATCAAAATCGATGACGATCATCCCTTTGCGAAGGAGATTACACAATTAGTACCCTATCTTGCTGCTCGAAATGATCTTGACAACCCCAAGGTATTCAAGCAAATTGTTAAAGAGGTAATCGTAATTCCTGAACGGAGAAAACAGATAAAGGAATTTAAGAAATTTTTCAGGACGAAGGTGAGACGGAAAAAAGAAAGAAAGGTTAGAAAGGTGCGATTTTGAAAAATTGGAATGTTGTTTGGCAAACGAAGTGCCTATTCATCAAACATATGGTATCCTTTCAGGCTACATTGAAACCAAACAACTCCAGATCAGCGTGTTACGCTGATCTGGAACATGCAAACCTTACAGGCTTGGAGAAGTGCAGCCTGAAAGGTTACCATATTCCGAGTAAAGTGCATTGCACCGTATACAAAGTCATACAAGCGCAGCCTGAAAGGTTGCTATATCGCAATCACAGTGAACCGTACTGTGTACATGAACTTATCAAGCGCAGCCTGAAAGGTTGCCATATCACAATCACAGTGAACCGCACTGTGTACATGTACCTATCAAGCGCAGCCTGAAAGGTTGCTATATCCTAAACATAGTGCACCGCACTGTGTTCATGTACCTATCAAGCGCAGCCTGTAAGGTTGCTATATCACAATCACAGTGAACCGCACTGTGTACATGTACCTATCAAGCGCAGCCTGTAAGGTTGCTATATCCTAAACATAGTGCACCGCACTCAGTCTGTAAGGTTGCTATATCCTAAACATAGTGCACCGCACTGTGTACATGTACTTATCAAGCGCAGCCTGTAAGGTTACCATATCACAATCACAGTGCACCGCACTGTGTATATGTACCTATCAAGCGCAGCCTGTAAGGTTGCTATATCCTAAACATAGTGCACCGCACTGTGTACATGTACTTATCAAGCGCAGCCTGTAAGGTTGCTATATCACAATCACAGTGCACCGCACTGTGTACATGTACCCATCAAGTGTAGCCTGAAAGGTTACCATATCTTGCACAAGTAAAACCGAAAAAATGCCATTAAACCCTGACTAGCATGTCAATCATATTTGATCTATATTTGAAATATCTTATAAATCATAAACTAATTACAATGGCACAATCACTTACACAAATCTATATTCATGCTGTATTTGGAACGAAGCGCAGACAAAACTTCATTCATAAATCCATCGAGGATGAATATCACAAATACATGACCGGTATTTTTAAAGGTCTAAATTGTCCACTCTTACGAATCAATTCAATGCCCGACCATACCCATATTATCTTTAGGATGTCCAAGCAGATTACTATTTCTAAAGTCATGGAAGTAGCCAAAAAAGAATCTTCAAAATGGTTCAAGACAAAAAATATCCCAAGTTTTCAATGGCAAGCCGGATATGGAGCATTTTCCATTTCCAAATCAAGACTTGATCTTGCAATTAATTATGTCAAAAGGCAAAAGCAACATCATCAAAAGGTTTCTCAGAAAGAAGAAATAGATAAATTGATGAAATTGAAACAAGTGACAGAGTGTATAGAAAAGTATTATTGAAATGATTAGCAATTGGTCGGAAATACTTTTTTGTTAACATCATTTGAGGCTCAATCCACCAAACATATGGTAACCTTTCAGGCTACTCTGTGCTGTCAATTCCAGATCAGCGCGTGACCACGCTGATCTGGAACATGCAAACCCTTCAGGCTTGATAACATATCATTCAAATAATATAAAGTGCGTTAAATATCACTATATCTAAGGACACTATACTTATATCCACTTGGAACTATAAACAACAAATCCTAACCGTAATATATATATGCCATCAGTTTGAAAAGTCCACATACCCAAATACAATGCATCCCAGAGTATAGGTAGCCAATCAAGTAAAGCCTAAATGGTTGCCATCTCTCAATACAGTACAACATACTGTATACAAGGCCCATCAAATGCAGCCTGAAAGGTTGCTATATCCCAATTCAATGCAGCGAATTGCATGCATAGCCTGAAATACATCCTTAAAGTCTGACATATTCCAAGTACAGTAGTTTATATGTTCAGTTAAATGTAGCCTGAAAGGTTACCTTATCCAGATCAAATCACCTATATATTCAATACCAGCTCTTCCAAACTCGCCCCGGTTTCCAGCCCCAGTTTCTTACGGAGTCGGTATCTGGCTTTTTTGATCCCCTCGTGCGATATATTTAAGATATTAGCGATTTCTTTAGAAGAGAGGTTCATTTTGAGCAGGGCCATAAGACGCATTTCATTGGAGGAAACGCCTGGATAATTTTGTTTCACTTTGGCTTCAAAATCAATATGAACCGCTTGAAATCGAGTTCTAAACCCTTCCCAGGATTCATCGTCGTTTTGGTTGAAATCGATTTTGTTGATTACTTTTTGCAGAGATTGGTTATTATCCCTGGAGCGTTGGGCATTTGATACGTTGGCTTTGATATCTTCCAACACTTCATTCTTATGAGCCAATTGCAAAGCGTAAGCTGTAAGTTCCTGTTTTTTAAGATCTAATTCTTTATTGCTAAATTCCAATTCCTGATCCACCTTTGCTTTTGCAATCCGATTTTTAACCATCCGCTGTCTCATAGCATAGATCAAAACACCAAAAAAACCAAGTAAGGCAAAAATTCCAGTTATCATACCTTTCTTTTCCAATTCACTTCTTTTTGCCTTCTCTTCCAACAAAACAATCTCTTGTTCCTTTTTTTCCGTCTCATATTCAATTTTTAACTCTTCCAGGGCATTGCGTTTTTCCACTCCATTGATGGAATCATTGAGCACATGAAATGTTTGAAAATGAGTAAAAGCTTGTTCGAATTGCTTTTTCTTCTGATAAATGTTAGCTAAGTTTCTGTTGTCGGTTGGAATCTTATTTAAAATTCCCAGTTCTTCAGAATTTGCCAGGGATTTCAAGCCGTATTGTTCCGCTAGTTGTAATTTTCCATTTTTAATATAGAAATCGCAAAGTCGTTGGTAGATGAATCCTGCCATTCGTTTTTCGCCACTTTGCTCTGCAAGAGGGAGTGCATCTAGTAAGCTGCGTTCAGCTTTACCATATTCCTCTTGCGCCATATAAACCTGTCCCATATTCTCCAAAGTTGAAGCCAATTCTGTAAGCTGATTTTTATCCTGATAATAGACTTTACACTTTTCAAAAAGGCCTATTGCCAAGTCCAGCGAATCCATATCCTTATAGTTCAGAGCTTTTAAGTTTTGTAAATCCATGAAGTGACTCTTCTTTCCAAGACTTAAATAAATTTCCGCTGACTTATTGTAGTAATCATTGGACTCATTCAAGTCATCTAATTCGTACGCCATATTACCAATATTCCAATAATTGGCAGCTATCACCTCCCCTCTCAGGCCTAATTCCTCGCTTATTCGCAATGATTGCAACGCATAATCCAGTGCTTCTTGAAGTTTCCCTTGCGAGTACAAAGGAGACGATATATTGTTAAGGGCTTTCGCGATCAAAGCTTTATCATTTCTGGACGTATAAACATCCAAAGCCTTTTGATAGTAATACAAAGAAGAATCAAAATTGGAGGCACCAGAATGGCAATAGCCCAGCGCATCTAAAGAAAGAGGAAATACCCGAGATGATTTATCCTTAACGGCTATGCTATGCATTCGTCTTGCATAAAGACAAACCGTATCCTGACTATAATATGCATATGCTTGCAATAGCTTGAGGCAAATCTTTACCCGAGTAGTATCATCGGATGTTTCCAATTCATTCGAAAGGCTATCGATATATTCCCTATTCTGTGCGTCAATTTTGCTGTTCGCAACAAGAGTTAGGAATATGAATAGAGATATGATTCTAAAAATCAACATATAATTTCGGATTTAC